>NZ_FSRS01000002.1 GCF_900142935.1 Rhodovulum sp. ES.010 | reverse complement strand
CGGGGCCATGACGACGCTCGGGGCCCCGTGGGCACGGCACAATTCGCCAGCGTGGCGGAATCCTGTCGCCGGGGCGGGCGGATCTCGCGGCGCGGGGGCTGGACGCAACCGGGGAACGGCGGTTGCGCCTGTTCTCCACCTGGGAGATCACCCGCTACCTGATCCCGGTGGCGCCGGCCCATTTCCGCCGGGTGCTGCGGCAGAACCCGGACCTGCCCCAGGGACGCTCCGAAACAGAGGGCGGCGCGAAGTGGTTCTCGCTGGACGAAGTGCTGCGGCTGCGGGCGCATTTCGGGGCGGAAGGTTCCAAGGCCAAGGGCTACCTGCCCTACCGGCCCGAGGGCCTGCCTGCCAAGATCGTCGCGGTGGCGAATTTCAAGGGCGGGGTCGGCAAGACCTCGACGGCGGCGCACCTGGCGATGTCCGCCGCGCTCGACGGCTACCGGGTGCTGGTGATCGACCTCGACAGCCAAGGGTCGATGACCTCGATCTTCGGCGGGCAGATCGCCGACGAATGGGACACCGCCTTCCCGCTGCTTGCGCGCCACTACGCCACCACGCTCCGGGCCGACAACCAGCGGCGCCTCGACCGGGGCGAGGCGCCGCTGCCGCTGGACGACACCCTGGGCGAGGCACTGAAGGTCACGGCACAGGACGTGATCGGCCGCACCCATTGGCCGAATATCGACCTGATCGGGGCGCAGCTGAACCTCTACTGGGCGGAATTCCAGATTCCGGTCTGGCGGATGCAGTCGCGCGGCTGGCGGCTGTGGGACGCGCTGACCGACATCCTGGCCGAGGACGGGGTGCTGGACGCCTACGACCTCGTCTTCCTCGATACCCCCCCGGCGCTCGGCTATCTCACGATCAACGGGCTGGCGGCGGCCGACATCCTGCTGGTGCCCTTCGGCGCGTCGTTCCTGGAATTCGACTCCACGGGGCGGTTCTTCGACATGCTGCACGCCACCTTCGCCTCGATCGAGGAGGGCGAGAACGTCGCCGCCCGCGCGCTGGGGCGCGAGGAGCTGCAGTTCGAATGGGACGCAGTGCGCGCGGTGATGACCCGCTACGACGCCGCCCAGCAGGCCGAGATGGCGGGGCTGATCCAGGCCTATATGGGCCCGGTGCTCTCGCCCCACAGGCAGGATTTCACCGCGCTGATCGGCCAGGGGGGAGCAGGTGAACGGCATCTACGAGGCCGATTACCGCGATTTCAACCGCGAGACCTATGCCCGCGGCCGCGCCGCCTTCGACGCGACCTACGCCGCGTTCAAGACCCTGCTCTACGGCATCTGGCGGCGCGAGGAACTGGCCCGGGCGGAAGCCGCCGAATGACCTGCGCCCGGTCGTTTCACCCCATCTTAGCCAAGGAGCCCGTCTGATGGCGCGCAGAAAACGCCTCTCCCCGATGCCGGACCTGCCCGATGCCGAGGACCCCATGACCCAGCGTTACCCCCAGGGTGTCGCGCCGACCGCGACCCGCCGGCCGCCGGTGGCCGAGGTCGCCGCCGATGCCGCCACCCGCGCCGCGCTGGACCGGCTGTCCGGCGAGATCGCCGCGGCCCGGGAGAGCGGGCGGATGGTGGTTTCGGTGCCGCTCGCGGCGGTCGAGGCGGGCCACCTGATGCGCGACCGGCTGCACCACGACGCCGAGGAGATGGCGGCGCTGAAGGCGAGCCTGGCCGCGCGCGGCCAGCAGACCCCCGGTCGAGGTGGTCGACCTGGGCGGCGGGCGTTACGGGCTGATCTCGGGGGCACGGCGCCTGGCGGCGCTGTCGGACTTGCATGCCGAGACGGGCGAGTCCCGCTTTGCCGAGATCCAGTGCCTGATCCGCAGCCCCGAAGGCGCGGCCGGGGCCTATCTGGCGATGGTCGAGGAAAACGAGATCCGTGCCGACCTGTCGTTCTACGAGCGCGGGCGGCTGGTCGCCGAGGCGGCCCGGATGGGGCTGTTCGAGGACCCGGCCGCCGCGGCGCGCGGGCTGTTCGCCAACGCCCCGGCCGCGCGGCGCTCGAAGATCCTGACCTTCGCCGGGCTGCACGAGACGCTGGGCGCGGTGCTGCGGTTTCCCGCCGCGATCCCGGAACGGCTGGGGCTGGCGCTGGCCGCGGCGCTCAAATCCGATCCCGGCCTGGCCGGCCGGCTGGCCGAGCGCTGCGCAAAAGCCCCCCCGCCGATGCCGCGGCCGAACGCCGGACCCTGGAACGGGCGCTGAAGAAGGCCGCGCCCGCCCGGGCGGAGACCGCGCGCGAGGTCGCGCCGGGGATCCGGCTTGCGGCGAAGAAGGGCCGCATCGTGCTGTCGGGGGGCGCCGTCGACGACGGCCTGGCCGAGGCGATCGCCGGCTTTCTCGCCCGCCGGTGACGGCCGGGGCACGAGATTTCCGGCGCTTGCCAGAAAAAATCCCGCGTTTCCAAGGTTCTGGCGTTTCGGTTTTCGCATGCGAAACCGCGCCTTTCGCGCAACGTCCTTGAGCGGTGTCCCGGGCTGGGCTATCCCGCAAGGACGGGGTGGGGAATTCGGAGCGCGAGAATGGAACGCATGCCTGCAGCACGGGCCGGTGCGGCCGGGGGAGGGCTGTGGATCGTCCTGGGGCTGCTGGCGGCCGAATTTGCCGCGATCAGCCTGATCTACAAGCACGGGATCGATTTCGACTGCCAGGCGAACTGGGGCTGGCGCATCTGCGGCGCGGCCAGCGGCGTGATGGTCAGCGCGCTGACCTTGGCCGGCGCGCTCGCGCTGTTCGCGATGCTCGCGCGCGGGGCGATGGCGCGGTTCCTGCCGAGGCCGGGCCGCGCCCCCTGCCCCTCGGCCTCAAACCTCGCCGGGGTGGCGGTGATGTTCCTGCCGCTGCTGTTTCTCGAGAACGGCACCGGGCGCATGTTCGTGGCGCCGGCCGCGGCGGTCTGGGGGCTGGGCATGCTGCTGGGCGGGGCCGGCGCGGCGCTGATGCTGGCGCCGCCGGCGCGCTGGCGGACCCTGCTGGCCGAGGCCGGCCGGCCGCTGGCGCTGAGCGCCGTGGCGGGGCTGGCCGCGCCCTATCTCGCGATCAAGATCCGCCCGCTCTGGCAGGTCGACACGATCACGAGGCCACCTTCGCCGCGGTGGTCTGGGGGACGCGGGTCTTGGGCTACAGCATCGAGACCGACCCTGCGCGCAAGATCATCGGCGCCGAGGGGTTCCGGATCGACATCGCCCCGGTCTGCTCGGGGTCGAGGGGATGGCCCTGGTCACGATCTTCGTGACGTGTTCCTGATCCTGTTCCGCCACGAGCTTCGCTTTCCCCTGGCGCTGGTGCTGCTGCCGCTCGGCATCGCCGTCAGCGCGTTGTTGAACGTGGTGCGGATCGTGGCCCTGCTGGCGCTGGGGCTGAGCGGCCATCCCGAACTGGCCGTGGGCGGCTTTCACAGCCATGCGGGCTGGCTGATGTTCACCCTGATCGCCTTGGGGGTGGTGGCGCTCGCGCGGGGCGTCCCCGCGCTCTATCGCGGGCGGCGGGCGCGGGGCCGGCCGCGGCGGCGCCCCTGCCCCCGCTGTGGCGCGATCCGATGGCCGCCCGGATCCTGCCCTTCGCGGTGTTGATGCTCTCGGCGCTGGTGGTCTCGACGCTGTCGACCGCGCCGGGGGCGCTCTACCCGCTGCGCACCGCGCTCCTGGGGGCGGTGGTGGCGCTGTTCTGGCCGATCTACCGCGCGCTGGACTGGCGGCTCGACCCGGTGGCCCTCGGGGCGGGGGCGGCGATCGGCGCGATGTGGTGCGTGATCCCGGTGCCGGCGGGCGATGCCGCGCCGCCCTATGGCACGCTCGCCGGGGCGCGCTGGTGGGGTGGTACCTGGCCCGCGGCCTCGGCACGGTGCTTCTGGTGCCGCTCGTCGAGGAGCTGTTCTTCCGCGACTACCTGGAGGGCAAGCTCAGGCTGGGGCAGGGGCGGGCCTGGGCCGTCGCCGCGGCGCTGGTCTCGGCCTCGGCCTTCGCCGCGCTGCACGACCGCTGGGCCGAGGCGCTGGTGGCCGGGCTGGTGTTTTCCTGGGTCTGCCGCCGGCGCGGGCGGATCGGCGATGCGGTGCTCGCCCATGCCGTGGCCAACGCGGTGGTCTACGGGGTGGCGGTGACCACGGGCAACCTGCAGATCATCTAGGCCGCGGCCGCGCGGCCGCGCGGCCGCGGCCGGGCAGGGGGCTCCCCGCCCGGCCGGTGCTCAGAACTCCATCAGCAGCACGTCGTTGAGCGCCACCTCGTCGGGCATCTGGTCGTCGCCGAGCGGGGCGAAGTCCGCGGTCAGCGCCTCCCAGAGACGGGCATCGGCCCGGGCGTCCTCGGCATCGCCGCGCACCGAGAGGTCCAGCCGGCCCGCGCCCGCGCCCTCGTCCGAGACCTCGAGCATCAACACGTCGTTGGTGTAGTCGACGACGATCTTGGCGTCGCGCGCATCCGACAGGCCGGTGACATCGATGCTGTCGAAGGCGCCGACCATCTCGTCGACCGAGATCAGCGCGTGGCGGCCGGCCCCGGCGTCGAGCCCCGAGAGGTCGATCTGAAGCTGCGCCTCGCCGAAATTCACGCCCGAGGCGACGTCGACCGGCGCCTCGCCCTGGGCGCCGGAACGGAATTCGCCGATGCTGCCGATTCCGCCATCGGCGGCTTCGAAGCGCAGCGTGCTGCCCGCCTCGAGCCGCAGCACGCCGGGGCCGCCGGCGGGCCCGAACCCGACCTGCGCCGCGTCGCCCCGGATCTCGATCGCGCTGTCGCCGGAGAGGTCGAGCCCGGGCGCCCTCGGTGGCCAGCAGCGCCTGGCCGCCGGAGATCGACAGGTCGATCCGCCCGTCCACGGCCCCGGTATTGGCGAAGCGGCCGCCCTCCACCGCGATCTCCAGCCGGTCGCTGTCGCCATAGCCGTTCATCCAGACCTGGCCGGCCTCGGCGATCGCGAGCGTGCCGCCCGCGGCCTCGGTCTCGACGTCGCCGGCGATCTCCAGCTTGCCCTGGGTCACGGTCAGCCGGCCCCCCGCGCCGAAATCGAGATCCTCGATCGCGGTCGTGCCGGCATAGCGCACCCAGTTGCCGGCCAGGTCGACGCTGTCGCCGGCGACGGTGCCGGGCAGATCCTCGGTCGACCAGTTCAGCCGGTTGTCCCAGCGGACCCCGCCGGAAAGATCGCTGGGCACGAAGCGCAGGTCTTCCGCCGCGAGCCGGCCTTCGGGGGTGAGCCCGAAGCCGGCCTGGAAGAACTCGGTGATCAGCACGGCGTCGGTCTTGCCCGCGAACGCGTCCTCGATCGCCGAGGCGCGCAGGTGCGCGGCCAGGTCGGCGATCGTAGCGTCGGCCTTGCCCAGAAGCGTGGCGGCGAAATTCTGGATCGTGGTGGCATCGAGCACGTCCCGGTCCAGCCCCTCGGTGTTGACGTCCTGGAAGTGCTTGTCCTTGCCGGCCCCGGCCCAGTTATAGACGATCGTGTCGTTGTAATAGGCCTTGGTAGCGCCGTAGATGGCGGGCTGGGTTATGGTCTTGCTGGCCAGTTCCTCGGGGTCGTCGGGATTGGCGAGATGGGCGACGATGTTGTCCACGTGGGAGGTCAGCGGCGCGTAGTCGCCCATGCCGCCGGTGACCTGGCCGTTGATGTCGCCGTAGATCAGGTTCTGGCCCGAGGTGATCACGTTGTCGGCATAGAGCGAGTAGTTGCCCGCGTAGACGGAACTCGATCCCTTGGTGGGGCCGCCGGCCACATAGACCGCGCCGTTGTTGTGGAGAAAAACATTGTCCTCGACATACCCGCCCGAGCGGATCTGCGCCCCGAAGGAGGCGGCGCGCATCGAGATGTTGTCGCGGAAGGTCAGGTCCAGGTTGTCGACGGCGATGTAGACGTTGTGGTTGTAGATGCTGGGCGGCTGGTTGCCGTCCAGCGAAAGATCCGGGTCGTAGCCGTCGGCCCAGCCGTTGTGGTCGAAGAAGGTGTTCTCCATCAGCAGCCCGTCGACGGCGCTGGTGTAGATCCCCGAGATCCGGTTCGGCGCCGGCTCCCAGCGGCCCTCCGTCAGCGAGGTTTCGAGTGCCACGTCGAACCTCGGAATTGCGCAGCGTGAAATCGCCGACTTTCTGGATCGTCATGATGTCGCCGCGCGAGGTGATGTTCTCGAGAATGTAGTTCTCGCCGCTGGCGATGAAGCGCAGGCCGTCGCCCAGTTCCACGTCGCTGATGACCAGGTTGCGGGAGCCCTCGCCGAAGGTCTGCAGCATGTTCGAGAGGACCGGTTTCTCGCCCGCGCCATAGGAGGTGATGTGGAACGGGTGCAGCTCGGATTCGCCGCGCATTCCGATCAGGGGGATGCGCATGTCGTATTCGTAGCCCGCCTCCAGGCGCAGCCAGTGCGAGGCCGGCGCCTCGTAGGAGTCGCTCACCAAGGTCCGCCACAGCATGTAGCCCGCCCCGGAATCGAGGGCGGTGTCCTCGGACGACCCGTATTCGGGGTGGTCCGCCAGCCAGCGGCCATTGATCTGGCCGGGCTTCAGCCCCTCGATCTCGGCGATCTCCTCCAGGCTCAGCGCGGCGTCGCTGCCCGAGACGTAGACGTCGCGGTGGTTGTCGCCCCATTCGACGATCACCTCGTCGTTCGCGTCGGTCGCCAGCATGTAGTGATCGCCGAGCCCCCAGCCGCCCTCGACCGGGCCGGCGACCGCCTCCAGCCGGGTTTCCACGACCTCGGTCGACCGGTCGGCGTGGGTCACCTCGTAGCGGATGTCGAGCCGGCCGGTATAGTCGGTCTCGGTCAGCACCAGTGCCAGGCTGTTGTCGGGATTGACGGTCAGGTTGCCATGCGCCGGACCGTCCAGGATGCGGATCCCGCGATGGCGTCGCCCTCGGCCGCAGCGTCGTCACCGCCCGGAAATTCACCTCCACCGCGGTGCGGTCGATCTGGATGCCGCCGTCCGTCCCGGCACCGTCGCCCGAGGGCGTCCCGGGCTGACGGGTCCTCGACCGGGGAAGCCGGGTCCTCGGGCGGTTCGACCGGGTCCGGGTCGGGCTCCTGGCCGCCCGGCTGCTGGGGTGTGCCGCCGTCCGTCCCGGTCTGCAGGGTGACGTTTGCCCAGGTGCTGTCGGCGCCCAGGCCGGCATCGTCGTCGGTGAGGAAGACGATGCGGTCGAAGCTGCCGGTGAAGTGGTCGCCCAGGGCGATGTCGTAATGGCGCAGCCCCGACCCGGCCTCGTAATCGGCGTAGTCCTGCATGCCGAAGGCCTGGGAGCCGAGCAGCTGGATCGTGGTCGCTTCCGACAGGGTTTCGCCGTTGGCGAACATGATGGCGTGGATTTCGCCGGCCTTGGAGGCGGCGAAGTCGAAGGACAGGCGGGTGTCCTCGGTGACGGTGAACGCGCCGGTGATCTGTTCCCAGCTCTGGCTCGACTGCGTCAGCGTCAGGCCATCGGCCGAGGCCGCGTGGGCGCCCATGTCCTGGGAGCCGGGCTGGAATCCCGCGATATCCAGTGCCCCGAAATCGAGGGCCGAGCCCGCCTCGGCGCCGTCCGTCCCGGTCTGCAGGGTGACGTTTGCCCAGGTGCTGTCGGCGCCCAGGCCGGCATCGTCGTCGGTGAGGAAGACGATGCGGTCGAAGCTGCCGGTGAAGTGGTCGCCCAGGGCGATGTCGTAATGGCGCAGCCCCGACCCGGCCTCGTAATCGGCGTAGTCCTGCATGCCGAAGGCCTGGGAGCCGAGCAGCTGGATCGTGGTCGCTTCCGACAGGGTTTCGCCGTTGGCGAACATGATGGCGTGGATTTCGCCGGCCTTGGAGGCGGCGAAGTCGAAGGACAGGCGGGTGTCCTCGGTGACGGTGAACGCGCCGGTGATCTGTTCCCAGCTCTGGCTCGACTGCGTCAGCGTCAGGCCATCGGCCGAGGCCGCGTGGGCGCCCATGTCCTGGGAGCCGGGCTGGAATCCCGCGATATCCAGTGCCCCGAAATCGAGGGCCGAGCCCGCCTCGGCGCCGTCCGTCCCGGTCTGCAGGGTGACGTTTGCCCAGGTGCTGTCGGCGCCCAGGCCGGCATCGTCGTCGGTGAGGAAGACGATGCGGTCGAAGCTGCCGGTGAAGTGGTCGCCCAGGGCGATGTCGTAATGGCGCAGCCCCGACCCGGCCTCGTAATCGGCGTAGTCCTGCATGCCGAAGGCCTGGGAGCCGAGCAGCTGGATCGTGGTCGCTTCCGACAGGGTTTCGCCGTTGGCGAACATGATGGCGTGGATTTCGCCGGCCTTGGAGGCGGCGAAGTCGAAGGACAGGCGGGTGTCCTCGGTGACGGTGAACGCGCCGGTGATCTGTTCCCAGCTCTGGCTCGACTGCGTCAGCGTCAGGCCATCGGCCGAGGCCGCGTGGGCGCCCATGTCCTGGGAGCCGGGCTGGAATCCCGCGATATCCAGTGCCCCGAAATCGAGGGCCGAGCCCGCCTCGGCGCCGTCCGTCCCGGTCTGCAGGGTGACGTTTGCCCAGGTGCTGTCGGCGCCCAGGCCGGCATCGTCGTCGGTGAGGAAGACGATGCGGTCGAAGCTGCCGGTGAAGTGGTCGCCCAGGGCGATGTCGTAATGGCGCAGCCCCGACCCGGCCTCGTAATCGGCGTAGTCCTGCATGCCGAAGGCCTGGGAGCCGAGCAGCTGGATCGTGGTCGCTTCCGACAGGGTTTCGCCGTTGGCGAACATGATGGCGTGGATTTCGCCGGCCTTGGAGGCGGCGAAGTCGAAGGACAGGCGGGTGTCCTCGGTGACGGTGAACGCGCCGGTGATCTGTTCCCAGCTCTGGCTCGACTGCGTCAGCGTCAGGCCATCGGCCGAGGCCGCGTGGGCGCCCATGTCCTGGGAGCCGGGCTGGAATCCCGCGATATCCAGTGCCCCGAAATCAAGAGAGCCTAAATAAGATACCTCGCTCGACTGGAGTGTGGTTTCTCCACTTGTCAAAGAGTCATATTCGGATATGGGGAGGCCCGTCTTTGGCTTGAGCGGAAGCATCGTTCTCTCTCTCTCAGTGGGTGACCTTGCGCGGCAAATCTTCCGCTCTTTTCACCCCGAGAGATTAATCAGCTCTTGCCGTCATATCTTTTGCCACAAAGCAAAATATAAAATTTCACATATTTTCACCTCAGCACAAATCCATAAAGCAATTTATATATTTTAACATATTGATATAACTACCCAAATCCAAATATCACATGATTATGATGCCGCTCCAGAGGGAATTTTAATATCTTTTCGAAACGCCAAACTTTAGCGCCATTCGTAGCGCATGCGCCATGAATCAGAAAATTTCTCTAAAAAATTTTACCCGCTTATACACGATAAAAATCAGGCAGTGCCGCAACCTCCTGAGGACCCGCGGAATTTCCTCGATTCTGCCTGATTTTACGCCCCTTCCCGTGATCTCGCTTCTTGCCGGCCTCGATCGGCCAATATTCGCGACCGTCCGGCGAGAGGAGAAGGCGATGATCACCAAGCGCAAGTCGAGGAACGTCTGAAGAATCTCGCTGTGGCCGCCTGATCTGGTAGACTCCGGCAATGTAACGAGGAGCCTCCTGATGCCGAAACAGCCCGCCATTCCCGGTCTGCGTGATGCGATGAAGAAGAAGGTGACGCGGCGCGGGCAGTTCTTAGCGGAGATGGATGCGGTGGCTCCGTGGGACCGAGTCCTGGCGTTGATCGCGCCGCACTATCCGAAGGCGGAGCCGAAGGGCGGGAGCCCGCCGATGCCGCTGGAGACGATGCTGAGGGTCTACTTCCTTCAGAACTGGTACGCTTTGGCGTAGGCGATGCATCGGTCCTCGAGCCAGGCGTTCAGTTCGGCATAGGATCTGAACTTCGGCCGCGGCACGAAGAACCGTAAGGGAGGGTTTCTCCCCATCGGAACAGCGTGTGGAGCGGCATGCATGTTTGGATGCCCCCTTCGATGCAAGGACTTTCTGACCTTCTGAGCATGTGATCGGATGCGGTCATGTTTCAGGCCTCTGAGGTGCGGCCGTGACATGCCGCGGGCCGGTATGGTGATGCGCGGACCGGGGTCCAGATCAAAATTGCGAGTTCGGGCTCGTTGGACGCCACTGGGTTTCCCGTTCCGGATCTTGTCGATCATTTGCCCATGCTGGTCGTCGTCCTCCTCACATCGCCGACCGGACCCCGGTAGTCCTCGTTGCGCGAGAGCATGGCCCAGACCATCCGGGCCATCTTGTTGGCCAGGGCGATCGCGACCAGCATGCGCGGTTTCCGGGCCAGCATGCGGGAGAGCCACGACCCGGGCCTGCCGCCATCGCGCCCTCGCCAATGCACGACGGACATCGCCCCCACGATCAGCAGGCGCCGGATGTCGCGTTGGCCCATCTTGGAGGTGCGGCCGAGCTTCTGCTTGCCGCCGCTGGAATGTTGCCGGGGAACGAGCCCGAGCCAGGCCGAGAAATCGCGCGCCCGGCGGAATTCCCGCATGTCGGGCGCGAAGGTGGCGATCGCCATGGCACAGACCGGACCGATCCCCGGCATCGTCTGAAGTCTGCGCGCGACATCGCTTTCCTTCGCGGCGGCCGCGATGCGCCCGTCCAGCTTGTCGATTTCGTCGCTGAGACCGGCGATCCGGTGGAGGTAGAGCCGCCCCAGGTCCCGGACCAGATCGGGAAGGCCTTCTTCTTCGAGGCGCGTGGCGAGACGGTCGATATTGCCGATGCCCCTGGCCAGAACGATGCCATGCTCGGCAAGATGGCCGCGGAGTGCATTGATCAACTGGGTGCGCTGTCCGACGAGCAGATCGCGGGTCCGGAAAAGCATCGCCCGCGCCTGTTGTCCGGCCGTCTTCACAGCCACGCTGCGCATCGTCGGGCGCAGGGCCGCCTCGGCGACGGCTTCCGCATCGGCCGCATCGTTCTTCTGCCGCTTCACGAACGGCTTCACATAGACCGGCGGGATGAGCCGGACGTCATGCCCGTGCCCGGCCAACTCCCGGCCCCAGTAATGCGCGGTGCCGCAGGCCTCCATCGCCACGACGCACCGAGGCAGGGCCGCCATGAACTTCGCGAACTGCGGGCGTGACAATTTCTTGCGGAACAGCACCCGCCCGTCCGCCGCAGCGCCGTGAACCTGAAAGACCTGCTTTGCCAGGTCGACGCCGACGATGCTAACCTCATTCATGGATGCCTCCTCTTTCTATGGTGACTTCAGCATCACCATCCTGGCAAATCGCGATGCCGTCGGGCGGGGGCATCCACCCCATCAAAATTGACCCCCATCTTGGGGTGATCGGCGTCCCAAAGTGACCCCCCTGATACTTCTGATCAGAAGCTTTCTCAAAGGCATGAGGGAGCAGTCAGGGGATGTTGGTTGTGGAGACGATCGCGAAGATCAGGCGTGCGCATTTCGTCGACGGCAAGTCGATCAAGCAGATCTGCCGTAAGCTGCGGTTGTCGGTATCCGCCCGATTGAAGCCGCCTGCCTGACGGCGGGGTCGCGAGCTAAGACACGTGCATAACGACGTCGTTAGCGACGTGTCTTGTGGGGGAGCGGCCACCCGATCACATGCTCAGAAGGTCAGAAAATCCTTGCGTCGAAGGGGGCATCCAAACATGGATGCCGATTGACATCATAGATTCCGCGAGCACAGGCGCCGCCGAAGAACGCGAAGGCCCTGTCATGCGCGTCGAACACCATCTCCTGGGTCTCGCGCGGATACGCTATTGTGAACTACTCCTCGCGGAAGGCGCGTTCGAAATATACCGCGATGGGGCGAAGGAGGTAAGAGAGCGGGGTGCGGTCGCGGGTGCGCAGGAACGCCTCCGCCGGCATGCCGGGCAACAGTTCAACTCCGGGCATGTCCTCCAGCACCGAGGTGTCGGGCAGGATCACGGCCTCGTAATAGGTCTGCTTGGTCGCCTCGTCGGTGAGCGCGTCGGCCGAGATGCGCAGCACCTCGCCCGGCACTTCCGGGGTCGTGCGCGCGTCGAACGTTGTCAGCCGCAGGAAGACCGGCTGCCCCGGGAAGACCTGGTCGATATCGGTCGTCTCAATGCGCGCCGAGACCAGCAGCGCCTGCCCGCCGGGGACCACGTACATCATCGGCTCGGCCGGTTGGACCACCGCGCGCACCGCGAAAATCGACGAGCCGAACACCACGCCATCGGTAGGGCTGCGCACGTCCAGCCGCGACAGCTGCTCGATCAGGCTGAGGCGGCGCTCCTCCAATTCGATCTCGCTGTATTGCAGGTCGCGCAACTGGGTGATCGCCTCTTCGCGCCGGCTTTCCGCCAGGCGCAGCGCCTGCACGGACAGTTCCGAAATGCGCGCCCGGCTCTCGGCCACCTGCGAGGTCAGCCGCCCGATATCGCCCTCGAGCCCCGCCTCGTCGCGCTGCAGCGCCAGAACCTGGCCCACGGGTACGAGGTTCTGGGCGAAGAGCGTCTCCTTGTCGGTCAGTTCGCGTTCCACAAGGCCGAGCTGTCTTTCCAGCGCCGCGATCTGGGCCTTGGACCCCTCGATCTGGTTCTCGATCTGGGTCTTCTGCTCGTCGATTTGCTCCAGTTCCTGGGCAAGCGCGGCGCGGCGCGCCACGAACAGGCTTTTCTGCCCCTCGATCTGGCCGCGTATCCAGTCCGGGTCGAGATTGTCGAAGCCCGACACCTCGCCGATATCCAGCGTCTCGACCCCGTCGCGCTCGGCCATCAGCCGCGCCTTGCGCACCTCAATCTCGAAAAGCTGTCTCTCGACGATGGCCAATTCCGAGCGCAGAAAGGTACCGTCGAGGCGCAGCAGCACGTCGCCCGCCTTCACCTCGTCGCCATCCTTGGCCAGGATCTCGCCCACCACGCCGCCGTCGGGATGCTGGACCACCTGACGCTCGCTCTCGACCTTGACAGTCCCGGTTGCGACGACGGCGCCGGCGATGTTGGTCGCGATGCTCCAGACGCCGAGCCCGCCGACCAGCAGCAGGATCGCGACCGCGCCGACAACGAGCGGCAGGCGCGCTGAAGGAAGCGTCGGACGGCTCATTCGCCAACCTCCTGTCGCGCTGCGGCCGGAGCCGCGGCCCCAGCCCCCCGAGCGCCGTCCATCGCGCGCTGCACGTTGCCGGCGTTCTTCATCAGCGAGCGCACGATCTCGTCGCGCGGGCCAAGGGCCTTCTGCATGCCGCCATCGATCACGAGCAGCCGGTCGCAGACCGCGATGGCCGAGGGCCGATGGGTCATGATGAGCACCGATTTCCCGGCCTTCTTCATGTCGCTGACCACGGCATTGAGGGCCTCGGAGCCTTCGGCGTCGAGGGCCGAGTTCGGCTCGTCCAGCACCAGAAGCACGGGGTCGTGATAGAGCGCACGCGCAAGGGCCAGGCGCTGGCGTTGGCCGCCCGACAACAGCACACTGCCCTCCACAAGGGGCGTATCGTACCCATTGGGAAGGCGCAGCACGATCTCGTGCACTCGGGCCAGCTTGGCGGCTTCAACAACGCGCCCGGCATCGGGCTCCAGCGCCATGTGGGCGATGTTCTCGGCGACCGTGCCATCGAAAAAGCGCACGTCCTGCGGCAGGCAGCCAATATGACGGCCCAGCCGCTCGGGCCCGTACTGGTCGAGCGTGGCGCCCGCGAGCCGGACCTCGCCCGCGGTGGGCGTTACCAGCCCCTGTATAACGCGCGCAAGACTGGTCTTGCCCGCCCCGCTCTTGCCGATCACGCCAAGCGCCTCGCCCGGCTCGAGTTCGAAACTGATGCCGTAGAGGATCGGCGGCGTGCTGGCGGAGCTTCTCAGCGCCACATTGCTCAGCGACAGGCGCGCCTCCGGCGCGGGCAGCTCGGTCGGGGCGCGGCGCGCGGGAATGCCCTTCAGGAAGTCCGCGAGGCTGGTCCAGCCGCTGCGCGCCCGCTGGATCGCCGGCCACTGGCCGAGCACCTGGTCGACTGGCGCCAGCGCGCGCCCCAGGAGGATCGAGGCCGCGATCATCGCACCCGGCGTCAACTGCTGCTCCAGCACGAGCCACGCGCCAAGCGCCAGCATTGCCGACTGCAGGAAGAAGCGGAAAGCGCGCGAAAAGGACGAGAACGTGCCGGTGAGGTCGTTGGCACCCAGCCCCTTGGTACCGGCCTCGTCCTGCAGCCGCGCCCAGCGTTCCGCCATCACCGGCGCCATTCCCTGCGACCAGACCAGCGCGCCGCCCTCTTCCGACTGGCGGGCGATCCGCTGTGCCTGGTGGGATATGCCCTGCGACTTCTCAAGCGCCTTGCGGGTGACCAGGCGGTTGATCAGCGTCACGGCGATCAGTAACCCCCCACCGGCAATGGCGAGCCAGCCGAGCAACGGATGAAAGATGAAGATCGCGGCCAGGAAGATCGGCGTCCAAGGCAGGTCGAACAGCGCCATAAGCACGGGCGAGCCGAAGATGTTACGCACCGCGTCGAGGTCGTAAAGGGCTGTCGCGCCTGGCCCCTGCCCGCCGCGGATCGCCGCCCGCTCGATCACCGCCGCGAACACGCGCCGCCCGAATACCGCCTGAAGCCGCGCACCGATCCGCGCCATCACCCGGCCGCGCGCGAAATCGAGCAGCCAGTAAAAGAAGTAGAGCGCCGCGACCAGGATGAAGAGCGCGACCAGCGTCTCCTCGGACCGCGATCCCAGAACCCGATCGTAGACTTGCAGCATGAAAAGCGGGCCGGTCAGCATCAGCAGGTTGGTGAACACGCTGAACACCAGCACCGCAAGGAAAAGGCCGCGGCTTCGGGCGCGGGCCAGGCTCAGGTTTGCTCCAGAAGAAAAAATATCCATCAATTCAGATAATTTGACTCGAAAAGCTCCTGCTATTCGCAGGAAGAAGGGACATGTGTAGCGCTGGTAGCATAGTAGGTCGCTTCGCTTCATCTCAAAGGACTTCAGAGAGAAGTCATTTGCGTAGGGTCTGTGCACCTAGTCGGCGGCGGATGAAAGGATACAGTCTTTTGGTTAATGTCGCGTAACCGCCAACCTCAAAACTGGAGTTTATTTGGAGCGACCTGGAGCGGCGCTGTTGCACAAATCAACTGATGACCGCAGTTCCGCTTTCCCCGGACACACTTATCCTATTGCCACGGTCGTCGGGATGCCGAGGGCAGTGAAGCGGTTCAGGACCGCCACGCGGATCTGGACCTCGGCCACCTGGCGGTCGAAATCCCGCGACATCAGCCGCTGGCCGAGCAACTTCACGCAGTTCACTTTCGTTTCCACCCTGCTGCGGCGGTGATACCCGCTCCAGTTCCGCCAGAGCGCTCGGCCCAGGTGCTTCGATGCCCGCAGAATCTCGTTGCGTGCGCGAGCTCCTGTCGTGTCCGGCTTCCAGGGCCGGGCATTTCGGCGGGGCGGAATGATCGCTGCTGCTCCGCGGGCCGCGATGGCATCATGGCAGGCGCGCGTGTCGTAGGCGCCGTCGGCCGTGACGGTGGCGATCTCCTCGTCCGTCGGGATCTGGGCGAGCAGGTCCGGCAGCATCGGCGCATCGCCGACATTGCTGGACGTGACCTCGACAGCCCGGATCTCCAATGTTTGCTCGTCGATCCCGAGGTGTATCTTGCGCCACACGCGCCGTTTCGACCCGCCATGCTTGCGCGTGTGCCACTCGCCTTCGCCTTCCACCTTGATGCCGGTGCTGTCGATGAGCAGGTGCAAGGCACCTTTCGAACCGCGAAACGGAATGGTCACGTCCAATGTCTTCTGGCGGCGTGACAGCGTGCTGAAGTCCGGCACGGACCACCCCAGCCCGGACAGTTCCAGCAGGCTCGCCATGAAGCCGGTGGCCTGGCGGAGCGGTAGCCCGAGCAGGACCTTGAGGGTCAGGCAAGCCTGGATCGCTGCGTCGCTATAGGCCCGTTGCCGGCCGCGACGCCCGGACGGCAACGCGTCCCATTGCATCGAGGGGTCGAACCAGACCGTCAGCGATCCACGCTGCTTCAGCGCCTGGTTATATGCGGGCCAGTTGGTGGTCTTGTAGGTCGGCTTCGGCGGTCTGCTCATGCAAGCCCGCTACTACATTGGATTCACGAAGTGAATCCCGGAGCTTCTTTGTGCAACAACGCCAGCGGATCCTCGACGGATTCGGGCTGGTGAAGCGGGCTGATCGTGGTATCGTCGTTCATGGCGTATCGCTCCTTCGGGAGGTTCTGGCAGGCTTCAGCACCCGCCACGATACGCCGCCTTCTCAGGCTCCATCACCCATTTCTCGGCATAGCTCGGTGACTGCCACTGATCTTTCACCCAGCCGCGACCCCCAAGCTCGACAGTTCGGGCCCTGATTTTCGGCGATTGCATCTGGCGATTTTCGTGATTTCAATGGGTTAGATGCCTGCAGGTTAGTGAATTCTGCGGCCTCTGTCATCACACGCGGCCGGCGAATGGCGCATTGAAGCGATGGTGTTTCACCTGGTAGCGTCGCCACATAATGTACACGCGCATCACCAACCGCTCGAACCTGCCGTCCTTGACGCAGCCGCCTGATCCGCGACATACCGGAGACGCCGCTCGGGAATTTCCACAACACTCGCGACACGACCAGGTCAAGTATCATGACCGGGTTGTTCTGAGTCCTTCTGTAAGGCACCAATCAAGCCAAGACAGGCAAGCCGCAGTCGATCGTCGCCGATCATGTCGACATTGGCCAATACCTCCTCGCAGACCTCTAACAGAAGCGCGGAAGCGTCGAGTTCGTGGCCTTGACCTAGCTTCTTCATGAGGTACAGAGTTTTCTGTGACAATTGAAGAACCAAGACATACTAAAAGAAGTACAGTCTTTTCAGAATTCACCAGATATGGGGAGGGTCGTGTCGCGAAATTGTGTGCCCTAGCCATAGACTCTGAGAACGGATCCGATAGCTTCCCAGAAATTAACGTATTGTTATAAAACATCTTTCCAAGGCGTTAACCGGCGTATCGCACGGTCGGTTAGCAGGCTGGTAACCAGAGTAAGGGTAGCTTTCCCTCAGCACAGAACGTGAGAGGGATACCCCCGATATGCTGCGTTACATCTATGCCGACAGCCTGCACAAATTTCCGCTCCTGCGCGACACGATGTTTCGTGACCGCGCGATCCAGTTCAAAGAACGGCTCGGATGGGACGTCTCGGTGAACGACCGCGGCGAGGAGCGCGACCAGTATGACGCGCTAAACCCGCTCTACGTGATCTGGGAGCAGGCCGACGGCCGCCACGGCGGCTCGATGCGGTTCCTGCCGACCACGGGGCGCACGATGATCAACGAACACTTCCTGCACCTGACCGATGGCGTGCGGGTCGAAAGCCCGCTGATCTGGGAATGCACCCGGTTCTGCCTCGCCCCCGATGCCGGGCGCGAAACCTCCCAGGCGCTGGCCCTCGGCGGCGCCGAGGTGATGGCCAATTTCGCGGTGGAGCATTTCATCGGGGTCTTCGACCGGCGCATGGTGCGGATCTACCGGATGCTGGACATCGCGCCCGAGGTGATCGGCTCGACCGGCGAAGGCAAGGAGATGATCGGCGTCGGCCTGTGGCAGATGCGCGAGGAGTTCTTCCCCGGCGCGCTGGCCCGGCTTGGCATCACGCGCGAGACCTCGTTGAAGTGGTTCCACCAGTCCTTTTCGGACGCCGCGCCCGAAAAGAAGCGGATGCTCGAGGCCGCCTGATCGCATTGTCGGCTCTTCAACGGCAAAGGTGTATCACTCATACGGCGATCACGCGCCAAAGCAGCAGAGGAACAGCGACGCGAATGCAACTTAAGATTGTGTTTTGATGGTTTATGTGTTTTTTTCAGTGGTATGCTGGTGGTGAGTGATGCTCCTGTGGATAGCCACGGGGTAGGGGAGTTGACATGGACTAAAGCGTCGATTCTTGGCGCAAAAGGTGGAGATGGCCTATATGAAGCATGCGTGGTTACTAGACATCCTTGGAGATATCAAGAAGTATTCTAAAAAAAATGGACTACCAAAGCTTGCGGAAGAGCTAGCCGCCTGTGAAGCGCTTGCGGCTATAGAGATATCGGAAAATGAAACGAAAAACGAAGACGATAGAATCGTATGTATTTATAATTCTCATAAAAAGCAAATTAACTGATTTATCTCTTCGACTTCTCTTCTCCCAGTTTGCTCTTCCACGCGTAGTGATCAGCCCCACCTGAGTAGTCCGCTTTGAGTGTTAGCGCATGGGCAACCTTTGGTCCATCAGGATTGACCTTCCCCCGCGATTAGGGCCGGTGACCTGCCACGGGATTTTTCCTCCACCTGCGATTAGAGTCCGACCCAAGGAGGGGACGGACAATGAAGCGAACGAGATACAGCGAAGAGCAGATTATCGGCATCCTGGCCGAGCATGAGGCCGGGGCGAAGTGTGCCGATCTGTGCCGCAAGCACGGCATGTCGGAGGGGACGTTCTACAACTGGAAAGCCAAATACGGCGGCATGACGGTGTCAGAGGCCAAACGGCTGAAGGCGCTCGAGGACGAGAACGCCAAGTTGAAGAAGCTGCTGGCGGAGCAGATGCTGGATCTGGCCGCGATGCGCGAGCTGGTTTCAAAAAAGTGGTGACGCCCGTCGTGAAGCGCGAGGCGGTCGCGCATCTGAAGGCCCGGTTCGGGCTGTCGGAACGACGGGCGTGCCAGATTGCCGGCGCGGATCGGAAGACGATCCGCTACCGGTCGCAACGCGCACCCGACACGGAACTGCGCGGCCGATTGCGGGAGCTTGCCAACGAGCGTCGGCGGTTCGGCTACCGGCGGCTCTTCGTCCTGCTCCGGCGGGAGGGCGAGCCCTCGGGGATCAACCGTATCTACCGGCTTTACCGCGAGGAAGGGCTGACCGTCCGCAAGCGGCGCGCGCGGCGCAAGGCCATCGGCACCCGCGCCCCGATCCTGGTCGAGGCGCGCGCAAATGCCCGTTGGTCACTGGATTTCGTCCATGACCAGTTCGCGTGCGGGCGGCGGTTCCGGGTGCTGAACATCGTCGATGACGTCACGCGCGAATGCCTCGCCGCGATCCCGGACACGTCGATCTCCGGCCGGCGCGTCGCGCGGGAGCTGACGGCGCTGATCGAACGTCGCGGCAAGCCGGGAATGATCGTGTCGGACAACGGGACGGAACTGACCTCGAACGCGATCCTGAAGTGGTGCGCCGAGAACCGGATCGAATGGCACTACATCGCGCCGGGCAAGCCGATGCAGAATGGCTTTGTCGAGAGCTTCAACGGCCGGATGCGGGACGAGTTCTTGAACGAGACGCTGTTTCGTAACCTCGCCCATGCCCGCGACCTGATCGCCGCCTGGGTCGCCGACTACAACACCGAGCGCCCCCATTCGGCCTTGGGCTATCAGACCCCGGCTGACTACGCGCAGACCCTGACCACCGCAATCGCCCGACCCGCTGCGCGAGATGAGAGCTCCGCGCGTCGGGCGATTGCTCAACCCGCGCCATTTGGCGTAAACACCAACCGGGCTCCGGTCGCGGCTGGATGAAAGATCAGTGGCAGGTCACATGGCCGCGTAACTAACCGTAACCAGCCTCCGGCAAACTCGGAGAGGTTCAGTTGGGTGGGTGTCAGTTCACCCGGAGATTACGCCGCCCTCAAATTTCCACCAACTCCGCGACACGACCCTTCCTAGAGCCTGGGAACACTCTGTTTCCGATTCGGCGCTTTCCGGACGTTTCCGGCGGGCGGGGTCGGAACGCATTTCCCCGGCATGCAGAGGCTTGCCGAACAGTATCTCACCGTCGCGGATGTCGCCGGCCGCTGGCAACTCGGGGCCCGGACCGTGCGCAATATGCTCAGGGACGGAACGCTGCCGGCGGGGCGCCTGAACCGGGAGCACCGGATTCGGGCCGCCGATATGTGGTCCTGCGAACGGGGGCCCTTTCCTAGAGGGGCCGCACAGGCCCGCGCCCTCGCGCCGCTGATGACCGTCTGCGATATCGCGGCGCTGGTGCGCGTCGATATCCGCACGGTCGAGCGCTGGCTCGGCGAGGGGCTGCCGACCCGCAATGTCGGCACGAATGTCCGCATCGACGAGGACAGCGCTCGGGCCTGGATACTGGCCCACAAGGGCCTGACCCTCCCGCCCTTCGAGGCCCCGGAAGAGCCACGCCGACGTCCGCGGGCGGGCCGCTGCAAGGGGGGCAGGGCATGATCTTGCACAGCTTGCACAGGCAGATCGCCGACAGGGGCGGAAAACTCCCGACATTTGCACGAACAGCCCCGAACACGCATCGGCGTTCTGTTCCGGCCCGTTCCTGCAAATCGCGGAAGATCGCCGACAGGATGTGCAAATACCCGACATCGCGCCCGGTCCGTCCGCGCCCCTTTGCCGGGGGCCGCGGACGGTCCCGGCGCTGCCCTTTCCTTCCCCCGACCTTCAGGAGTACAGCCTCATGAAACACGATCCCCTGGACAGCACATCCGGCACACCGGTGGCGGACAGCAAGCCCTACTGGTCCGAGTTCCTGGCCTGGGCCGAGACGAGCGGCGAAGCCTACGCGACCCTGTGCGAGATCCGGAAAGTGCCGGCGCGTCTCGGCATGATCGACGCGGATGCCGGGCTGATCCCGGCCGATCTCGGGTATTTCGAGCGCACGATCGCGCCCTCGAGCTTCGCCGCCGTGTCGAAAACGAAGGACCTCTTGGCGGCGCGGGACCGGTCGAACGCCCGGGTCCGGAGCGCGCTGAAGCGGTTTCTCATGGCGCGCGAACCTGCGCGGCAGGTGACGGGCCGCGCGGCCTGGGACCGGCTGCTCGGCCATGTCGCCGACAACGCCTCGCCCCCGGGCAAGGGCGGCACCTGGAATGTCAGCGCCGTGCGCGCGCTCGAGACCCTTCGCGCGCGCTCGCCCGTTCCGCCGCAGGGGCTCGTTCAGGCCGTCGTGGACCGGATGATGAAGGACGCGGGGGCCGGCAAGCGCCGGTCGATCGGCGTCGGGCTCCGCTTCCTGAATGATCTCGTCGCGAGCCGCGATGCCCACCCGGACATCGCGCAGTTTCTTCCCGTGGCGCAGATGTCCATCCCGGCGGGATCGAGCCGGGCGGCACCCATCGCATGGGACAGCCTTCCGGCCGCGTTCCGCGACTCCTGCGAGACCGTCTTTCGCCGCGCCATCGCCAATCCCGCAGACATGGTGGCGGAGGCCCGCGCGCGGATCGCGGCCGGAGAGGATCCGCTGGCGGTCCATCGCGAGCTCGAGAAACGAAACCGGAAGCGTGGCAAGGGCCCCGGCAACGACGAAGTTGCGCGCGAGCAGTATCGCCGCGCGGTCACCTGGCTGGTGCGCGCCGCGGAGGCCCGCGGGACCCCGCGCGTGACGCTCGGCGCAATCACCGACGTGATGACGTTCGACATCATCGACGCCGCCGCGCAGGACCAGATCGCACGATCACGGTCCGCCGACGACCTGAAGGATCCGGAGACATCCCAGACGCTTCATAACCGCTTGCTCCCGCTGCGGATCATCGCGCGGCACGGGCTGCGGTCAAAGAAGTTGGTGAAGGCAATCAAGCTTGTCCAGAAACTTCACAAACCCTGCATCGTCGAGCCGGGGCGGGACGGTCTTGTCAAAGAGATAGATGAGTATTGCCGCCAGTTGCAGCACAGCCCGTCGATGGCAACCGCGCTCGTGAACGCGCCGGCAACGATCGCGCGGAAGGCGGAGGCGGAGCTCGAGACGGCCAGGGCCGCGGGGCACGCAGCGCGCGAGCTCAGCGCGCTGCGGCTCTACATGGCCGCGGTGATGTTCGCGATCCAGATGTCCCGCCCGATGCGGACCTCGAACCTGATCCGGGTGCGCCATCGGTCCTGTGAAACCGCGAAGGGCAACCTGACCTGGATCGCGAAACGGGAACATGCGGAACTCCGCTTCCCGCCCGGCGAGATCAAGAACAACGCGACCGTCACCGTTCACGTCGTCGACGAGGATGCGGCCGTGCTCTGGCGCTGGATGACCGAGCTGCGCGCCCGCTATATCGAGCTGCGCGGGATCGACGACAGCGTCTACATCTTCCCGGGCGAGGCCAGGCCTCGTCTGACGAAGCGCGGCGTGAACCTGCCGCGCGGTTGTCTCGCGCCGAGTTCGGCGGACGCGATCTGGGACGAGGGGGCGGACGTGATCGGGGTGCGGCTCACGCCGCACATGGCGCGCCACAGCGTGGCCACCCTGTGGCTGGCCATCGAGCCCGGAAATTATGCGAAATGCGCGAGCATCCTCGGGGATACCGAAGAGACGGTCCGCAAGCATTATGGCCGGGATAGCGGTGCCGCGGCGGCCTGCCAGGTGCGCAAGGTGCTTCAGGCCCGGCATCCCGGGCTGTTCAAGACACTCCAGCGGAGGCATCAGACATGAGCCGTGTTCCGCTGGAGACCCATCTGGTGTCTGTCCCGCCCGCTGTCCGCGCCTCGATGCTGGCCGCCCGCGACGACCTGCGCCCGGGGGCGGCTGCCGTGGTCGCCCGCTTCTTCCGCATGGTTGCCGAGCGGGGCGAGCACTGGACCGCGCCGTCCCGCGCAAGCTTCGACGCCGCGGCAACATCGGAATCGACGCTGCATGGCTTGCTCACGACCCTGACCGAGCACGCCCCCGGGGTCGCGCTCGGCCCCGGGCGCGAGACCCGGCGCGCGTGGTATGAACGGCGTCCGGGGAAAGGCGCGCCGCGCCGGAGGGGGCCGTCCCCCCTGCCGAAAGAGGCCCCGCAAGGATGGCCGGAGGTCTGGCGGGGGCTCTATCCCGGCCTGCGCGCGGCGCCGATCAAGACGAGTTCGAAACGGCGCTACATCGCGTCCCTGAACCGGCTGGCCGACGCCCTGGCGGGAACGGACGCCCCGCCAGAGCCGGGGTTCTATGCGGCATGGTGCTGTTACGAGGATCTCGCCGGACAGGGCATCACGGCGCGCACCATCGGCGGGTATCTCGATGCGCTGAACGCTCTGGCCAAGCATGGCGGACGCGACAAGCCGGCCCGCGCCGGGCTGATCCGCGTCCGGACATATGTCGGCCGGCTCGCAAATCTCGAAGAGAAGGAAAAGGTGAACCGCATCCGGACCTTCGTCGAGCGTGGTGGCTTCGAGACGATCGCCCAGGCGATTGCCGGTTTGCGCGATGTCGCTGATGCCGCCCCCGGCTGGACGGCGACGGCAGAACGGGCCCGGCAGACCGCGGCGGTTCTGGCCGTTGCGATGAACGCCCCGGCGCGCACCGGGGATGTCGCCGCCTGGCGGCTCGGCCATGACCTGCGGCGCCACCCGGGCGGCGACTGGGAACTGGTCTGGACGCAGGAAAAGACCGGAAACGACGCGGATTTCGGTCTCCTCTGGCCGGAAATCGCCGCCATTCTCGATGACCTGATCCTCGCCGGTCGGCCAGACCGGCTCATTTTCCTGCGCTACGAAGAGCTCGTCGGCATGAACTGGCTGACGCTGCGCGAGGAAGGCTTCGCGTCGCGCTGGCCGAGCGAACAGGTGAAGACCGTGATCGGCATCCCACTCCAGGATGTCAGAACCATCGCTGCGGACTACCTGCGCTGGCACGATCCCGAGACCGCCGCCGCCACGGTGCAGGCCCTGCTCGGCCACCGCACCCGAAGGGCCGGGGACAGCTACCGCGCGATGACCGAAGGCGAGGCCGCCGCCCGGGACTGGGTCCGAATGCGACGTGGCATCGCGCGCTCGAACGGGAAGCGGCCCGGCCTGTAAAGGTGCGGCCGAAACGATGCCGATATATCGCGCTGCCCTGCCCGCGCGGCCTCTTCGGTGAGACCGCGCGATGCAGGGCATCGCGTTCCCTGAAACCCATCCGGTGCAACATCAACCCCCCGACTGCTGCCATCGAAGGCACCGGATTTGAGACTTCCCCGAGAAAGGAGGTGCCCGGGGTCTGATTGACGCCGTCGCACGGGGCGACGGTATGGCCGAGGAGCCGAACATGTCACACCGACAAAAGACAACAGCCACCACGGCGAACGGTGGCACGCATATGGCAGTCGTGCGTGCCTTCATCGCCGCGCATGCAGACGCCTTGCTCAATGCCAGCCACCTTCTGGGCGGCACGCCGGCACGACGGCGGTACGAGGCGCTGATCGGCGAGATCCGGGACGGCACCAAGCTGACACGCCGGATGCGCCAGGGCCTAGTCGATCTCCACGCACTGCTGACCCTGCAGCATGTGGGAGATCCCGACCGGATCGAAACGGCATGTTTCGCCGAAATCGACCCGGCCGACCCGGTGGTGGAAGACATCTGCTGCCTCGCGGCTTCGCTCCACGACCTGTTGGGCGAGATCGCACGGGGCACCAAGCAGGACGATCTGCCCGCAGCCGGTGCATTGGCAGCCTGACCCTCTCCAACCCTCCCGGCCCACCTTGGGCCGGGACCTTGACGACCACGCATGGTGCGCGGTCACACGAGAGGGGAAAACCCATGAAGAACGAACGGGCTCCATCGAAAACACTGGAAGAAACCGCGGCGGACGCGATCCGCCTCGGGCGCGAGGTGGCACTGCTTGCCCGGACCCTGCGCCCGGGCTGCGATGCGCGGGAGGTCGAATTCCTCGAGCGCTGCCTCGCACCGCTGCGCGACGGGCGCGTCTTCGACCGTCTCCACGAGGGCGGATTCGAAGCGGCGGTCGCACGGCTGCGGGTCTTGCGCGATGCCGAGGAACTGGGTCGGCGCCGCGAATTCATCGGCTTCGATGATCCGGAGGGCGATGCGGTCGGCGTCATCCAGGAAGTCGTCGAGTACAGCGACCGTGGGCGGGCGCTCGCGGGGCTCGTTGACCGTTTCGAGGCGTTCCTGGCCTTCCGTCAGGACGTGTTCGACCGCATTAAGGCGGAACGGTTCGTCCTCGGATTGAACTGATCAGCGACACCAAGTTAGTTGGTCGGTGGCCCCGGGTGGAGGAAGGCATAGCCCGGTCGAAGGCGGGGCCACCGGCATCAAGCCCCTTACCATGAATGTTGAAATCAGTGTTCCGCGCAGGCAAGAATGCCGCCTAAAGGCCCCACAAGATCGTGTTGAGACCGTCCATCACGTTCTGGCCTTCCTCCGGAGACAGTTGATGGACGGGTTTCAGGTGCCGCAAGAGCTGTGCATCGACGGTGAGCGGCATGTGCGCCCGAATGCGGTACGGATCGCCTTCGATCTGGATGTCGATGGTAAGCGGCCGCAGGGGAGGAAGTGCATCTGACGGCAAGATAGGCACCAGAACGACCGTGTTGAGGTCCAGTAAGTGTTGGGCCTGGACAACCAGATACAGGTCGGCACCGATCTTGAAGACATCAAATTTCTGCATCGGGCCAAGGATGATTCAGGGCCAGATGCGATCCCGGGATACCCTTGTTTTCAATATAAGCCGCTTCTACAGACAGCGCGGCTTCGTTTTCGCGGAACCAGGCAGCGGCGCGCTCCTGCGGGCTCCCAGTCGCCATGTCGGCAGCCACAAGTCCCTTTATGTAGTCGGTGGCGCTCTTCCCCCTGACCGCAGCCCACGCCATCAATCTGTCTTTTTCCTGTGGGTCCATTCTTATCGTGAGATTGGTCATGAACTCCTCCGTCTACGCGTTCGCACTAACAATTATAGGAATTCGTTGGTGCATCACAAGGCTTGGCAAGCATGGCGACAAAGGTGTTTGAGAGACACGCAACCTGACGCGTCCTTCTGAGAGGGCAGTGCTCCATTTGCGTGCGGGCTCTGTTGCAACCATCCAGAAATGTCGCTCGGGCTGCCTAATTCTGTCCAGCGGCGAGAGTGACATTCCTGCTTTGCTTAGGGGTGACATTTTAGCTTTGCGCCTACAGGCGCAAGCCGCATAAGGTTTGTTATGTCAAGTCATTTGCGTCGCCAAACGCCTCAAACCATGGTCTTTTCCACCACGGGCCGGTTCTCGGACAAACGCTCGGGTCATGGCCATGGGACTGCGCCACCCGGCCCCAGTGATGCGACGTGGCGCAAGCTTCCATCGCAACTACGCATGCCGGCTGCTCTGCCAAAAGTGTCATCAGGCGGATCCGCGATAATAAGCGGTTGTATAGAACCGCCCCATCCGCTCCGATTGCGCAGACTTGGAAGTCTGCCCTTCGCCAGGTCGATCGCCAGCATGCTGATCGTCGTCGTCATCGATGTGCCCTCCGTTCGGTTCCAATGGAACCATCATGGCATACGAGATGCCGCTGGGTGGGGGCATCCACCGCATCAGTTCAGATGGCCCGTGGGCGCGTCCCCCTTTTGAGAGGCTTCCCGCTGTGCGGTGTGCCTTGAGATACGTGCTGTCGGTCATGATGGTCTGGCCATCCGGTCCCGGTCGAGCGAACTCCACGAAGATCCTGGCGAACACGCCCATGCGCGACCAGCGGACGAACCGGTTGTAGAGCGTCTTGGGCAGCCCATACACGGCGGGCGCGTTCTCCCACTGTACGATCAGGACCCATAAATCCGCTTGAGGCTGCGCGGACTGCGTGATTCAAGCCGGTTAATGGGCCTGCCCCTAGAGATGGATGACGCGGTCTGGATCCCGACCATGTTCGCAAAGAATCGCGACCACCTTCTATGATGGTATGAGCGCTATTAGATTTTCGGCAAGACTGGCATCGAGAGACGCCGGCGCTCACCGGTCGCCATAGCCGTCCGGGTGGCCTTGATGCCAGGCCCAGGCGGTGGTGATCGTGTCCTCGATCGCGGTGTAGCGCGGCTCCCAGCCGAGCACCGTCTTCAGCTTGGTCGGGTCGGCCACCAGCGCGGTGGGATCGCCGGGCCGGCGGGGCGCCACCTCCTGCGGGATCGCGCGGCCCGTGATCTTTTCGCAGGCGGCGATGATCTCCTTGACCGAATGGCCCTGGCCGGTGCCGATATTGAACACCTCGGCCGTCTCGGGGGTCGTCGCCTCGATCGCGCGCAGATGCGCATCGGCCAGGTCACGGGTGTGGACGTAGTCGCGGATGCAGCTGCCGTCGGGCGTGGGGTAATCGGTGCCGAAGATCATGATCTTCTCGCGCTGCCCCAGGGCGGCCTGCAGCACCCGCGGGATCAGGTGGTTCTCCGGCCGGTGATCCTCGCCATGGGCGCCGTCGGGATCGGCCCCGCAGGCGTTGAAATAGCGCAGGAACATGTAGCCGAAGCCATAGGCATGGGCGAAATCGCGGACCATCCATTCCACCGCGGTCTTCGAGGCGGCATAGGGGTTCATCGGCTGCAGCCGCGTCTTTTCGGTCATCGGCACCTCGTCGGTCAGCCCGTAGGCCGAGGAGGTCGAGGAGAACAGCATCCGCCGCACCCCGGCCGCCCGCATCGCGTTCAGCAGCGACAGCGTGCCGCCGACATTGTTGCGGTAGTGATACTCGGGGTCCTTGACCGATTCGCCGACATCGGTGGCGGCGGCGAAATGCATGACCGCGTCGGCGCCGAACTCCGTCAGCGTGGCGGTCAGCTTGTCGGTATCGGCGATGTCGCCCACGACCAGCGGATGGTCCGCCACCGCCGCCGCGTGGCCCTGGACCAGGTTGTCATAGGCCAGCACCTCGTGGCCCCGCTCCGCGACATAGCGCAGGCAGGCGCTGCCCACGTAACCGGCGCCGCCGGTGATCAGGATGCGCATGGTTCTCTCCCGTTCAGAATGGTGCGCGCGGCCTCGGCCAGGTCCGCCGCGTCATGGTCGAAACAGTCCCTGTCATGGCCGAACCCGGCCCCGTAGCCCGTCCGCACGAGGATCGTCCGGGTCCCCGCATTGCGGCCGGCCAGCATGTCGGACACGGTGTCGCCCACCATGAAGGAGCGGGCGAGGTCGAGCCCCAGTTCGCGCGCGGCCTGCAACAGCATCCCCGGCCCCGGCTTGCGCATCGGGTCCTCGATCACGGTCGGATCCTTCTGGGTGGGCACCCGCGGGCAGAAATAGAGCGCGTCGATCGCCGCCCCCTCGGCGGCGAGCTGGCGGTTCATCTCGTCATGGACCCGGGCGAGCCCCGCCGCGTCGAGCCGGCCGCGGCCGATCACCGACTGGTTGGTGACGACCGCCACCGGGAACCCGGCCGCCCGCAGCCGCCGCACCGCCCCCGCCGCGCCGGGGATCAGCGCGACATCGGCCGGATCGGTCAGGTGATGCACCAGCTCGATCAGCGTGCCGTCGCGGTCGAGGAACACCGCCGGCCTCATCGGACCCGCCCCGCCGCCATGTCGGCCTCGGCCTGCGCCAGCGCCTCGGGGGTGCCGATGTCGCGGTGATAGCCGTCGAAGGCATAGCCCCGCATCCGCCCCACGAAGCGCGGCAGCACGTCGAAGCCGAAATCGAACGCCCCCATGTCCGCGATCTCGCGCCAGGCCTCCGCGTCCAGAACGTAGAGTCCGGCATTGGCAAGGTCACTGGCCGGCTCGCCGGGCTTCTCGACGAAATCGACCACCCTGCCCGCCCCGTCCAGCGTCGCGATCCCGCAGTTCCGCGGCGCGGGCGTGCGGAACAGCGCCATGGTCATCGGATCGTCGTGGCCCGCGTGAAAGGCGGCCAGGTCGGCCAGGTCGATCGCCGACAGGTTGTCGGCATAGATCACCACCACCGCGTCGGCATCGTCGGCGAAGCCGCGATTGGCCCGCACCGTCCCGGCCGAGCCGAGAAGGTCGGGCTCCCACGCTTCGCGCAGGGTCACCGCCCGGCGCGCGTTCTCGGTCTCGATATAGGCCCGGACCGTGTCCCTCAGGTGATGGGTGTTGACCAGCGCCGTGCCGATCCCGGCCCGTTCCAGCGCGTCCAGCCAGTAGGACAGCATCGGCTTGCCGGCGATCGGGACCAGGCATTTCGGCACCGTCTCGGTGAGCGGGCGCAGCCGCGTTCCAAGCCCGCCGGCCAGGAGGAGGGCCTTGGTCCGCATCAGAAGGCGTAGCGGTCCGAGATGAAGATCACGCGCGAGCCGCGCCGGTCGATCGAGAACGGCAGCTCGCGCGGGCGGCCCACCGCCGCGCGGATCGCCTCGTGGGTCTCGGGCGGCGCCATCACCAGGAGGAACCCGCCGCCCCCCGCCCCGAGCAGCTTGCCCCCCATCGCGCCGGCCGCGCGCGCGGCCCGGTACCACTCGTCCACCCCCTGGTTCGAGATCCCGAAGCCGAGCGAGCGTTTCAGCTCCCAGCCCTCGTGCAGCAACCGCCCGAACTCGGCCAGGTCCCCGCCGCCGCCCATGGTCTGCCGCATCTCGCCGGCCAGGTCGCGCATCTGGCGCAGCACGGTCATCTTGTCGGCGCTGCCCTCGGACTGTTTCTGCAGGATCACGTCGGCATCGCGCTGCCGGTCGGTGTAAAGCAACAGGATATGGCGCTCGAGCTCGTGCAGGAACTCGGGATCGGCCGGCACCGGTTCGACATCGACGCTGTGATCGGGGTTGAAGCGGATGTAGTTCACCCCGCCATGGGCGGCGGCGTACTGGTCCTGCCGGCCGATCGGCTTTTGCAGGATGTCGATCTCGATGTCGCAGGCCTCCCGCGCCAGGCGGTGCGGGCTCGCCACCTGCCCGCGATAGGCATAAAGCGCGTTCAGAAGCCCCACCGCCAGCGACGAGGACGACCCCATGCCGGTGCCGGCGGGCACGTCGCCCACCGTGGTGATCTCCAGATGCGGCCCCAGCCCGGTCAGCCGCAGCGCCTCGCGGGCGATGGTGTGCTCGATCTCGTCGATCGCCTCGGTGATCTCGACCCGCTTGTAGGCGACGCGCGTGGTCCGTTCGAAGCGCGGGCTGACGGTGACGTACATGTGGTGGTTCACGCCCACCGACAGCACCGCGCCGGGCTCGTGCCGGTAGAAGGCCGGAAGGTCGGTGCCGCCGCCGGCGAAACTGACCCGGTAGGGGGTCTGGGTGATGATCACGTCCTGGCCTCCAATGCGGCTCTGTACAGGCTCAGAAGCGGCTCCAGGCAGGTTCTGAGATCGAAGGTCTCCAGCAGGTGGGCGTGGCTCGCCTCGGCCAGGCGGTCGGCCAGCGCCGGGTCGCGTTCCAGCCGCATCAGCGCCTCGGCCAGCCCTTCGGCGTCGCCGCTCTCGACCAGCAGGCCGGTTTCCTCGTGGCGCACCAGGTCGGGGATGCCCACCAGCCGGGTCGAGACCGCCGGCAGGCCGCAGGCCATCGCCTCCATCAGCATCTGCGGCAGCCCGTCGACATCGTTGTCCGAGGCCCAGACGCAGGGCAGGCAGAACACGTCGCCCGTTTCCATGAAGGCGGGAATGTCCTCCTGCTTCAGCGCCGTCCCGGTCAGGGTGATCCGGTCCCCGAGCCCCGCCGCCGCGATCTGCGCGCGCAGCGCCGCCTCGTCCGGGCCGGAGCCGCCGATGGTGCAGGTGAAATCGACCCCCCTGCCCTTCAGGATCTCACAGGCCCGGATCAGCACGGGAAACCCCTTCTTCTCGACCAGCCGGCCGGCGGACAGGATATGCCAGGGCGCGCCCTCGGGCCGGACCCGTCGGCGGGGCGAGAAATGCGAGGTGTCGAGGCCGCAATAGGCGATGTGCAGCTGCTCGGGCCGGGCGCCGTTGCGCAGGAAGAAGTCGCGGTGAAACTCCGAGATGCAGATGATGAACGCCGCCCGGCGGATCTTGTCGGCCAGCGCCGAGCGGTTGCGGAACAGGTCGGCGGCATGGCCGGTGAAGCTGAAGGGCACGCCCAGAAGCCAGGCCCCGTACATCGCCACCGTGCCGCCCGAATGGATCCATTGCGAATGGATCTGGCTGACCTCCTCGTCGCGCAGCGTCGCGGCCCAGTGGCAGGCCACCGCCAGGTGCCAGATCCCCACAAGCCGGTTGCGCAGCGACTCCCGCTCGCCGGTCAGCGCGTTGCCGAGCGCGGCGAAGAACCGACGGCCGAAGCGGCCGGGCGCGGCCAGCACGTCGCGCGCCACCCGCCAGCCGGAAACCGGGTAGAGATAGCGTGTCCCGCGCTCCATCTCGGCGATGTCGGCGGAGGAGAAATAGGTCGCGGCGGGCCGGGTGAGCGCATGGAGGCGAAACGGAATGCCCGCCCGGGCCACGACGCGCAGCTCGTTGCCGACCCAGGCGTCGCCCACCCCCTGTGTGCTCATGTAATGAATCATGCGACCCATACCGCAGCGCAATGCAGGTTCCTCTTACTGGCCCGCCCCGAACCGGACAAGGGCGCACACCGGATCGGAGGACAGTCCCCTGCGGGCCGCCCGATTGTGGGCCGCCGCCGCCACAGTCGGCACGGTCCCCGGACGCTCACGGCTCCCTGCGTTGACAAGCCGGGCCGTCTTGCTTCACAGATCTGTGGGGGTTGGCATTTCGAAGGCATTTTCATGGCGGATGACGACCTCGACCGGTTCCTGACCTCCTACTACCAGCGCTTCGCCCAGGCGCTGCTCGATTTCGACAAGGGGCCGCTCGCGGACGTGCTGGCGGCCTTCGACGGGGTGACGGCGCGGGGCGGCACGGTCTGGGTCGCGGGAAACGGCGGCAGCGCGGCGATCGCCGATCACACGGTCTGCGACTGCTCCAAGGGCACCCATGTGGACGGTCACCCGCCGCTCCGGACGGTCTCGCTGGTATCGAACACGCCCATGCTGACGGCGCTGGCCAACGATCTTTCCTACGACGCGGTGTTCTCCGAACAGCTGAAATACTACCTGACCGACCGGGACGCGGTGCTGCTGGTCAGCTCCTCGGGCAATTCGCCGAACGTGGTAAGGGCCTGCGAATACGCCAACGACCGGGACGTGCCGACCATCGCCTTCGTCGGCTTCGGCGGCGGCCGGCTGTCCGAGATCGCGCGGCATGTCGTGCATATCGCGGTCGACAATTACGGGATTGTCGAAGACGCCCACCAGAGCCTGATCCACGCGCTGACCCAGTACATGAGGACCCGCAAGACGGGCTGACCCCCCGACCCGTTGAAAGGCGCACCGGCCATGACAGCACAGCCCAGCGGCTCTTTCGGATTCGTCTCGCCGACCGGGCCCGGCAGCCTGGGCGACCAGGCGATGCTGGACGCGGCCACCGCCCATGCGATCGCGGCCGGCCACCGCGCGGCGGTCTTTCCCCACGCGCCGGCGCTGCGCTCGGGGGCGCGGGTCTTCCACGGCCGGGGCCGGCTCGGGGTGGCGGCGGCGACGGCCAGGGGGCTCTGGGCCGCCTCGCATGCGGTCTATATCGGGGCCGACGTGCTGGACGGGGTGTATTACGCGAAATCGTCCCTGAAACGGCTGAACACGCTGCGCGCCGCGCATCTCCTGGGCCGCCGCACGCGGGTCATGGGGTCGAGCTGGTCGACGACGCCCGCCCCCGAGGTCATCGCCTTCCTCAAGGCCGCGTCGTGGCTCGAGATCCTGGCCCGCGATCCGGTCAGCCGGGGCCGGATGGAAGCGGACCTGGGCCGCGAGGTCCGGCTGGCGGCCGATCTGGGATTCTTGCTGCGGCCCGAGGCGAAGAGCCCCGCCGCCCAGGCCGCAACCGGCTGGGCGGCGGCCCGCAAGACGGCCGGCGCCACGGTCCTGGCCGCGAACCTGTCGGGCCACACGATCCGGACCCTGCCGGGCGCCTCCGTCGCCCCCTTCGCCGGCCTGATCGCGCGATGGCTGGAGGCCGACCCGGCCCGGGGCGTGGTGATCGTGCCCCATGACACGCGCCCCGGCCTGGGGGGCGACCTGGGCGTCTGCGCCGATCTCGCCGCGGCGCTGAAAGACCGGTTCGCCGACCGCCTCCACGTTCCCCTGGGCCCGCTCGACGCCTGGGACGCCAAGGCCATCGCCGGGGCGGTCGACCTGGTGCTGACCGGCCGGATGCATTTCGCGATCGCCGCGCTCGGCCAGGGCACGCCGCCCGTCTCGTTCGTCTACCAGGGCAAGTTCGAAGGGCTGATGCAGCATTTCGGGCTCGAGTCCGAGGGGCTGATGCTCGCCTCTGACGCGGACGGCACCGGCGCGCCGGGCAGCGCGGCGCTGGAGGCGGCCACCGCGCGGGCGGCCGACCTGCGCCGCCGGATCGAAACCGCCCTGCCCCGTGTCGTCGCGCTGGCGCGATCGAATTTCGAAGGTTTCTGAGATGGCGCCGGTCCCGACCCTGCTCGTCCTGCCGCGCTATCCCCATCCCGAAAGCGGCACCGGCCAGCGCAGCCTGCTGTTTTTGGACGCCGCCGCGCGGCTGGGTCCGGTGCATGTCGTCCTGACGGACGGGTCCGGCCCGCTCGAGCAACTGCGCGCGCGCCCCGGGGTCGGCTCGGTCTCGGCCCTGGCCAGCCCGCGGATCACGCCGGCTGGCCGGCTGGGCCGGGCGACGGTGGGGGCGACGCGGCTGATCGTGCCGGATCTCGCCTACCGCCCCGATCCGGCGCTGCGCGGCGCGCTGACGGCACTGGCCGGGACGACGGGCGCCCGGGCGGTGATCTTCCGCTACACCGCGCCGCATTGCGCGGCGGGGCTCGACGACCGCCCCGGGCTCCGGGTCATGGTCGATGTCGACGACCGGGACGACCAGAAATACGCCTCGCGGCTGGCGCGCCGCTTCGGAACCGCCTTCACCCGGTTCGGCCCCGCCGCGCCGTTCCTGTCCCGGCTGCGGGCCGTGTTGCGCCGCAAGCTTGCCCGCGCCGGGCTCGTCTGGTTCGCCGCGCCGGACGATGTCTGGCCGCTGGGCGGGGTGGAAACGCGGGTCCTGTCCAACGCGCCCCACGCCGCGCCCGACACCCCCCCGCCCCTCGACCCGGAGACCCGCGCGGTGCTGTTCGTGGGCTCCTTCGCGCACCGGCCGAACCAGGACGGGGTACGCTGGTTTCTCGAGCATTGCTGGGCGGATATCCGCGCCGCCTGCCCCGCGGCGCGGTTCCGCATCGTCGGCTCCGGCGACTGGCCGAGACTCGCGGCCGATTTCCCCCGGCTCGACGGGGTCGATTACGTGGGACGGGTCGCGGACCTGGAGGCGGAATATGCCGCCGCGCGGGTCTGCATCTGCCCGGTCCGGGAGGGGGGCGGCTCGAAGATCAAGGTGATCGAGGCCGCGGCCTTCGCCCGGCCCGTCGTCGGCTCCTCCCACGCGCTCCGCGGGTTCGACCCCCGGCTGACCGCCCATGCGGTGGGCTCCGACAGCCCGGCGGCGCAGGTCGCGGCCTGTATCGGCTATCTCCGGGATGCGCGCCGCGCCGAGGCCGACGGCCGGGCCCTGCACGCGGTGCAGCAGGCCGCCCATTCCCGCGCGGCGGCCATCGACGCGATCCGCGGCGACATCACCCTTGCACTCGCCGGCGAGGCGCAGGATGTCACGCCCGCCCGCACACCACCGGAACCGCCCCGATGATCATCAGCCCCCGTCACGGCTTCGTCTTCGTCCATGTCCCGAAATGCGCGGGCACCTCGGTGCGCACCCAGATCACCGCCTGCGATCCGGACCATGTCGCCATGGCCGAACCGGGCGACCACCCGGTCCTGGGCCCGATCGACTACGGCCATGTGCCGCTGTCGCAGCTGCGGCGGCATTTCCCGGCCGAATATGCCCAGCTCCAGACGCTGACCAGCTTCGCGGTGATCCGCGACCCCCTGCCCCGCTTCGGATCGTCGCTCAGGCAGATGCTCTGGCGCTACGAGAAGACGCCGATGACCCTGATCCCGCCCGACACGCTCCGGGCCCGCACCCTCGAGATCATCGAACGGGTGCGCGCCGAGATCGATGCGCCGGGCCCGCAGACGATCTTCTTCGCCCGGCAGACGGATTTCGTCTTCGACGAGGGGCGGCGGCTGATCGACCACCTGGTGCCGATCGAGCATGTCGGCGCCTTCCTCGCCTTCCTGTCGCAAAAGACCGGCACGCCGATGGACAGCGACCGCCGCAGCAACCAGAACGTCGACCTGCGTCTCAAGTGGCTGGGACCGGCCGCCTACCGGATGAACGACATCCTGCGCCGGCGCCTGCCGCTGGGCCTGCACGCGCGGATCAAGGACGCCGCACTCGGCCTGCTGGCCAGGAAGACCAGCGCGGCCGAGAGCAGCGGGCTGCTCGACATGCCGGAACTGCGCGCCTTCGTGGCCGAAGCCTATGCCGGGGATGCGGCGCTCTACGCCCAGGCCCGGGCCGAGGCGCCGGCGCTGCTGGCACGCTTCGCCGATGCCAGCCTGCCGCTCGGACCGAAGACGGTGACGGCCGGATGATCGCGAAACTGCAGGGCTATGTCGGCGGAGACGGCCTGGCGGCGCGCGCCCGGCGGGGCTCGGTGCTGACCGTCGTCGAGTTCGGCGGCGCGAACGTGCTGCGGCTCGTCTCGAGCCTGATCCTGACCCGGATCCTGTTCCCCGACGCCTTCGGCCTGATGGCGCTGATCGCGGTCGTCACGGGCGGCGTGGCGATGTTTTCCGATATCGGCATCCGGGCGTCGATCATCCGCCACGAACGCGGCGACGACCCCGAATACTTCAACACCGCCTGGACGCTTCAGGTGATCCGGGGCGTCTTCCTGAGCGCGATGATCGCGCTTCTCGCGCCGTTCGCGGCCGATTTCTACGACGAACCCCGGCTCGCCCAGCTGCTGCCGGTGGCGGGGCTCTCGGCGCTGATCGACGGGTTCACGCCGACCCGGGTGATGACCGCCGCGCGCCACCTGACGCTGGGCCGGCTGACCGTCCTCAACCTCGCCAACCAGGTGGTCACCCTGGCGCTGACCGCGCTGCTGGCCTGGTGGCTGCAATCGGTCTGGGGGCTGGTCTTCGGGATTCTCCTGGGCGGCATCCAGCGCAACATCTCGGCGCGGCTGTTCATGCCCGGCACGCCCAACCGCTTCACCTGGAACCGGGAGGCGGCGCGCGACCTGATCGGCTTCGGCAAGTTCGTCTTCCTCAGCACGATCGCGACCTTTTTCGTGCGCAACGGCGACCGGGCGATCCTGGGCAAGCTCATCGCGCTGGACCTTCTGGGCCTCTACAACATCGCGCTGACGCTGGCCTCGGTGCCGATGATGCTGATCGGCGCGCTGACCTCGAAGATCGTCTTCCCGCTCTACAGCCGGCGCAAGCCGCACGAGAACGCCGCCAACCGGCGCAAGATCTTCCGCGCCCGCTACGCGCTGACCGGGGTGGCCGTGTTCGGCAGCCTGCTGCTGGTCCTCCTGGGCGATCCGCTGGTCCGGTTCCTCTACGATGCGCGCTACGCGACGGCGGGCGGCATCACGGTCCTGATCGTGATCGGGTTCCTGCCCTTCGTGATCGTCTCCACCTACAACGCGATCCTGCTGGCCAACAACCGATCCGATCTCCATGCGCTGGTGGTGGTCTGCGATGCGGTCCTCAAGATCGGGGTCCTGTTTCTGGCAATCCGGTCCTTCGGGGTCGTCGGCGCCGCCTTGGCTCCGGCCGTCTCGACCCTGCTCCACTACCCGATCCTGATCGCGATGACCCGGCGCTACCAGGTCTGGGACCCGAAGCACGACCTCCTGTTCGCCGTCCTGTCCGTGGTGATCGCCGGGCTGGGATGGTGGCTTTACGGCGACGTGCTGAGCACGCTTGTGCCGAACTGACCCGCCAGGACGCGCGCTCCGCAATCCCCCGACGTTAGCGGCCCGCCCCGCCGGCCGCAACCTCCGGCCGCCTGGCCGAAGGTCGGTGTGAGGCGGGATTCCACCATCCCGACGGAGGCGATCGGCGATATCCCGCCCGCCAGCCCCCGGCTGTCGCAGGCCCATTGTCGTTCTCGGAATAACAATCCATGGGACGCCGCAAGTATTCCGCCGCGAATATGGACAACTCCCACCGAACCGCCCCCCTCTCGATGGGCTCAGCATAGCCACAAGTGACGCCCTGGTTTCGCCGCGCAAACCAAGTTCGTTCCGTTCGACTCCGCTCCCCCCCCCCCCGGCTCTCGAAAGATCGAACGCGACTGGCAGCGCAGGCCCCATGGCGCCCCTGGAAGGAAAACGAATGAATCCGCTTTTCACGCTCTTCGAGCTTTTCGGAATCTCGGCCGACAAACCGACGCAAACCCCGTCCACGGGAACACCCGGCACGGACGGCCCGGATGGCACGCCGCTGGCCTTCGGCGCGGCCCGGTCGACGGGGTTCCAGCCCGGCGCCCAGGACCTGGGCCCGGCCTTCGTCTCGACTGACGGCCTGACGCTGGCGCAGGCCAGCCAGAGCTGGGAACAGATCACCGGCGCGTTCACCGTCACCGAGGACACTCGCCTGTCCTTCGACTTCGCCGCCTCCAAGGCCGGCGAAATCCACGCCATCATGTTCGCCAACGGCGAAACCCTCTCCGGCGCCACGGCGATCCAGCTGCTCGGCTCCCAGGCCTTCGGCGTGCAGGACTACGCCGATTACGAGGCCGGGTCGGGGCTGCGCCATTACGACATCGCCCTGGGCGACCACTTCACCGGCAGCTTCGACCGCATCGTCTTCCTCACCGACGACGACGCCGGCCTGGGCGCCGACAGCGTCTGGGCAAACGTCACCCTGCAGACCGGGGCGGACGCCGCCGAGGCGGGCTCGGCCCGGCAGCCGGGCGGCCCGGTGTCGCTCGTGGCCCCCGTCCAGGACGACAGCGGCCCGGATGGTACGCCGCTGGCCTTCGGCGCGGCCCGGTCGACGGGGTTCCAGCCCGGCGCCCAGGACCTGGGCCCGGCCTTCGTCTCGACTGACGGCCTGACGCTGACGCAGTCGAGCCAGAGCTGGGAACAGATCACCGGCGCGTTCACCGTCACCGAGGACACCCGCCTGTCCTTCGACTTCGCCGCCTCCAAGGCCGGCGAAATCCACGCCATCATGTTCGCCAACGGCGAAACCCTCTCCGGCGCCACGGCGATCCAGCTGCTCGGCTCCCAGGCCTTCGGCGTGCAGGACTACGCCGATTACGAGGCCGGGTCGGGGCTGCGCCATTACGACATCGCCCTGGGCGACCACTTCACCGGCAGCTTCGACCGCATCGTCTTCCTCACCGACGACGATGCCGGCCTGGGCGCCGACAGCACCTGGGCAAACGTCACCCTGCAGACCGGGACGGACGGCGCCGAGGCGGGCTCGGCCCTCGATTTCGGGGCACTGGATATCGCGGGATTCCAGCCCGGCTCCCAGGACATGGGCGCCCACGCGGCCTCGGCCGATGGCCTGACGCTGACGCAGTCGAGCCAGAGCTGGGAACAGATCACCGGCGCGTTCACCGTCACCGAGGACACCCGCCTGTCCTTCGACTTCGCCGCCTCCAAGGCCGGCGAAATCCACGCCATCATGTTCGCCAACGGCGAAACCCTGTCGGAAGCGACCACGATCCAGCTGCTCGGCTCCCAGGCCTTCGGCATGCAGGACTACGCCGATTACGAGGCCGGGTCGGGGCTGCGCCATTACGACATCGCCCTGGGCGACCACTTCACCGGCAGCTTCGACCGCATCGTCTTCCTCACCGACGACGATGCCGGCCTGGGCGCCGACAGCACCTGGGCAAACGTCACCCTGCAGACCGGGACGGACGGCGGCACACCCCAGCAGCCGGGCGGCCAGGAGCCCGACCCGGACCCGGTCGAACCGCCCGAGGACCCGGCTTCCCCGGTCGAGGACCCCGTCCAGCCCGGGACGCCCTCGGGCGACGGTGCCGGGACGGACGGCGGCATCCAGATCGACGGCACCGCGGTGGAGGTGATTTCCGGGCGGGTGACGACGCTGCGGCCCGAGGGCGACGCCATCGCCGGGATCCGCATCCTGGACGGTCCGGCGCATGGCAACCTGACCGTCAATCCCGACAACAGCCTGGCACTGGTGCTGACCGAGACCGACTATACCGGCCGGCTCGACATCCGCTACGAGGTGACCCACGCCGACCGGTCGACCGAGGTCGTGGAAACCCGGCTGGAGGCGGTCGCCGGCCCGGTCGAGGGCGGCTGGGGGCTCGGCGATCACTACATGCTGGCGACCGACGCGAACGACGAGGTGATCGTCGAATGGGGCGACAACCACCGCGACGTCTACGTCTCGGGCAGCGACGCCGCGCTGAGCCTGGAGGAGATCGCCGAGATCGAGGGGCTGAAGCCCGGCCAGATCAATGGCCGCTGGCTGGCGGACCACCCCGAATACGGGTCGTCCGAGGACACCGCCCTCGATTCCGGGGCGGGCTACATGCTGTGGCGGACCTTGGTGAGCGACTCCTACGAGGCGCCGGCCTCGCACTGGCTGCGCCTGGAGGCGGGCTACGAATACGACATGCGCATCCCCCTGATCGGAATGCGCGGCGAATCCGAGCTGCACCCGTTCCACATCACCTCCTATGGCGCGGGCGAGAAACCGGTCCTCTCGAACATGCTGCAGACCTTCGGCGAGGGCTCCCGCAACCTGGTCATCAGCGACGTGGAACTGGGCGACGGCCTGCGCTTCATCGCCAGCGGCGAGAACTACATTCTCGAGAACATCACCTCGCGCGGCGACATCATGACGATCCAGAAAGTCGGCGATTTCACGCTGCGCAATTCCGAGGTGTTCGACGTGGCACTCGAAACCTCGCTGACGGAGGGCCGCTGGGAGCCGGCGCCGAACCGGATCTCGGGGATCTACACCAGCGCCGTCGACGGGCTGCTGATGGAGAACACCTTCTTCGACCACAACGGCTGGGCCGACGGCTACGACCCGGATCTTTCGCTGGACGGCAACCAGCCGCCCAGCATCTACAACCACAACGTCTACATCGCCGTCGACAACCTGGACCTGACCTTCCGCGACAACATCTCGATGCGCGCCGCCTCCTTCGGGGCGCAGATCCGCTCGGGCGGGTATGTCGAGGACAATGTTTTTCTCCACAACAACGGCGCGGTCTATGTGGCCGGCGGCCCCACCAAGGGATCGAGTTCCGTCTACGCGGGCAACTACTCGCTCTATGCCGACAACGTGATCACCTCGGGCCAGAACCTGATCTACGGCGACATCAACGGCCAGGTCACCGGCGGCATGGGCGACTACGCGCCGCTGACCTCCCACGTGGACAACATCGTCGCCCATCTCGCCAATCCCGACGACCCCGAGGAACTGGCCAGCAAGACCATAACCCAGCCCGCCATCTACGGCGCTACCAAGGCCTATTACAACGACACGATCGTCTATAACTGGGCCGGGGCCGGCAAGGACAAGCACTTCCAGGACGTCAACACCGAGGGGCTGGACCGGGACGTGCTCGATGCCACCACGATCCAGAATTTCGCCGCCACGCTTCTGGGCAAGGCCGACGCTACGATCGCCGACCTGGCCGCGCACCTGCGCGCCTCGGCGATCGAGGACGCGTTCGCGGGCAAGACCGACGCCGTGCTGATCACCGAGTTCTTCCAGGCCGGCTTCGGGCTCACCCCCGAAGGCCGGCTCGCGGCGGAAGACCTGCGCTTCGTGCCCAGCGATCTTTCCGGCGGGGTCCGCTGGGACAACCGGCTGAACTGGTCGACCGAGGATCTGCCCGGCACCGTCGCCGGCGACAGCGTCGACCTGGCCGGCAACTGGGTGCGCTATGCCGGCACGACCGCGATCGAGGATCTCGATTTCGGCGCGGGGGGCCGGCTGACCGTGACCCAGGGCAAGCTGGAGATCGCCGGCGACGTCGAGACCGAGGCCGCGGGCGGCACGCTCGCGATCGCCGAGGCCGGCCAGGTCTGGATGAACGGCTATGGCGACAGCGACCGGCTGGAGATCGCGGTGGAGGGCGGCCGCTTCGCCAATACCGGGGCCGTGGACGGGCGGATCGACCTGTCGATCTCCGGCGGCCAGGCGCTGCTGGCCACCGAGGGCGCCCGGCTCGACCTCTCCGGCGACAGCGCGATCGAGATCCGGGGCGACGCGGCGCAGGTCGGGTTCGAGGGCACCGCCGGCGGCCCCGGCGTGCTGCGGCTCGAGGCGGGCAGCACGCTGCGCTTCGAAGCCGCCGATGGCGGAATCGGCAGCATCGGCGAATTCCGTTCCGGCGCCCAGGGCGAGGCGCCGGTCGACGTCGCCTCGGGCGTGAATTTCGGCGAGGCGCAGCTTCAGATCGACCTCTCGGGGCTCGACGCCGGGGCCGGCCGCCACGCGCTGATCTCGGTCGACGAGATGGTCGGCGCCTTCGACAGCATCGATGTCACCGGCCTGTCGGATGCGCGCGACGCCAAGATCGTCGTCGACTACACCAACGACGTGTTGATGCTCGAGGTCTCGGACGAGGGCGCGGGCGCGGGCCGGCTGGACCTCTCGGTGCGCGGCGATGCCGAGGACGCCCGGGCCGATGCCCGTCTCTGGGAGGCGCTGACCGCGGACTTCGCCCCGCTCGGCGACGACCAGATGCCCGACGAGGTGGCGCTCAACGACGTGCTGCTGATGGAGTTCTGAGCACCGGCCGGGCGGGGAGCCCCCTGCCCGGCCGCGGCCGCGCGGCCGCGCGGCCGCGGCCTAGATGATCTGCAGGTTGCCCGTGGTCACCGCCACCCCGTAGACCACCGCGTTGGCCACGGCATGGGCGAGCACCGCATCGCCGATCCGCCCGCGCCGGCGGCAGACCCAGGAAAACACCAGCCCGGCCACCAGCGCCTCGGCCCAGCGGTCGTGCAGCGCGGCGAAGGCCGAGGCCGAGACCAGCGCCGCGGCGACGGCCCAGGCCCGCCCCTGCCCCAGCCTGAGCTTGCCCTCCAGGTAGTCGCGGAAGAACAGCTCCTCGACGAGCGGCACCAGAAGCACCGTGCCGAGGCCGCGGGCCAGGTACCACCCCACCAGCGCCGCCCCGGCGAGCGTGCCATAGGGCGGCGCGGCATCGCCCGCCGGCACCGGGATCACGCACCACATCGCGCCGATCGCCGCCCCCGCCCCGAGGGCCACCGGGTCGAGCCGCCAGTCCAGCGCGCGGTAGATCGGCCAGAACAGCGCCACCACCGCCCCCAGGAGCGCGGTGCGCAGCGGGTAGAGCGCCCCCGGCGCGGTCGACAGCGTCGAGACCACCAGCGCCGAGAGCATCAACACCGCGAAGGGCAGGATCCGGGCGGCCATCGGATCGCGCCACAGCGGGGGCAGGGGCGCCGCCGCGGCCGGCCCCGCGCCCGCCGCCCCGCGATAGAGCGCGGGGACGCCCCGCGCGAGCGCCACCACCCCCAAGGCGATCAGGGTGAACATCAGCCAGCCCGCATGGCTGTGAAAGCCGCCCACGGCCAGTTCGGGATGGCCGCTCAGCCCCAGCGCCAGCAGGGCCACGATCCGCACCACGTTCAACAACGCGCTGACGGCGATGCCGAGCGGCAGCAGCACCAGCGCCAGGGGAAAGCGAAGCTCGTGGCGGAACAGGATCAGGAACACCGTCACGAAGATCGTGACCAGGGCCATCCCCTCGACCCCCGAGCAGACCGGGGCGATGTCGATCCGGAACCCCTCGGCGCCGATGATCTTGCGCGCAGGGTCGGTCTCGATGCTGTAGCCCAAGACCCGCGTCCCCCAGACCACCGCGGCGAAGGTGGCCTCGGTGATCGTGTCGACCTGCCAGAGCGGGCGGATCTTGATCGCGAGATAGGGCGCGGCCAGCCCCGCCACGGCGCTCAGCGCCAGCGGCCGGCCGGCCTCGGCCAGCAGGGTCCGCCAGCGCGCCGGCGGCGCCAGCATCAGCGCCGCGCCGGCCCCGCCCAGCAGCATGCCCAGCCCCCAGACCGCCGCGGCCGGCGCCACGAACATGCGCCCGGTGCCGTTCTCGAGAAACAGCAGCGGCAGGAACATCACCGCCACCCCGGCGAGGTTGAGGCCGAGGGGCAGGGGGCGCGGCCCGGCCTCGGCCAGGAACCGCGCCATCGCCCCGCGCGCGAGCATCGCGAACAGCGCGAGCGCGCCGGCCAAGGTCAGCGCGCTGACCATCACGCCGCTGGCCGCGCCGCAGATGCGCCAGCCCCAGTTCGCCTGGCAGTCGAAATCGATCCCGTGCTTGTAGATCAGGCTGATCGCGGCAAATTCGGCCGCCAGCAGCCCCAGGACGATCCACAGCCCTCCCCCGGCCGCACCGGCCCGTGCTGCAGGCATGCGTTCCATTCTCGCGCTCCGAATTCCCCACCCCGTCCTTGCGGGATAGCCCAGCCCGGGACACCGCTCAAGGACGTTGCGCGAAAGGCGCGGTTTCGCATGCGAAAACCGAAACGCCAGAACCTTGGAAACGCGGGATTTTTTCTGGCAAGCGCCGGAAATCTCGTGCCCCGGCCGTCACCGGCGGGCGAGAAAGCCGGCGATCGCCTCGGCCAGGCCGTCGTCGACGGCGCCCCCCGACAGCACGATGCGGCCCTTCTTCGCCGCAAGCCGGATCCCCGGCGCGACCTCGCGCGCGGTCTCCGCCCGGGCGGGCGCGGCCTTCTTCAGCGCCCGTTCCAGGGTCCGGCGTTCGGCCGCGGCATCGGCGGGGGGGCTTTTGCGCAGCGCCTCGGCCAGCCGGCCGGCCAGGCCGGGATCGGATTTGAGCGCCGCGGCCAGCGCCAGCCCCAGCCGTTCCGGGATCGCGGCGGGAAACCGCAGCACCGCGCCCAGCGTCTCGTGCAGCCCGGCGAAGGTCAGGATCTTCGAGCGCCGCGCGGCCGGGGCGTTGGCGAACAGCCCGCGCGCCGCGGCGGCCGGGTCCTCGAACAGCCCCATCCGGGCCGCCTCGGCGACCAGCCGCCCGCGCTCGTAGAACGACAGGTCGGCACGGATCTCGTTTTCCTCGACCATCGCCAGATAGGCCCCGGCCGCGCCTTCGGGGCTGCGGATCAGGCACTGGATCTCGGCAAAGCGGGACTCGCCCGTCTCGGCATGCAAGTCCGACAGCGCCGCCAGGCGCCGTGCCCCCGAGATCAGCCCGTAACGCCCGCCGCCCAGGTCGACCACCTCGACCGGGGTCTGCTGGCCGCGCGCGGCCAGGCTCGCCTTCAGCGCCGCCATCTCCTCGGCGTCGTGGTGCAGCCGGTCGCGCATCAGGTGGCCCGCCTCGACCGCCGCGAGCGGCACCGAAACCACCATCCGCCCGCTCTCCCGGGCCGCGGCGATCTCGCCGGACAGCCGGTCCAGCGCGGCGCGGGTGGCGGCATCGGCGGCGACCTCGGCCACCGGCGGCCGGCGGGTCGCGGTCGGCGCGACACCCTGGGGGTAACGCTGGGTCATGGGGTCCTCGGCATCGGGCAGGTCCGGCATCGGGGAGAGGCGTTTTCTGCGCGCCATCAGACGGGCTCCTTGGCTAAGATGGGGTGAAACGACCGGGCGCAGGTCATTCGGCGGCTTCCGCCCGGGCCAGTTCCTCGCGCCGCCAGATGCCGTAGAGCAGGGTCTTGAACGCGGCGTAGGTCGCGTCGAAGGCGGCGCGGCCGCGGGCATAGGTCTCGCGGTTGAAATCGCGGTAATCGGCCTCGTAGATGCCGTTCACCTGCTCCCCCGCCTGGCCGATCAGCGCGGTGAAATCCTGCCTGTGGGGCGAGAGCACCGGGCCCATATAGGCCTGGATCAGCCCCGCCATCTCGGCCTGCTGGGCGGCGTCGTAGCGGGTCATCACCGCGCGCACTGCGTCCCATTCGAACTGCAGCTCCTCGCGCCCCAGCGCGCGGGCGGCGACGTTCTCGCCCTCCTCGATCGAGGCGAAGGTGGCGTGCAGCATGTCGAAGAACCGCCCCGTGGAGTCGAATTCCAGGAACGACGCGCCGAAGGGCACCAGCAGGATGTCGGCCGCCGCCAGCCCGTTGATCGTGAGATAGCCGAGCGCCGGGGGGGTATCGAGGAAGACGAGGTCGTAGGCGTCCAGCACCCCGTCCTCGGCCAGGATGTCGGTCAGCGCGTCCCACAGCCGCCAGCCGCGCGACTGCATCCGCCAGACCGGAATCTGGAATTCCGCCCAGTAGAGGTTCAGCTGCGCCCCGATCAGGTCGATATTCGGCCAATGGGTGCGGCCGATCACGTCCTGTGCCGTGACCTTCAGTGCCTCGCCCAGGGTGTCGTCCAGCGGCAGCGGCGCCTCGCCCCGGTCGAGGCGCCGCTGGTTGTCGGCCCGGAGCGTGGTGGCGTAGTGGCGCGCAAGCAGCGGGAAGGCGGTGTCCCATTCGTCGGCGATCTGCCCGCCGAAGATCGAGGTCATCGACCCTTGGCTGTCGAGGTCGATCACCAGCACCCGGTAGCCGTCGAGCGCGGCGGACATCGCCAGGTGCGCCGCCGTCGAGGTCTTGCCGACCCCGCCCTTGAAATTCGCCACCGCGACGATCTTGGCAGGCAGGCCCTCGGGCCGGTAGGGCAGGTAGCCCTTGGCCTTGGAACCTTCCGCCCCGAAATGCGCCCGCAGCCGCAGCACTTCGTCCAGCGAGAACCACTTCGCGCCGCCCTCTGTTTCGGAGCGTCCCTGGGGCAGGTCCGGGTTCTGCCGCAGCACCCGGCGGAAATGGGCCGGCGCCACCGGGATCAGGTAGCGGGTGATCTCCCAGGTGGAGAACAGGCGCAACCGCCGTTCCCCGGTTGCGTCCAGCCCCCGCGCCGCGAGATCCGCCCGCCCCCGGCGACAGGATTCCGCCACGCTGGCGAATTGTGCCGTGCCCACGGGGGCCCCGAGCGTCGTCATGGCCCCGTCCGGAGCAATGTTGAAATAGGGAGGCAGGTCCTGTGTCACCGCTCGATCCTCCATGTCACGCTTTTTTTTAAGCATGCCGCAAAACGTGTCACATGCCAAGGGACACGTCTCTTCTTGGGAGCTTTTGGCGGTGATGCCGGACCTTTGCGCAAGGCATAGGCCGGGCAGCCCAGTTATCTTGATGTTATATGTATCGTTACGGAGAGTCCGCGCTTTTTCTAAGCATTTTTTCTGAAAGGATTTTTTCGCCGTTCTGCGAGCCAAGGCGATTCCGATCCCACGATCGGGCGATTCCGAAGCCACGAGGAACCGACTCCGATCCCCCGATCCGCCGCTTTACGGCCGGGATGTGGATAACTACTGTACCCGTCAATGAAACGACGAATCCCGGAATACGGGGATCGGTGAGGCGATGCGGGACGGGCAGGTACGATCGGGCGGGACACCCGCCGCGTTGGGCGACTTCTTCGTCTGCGACTTTCTTGCGCCCAGTCCCAAGCATGACATCGCGGCGATGGAACATCCGCTGTTCTCGCTCTCGACCCGGCCGGACCGCCGCGTTCTGGATTACGACCACAACGGCATCCGCGTCACCGTCACGCCCAGCGTCAAGGGCCGAGCGACGACCTTCGACGCCGATATCCTGATCTTCTGCATCAGCCAGCTTATGGCGGCGCTGAACGCCGGGCGCGAGACTTCGCGCCACCTGACGCTGACCGCCTACGACCTCCTGACCGCGACCAACCGCGAAACCAGCGGCGACGGCTACCGGCGGTTGCGCGATGCCTTCGAGCGGCTGGCCGGCACCCGGATCACCACCAATATCGTGACCGGCGATGTCGAGACCACGACGGGCTTCGGGCTGATCGAGAGCTGGCAGATCGTGCGCCGGACCCGCGCCGGACGCATGGTCAGCGTACGGGTTACGCTGTCGGAATGGCTGTACCGCGCGGTGCTGTCGCGCAGCGTGCTGACCCTCGACAGGGGATATTTCCGCCTGAGAAAACCGCTGGAGCGGCGCCTTTACGAACTGTGCCGCAAGCATTGCGGGCGCCAGCCCGAATGGCGTGTGTCGGTGACCACGCTGGCGCTCAAGACCGGCTCGGCAAGCCCGAAACGCGTGTTCCGCGCGATGCTGCGCGAGATCATCGGCCGCGATCCGCTGCCCGAGTACCACCTGGTCGAGGAGCCGGGCGACCTGATCCGCGTCTCCCTGCGCGATGCGGTGGTCGAGCCCGGACAGGCGCCCGTGCTGTCGCCCGAGGTGCTCGAGGAGGCCCGGCGCCTTGCCCCCGGTGCCGATGTCTACGCGCTGGAGGCGGAATGGCGGGCTTTCTGGGCGCGGACCGGTCGGACGCCGCTGCGGGCGCCCGACCGGGCCTTTCTGGGCTGGCTCGCCAAGCGCCGGGAGACCTGATCGCAGGTCCGCGGACCGGCTGCCCGGCGGGGCAGGGCGGTCAGTCGACCTTGATCGTGACCGCGCCCGCCGCCCGATCGATGCTCACGGTGCCGGTCCCGCCGGTGACTTGCGTGCTGGCGAAGTCGCCCGACAGGCTGTCCGCGGCAATCAGGGTGTAGACGTTCGGGGCCAGCCCCGTCACGTCCACGATCAGGTCGCCGCCGAGAACGACAGTCGAGGCCACCGAGCGGGGGACCGGCCGGTTGTAGGCGTCGAGCCCGGGCAGCCCGGTGTCCCATTCCCGGATCACGGAAAACGCCGTCGGGCCGGCCACGAACTGCAAGCTGCCGGCCAGCGTCAGGGTCGCCGTGCCGCCGCCCGCGCCGTCGAAGCCGACCTTGCCGGCGTCGCCGTCGATGGTGAGCGTCTGGCCGGGGGCGATGGTCAGGGCCGCGCCGGGCTGGATGATCGCCTCGCATAGCCCCTCGCAGGTCAGCGACAGGTTGTCGGCGACGCTGCCGGTCAGCAGCAGGCCGCCATCCTCCAGCGTCATCGCGATCCCGCTGCTTGAAACCGCGCCGAGGTAGATTTCCGCGCTGTCCCTGACCGTAATCGTGCCCGACCCGCTGAGCGCGTCCAGCACCATCCGCCCGCCGAAGCGGATCAGGTTGGCGTTCGCCCCCAAGTCGAGCGCGGCGAGATGGATGTTCTGCCAGCCCGCCACCGGGTCCGCGCCGTTCAGCGCCACGCTGTCGCCGCCCTGCGGCACGCGGCCAAGCGACCAGTTGTAGGGCCCGTCCCAGCGCCAGCCCTCGGAACGGGGCTCGGGGGTGAAGGTCAGGGTATCAGCGCCCGAATAGACGCCGTAATCCGCGCCCAGCGTGGTCAGGAAGTGCGCGACGATCTGCGGGATCGTATCGAAATCGACCGCCTTGAGATAGTCCACCACGTTCAGCGTGTCCGAACTTCCCCGCGGCTGGCCCAGTTCGTCGTCGACCCAGTGATGCAGCGTCAGGTCGTTGAGCCCGGCCTGATCGAGCGTGATGTTCACGTCCTCGTATTCCAGCCAGTTGCCCACGAAGTTCCGGATCGGCCAGGGCGTGTCCGCGTTTTCGCCATGCGTCGTCGAGACGGCCTCGGAATATTCCGCGAAGCTGTCGGGTTTCGCCTCGACCTCGGCGGGGTCGTTGGGGTTGGCCGCGTGCAGCAGCACCTGCTCCCATTGCCAGGGGTAGGCGGCGCCGCCGGTGCCGATCTGGCCGCGGAAATAGGCGATGCTGTCTATGCCGCCGAAAGCGGGCGGCCAGCGCGTGCCGAGCATCACGTTCTGGTAGCAGACCGAGATGTTCATCCCGGCGTTCTTGGCGGGGTCCTGGTTGTAGGTGTAGGGCCCCAGGATCAGGTAGTGGGCCGGGTTCTCGAAATAGAGGTTGTGAACCTGGAAGACGCCCGACCCCCACTTGACGCCGTGCGACGAGTTGAAGGCGAAGACGTTCTCGATGGCGGTATGGTCGCTCCCCACCTCCTTGATGTAGCCGCCGTGGTTGAATTGCGACGGGGACAGCGGGTCCTCGGCGGTCGGCGGGTTGGCGTCGGGGTCGAAATCCCGGTGGAACCCGGCCTCGACCACCGTGTTCCGAAACAGCGCGAAGCCGTCGGCATCGTAGGCGTAGAAGCCCATGATCCGGTCGTCGCGGGACAGGGCCGCCGTGGCCCATGTGATCCCGTCCCTCGGGCGGAGATAGCGGGAATCGTTGATCCGGTTCCGGGTCAGCGTGAACCGGGACACGCCCTGGAACGCGCGTTCCTTGCCCGACAGGTCGCACAGGTTGATGAGCCAGTTCCGGCTGGGCTGGTTGAAGAGGAAACCTTCCTTGATCCGGCCGCCGTTCTCATCGTCCGGGTTGATCGGGGGTTCGGCGATCTGCCCGTTGTCCAGTTCCTCGAGGACGATGTTGTTTTCCGGGGCCCCGATGAAAGCCAGCGGCCGGGAAATGACCGGCAGGGGGCCGCTGCCATAGGCCTTGTAGACGATGGGGTGGCGCAGATAGCCCGATTTGCCCGCCCATTTCCCGAGGCTGGCAAAGGTGCCGCCGCGCTCGAAATGGAACCAGATCGAGATCGGCTGGGTGGTCTCCAGCGCAAAGAACTGTTCCGTCACGTTCCAGACCAGGCCGGGTTCCAGCGCGTAATCCGGGTGCTGGCCCCAGAAATGCTTGGTCCCCGAAACCGGCAGCCCGATCCTGATCTGGGCGGGCACCTGGGAGTCGGCAATGCCCGTGGCCGCCGCGATCTGCGCGCGGGTATGGGTGGTCGCGCCCCCGGCCTTCCCGAAATAGATCGAGCGGTGGTTCGGGCCGGGGCGGATGTCCACGCGCCCGTTCGCATCCGTGGCCAGCATGTGGTGGTTGCCGGGCCCGAAGCCGGCGGGCAGGGGCAGGGACGCATCGCCGCCCAGCAGCCCGTGGCCCATGTGCCGCGGGGCGCCGCGGCCCCAGGCCGCCACGGAAATGGTGATCGCGGAGGCGCTGCCCATCTGTACCCCCAGGCTTGCCTGCGTGTCGCTTGGAATGATTGAACGAATGGCCATCAGATGCTCCCCCCCTGTGAACGTGATGATTTGCATGAACTGGCTGCCGGAATCATCACCATAGGCGCGGAATCCGGGCTTGCCACCGGTCAGGCCGGTATCGGCCAGGTTGAAGATTTCGGTGCCGTTCAGTGTCACGACGACGTCAGATCCGTTCGACTCGATCCGCAGCGTCGCCTCGTCCCCGGCGGGGCTTTCGAGCCCGGGCTGGAATTCTTTGAAACGGTCAGACATGGGGCGCGGTGTCCTGCATTGCTCGGAATGGGCTGTCGGCATCCTTCCGGCCCCTGGCCGGGGTCCGGAACGACACGGGAGCCGAGCATTGCCGGAATTGATGTAGGATGGCTGACCCCACCGTGCGGTGGGGGGCGACGCCCGCCGGTGCGGGCCGCGCAGGGGCCGGTCCGCCCCCGCGCCGCGCTCACTTGTACTCGAGCAGGCGGGCCGGGCCGCGGCGCAGCCGCCGCCAGGCCCAGGTCGCGGCGCCGTGCAGTTCGGCGAACTTGGCCAGCATCAGGAAGGCCGCCGCCGGAGGCCACATGCCGCGCGCCGCCAGCCGCGCGATCTGCAGCGGCCAGGCGGCGAGCAGCAGCGCCGCCCAGGGCGTGACCGCCAGCCCGGCGAGCGCCGCCAGCGGCAGCGCCAGGCCCCAGAGCAGCGTGCGGCGCAGCCGTGCCACGTGCAGCCGTTCCGGCGGGCGCCCGTGCATGGCGACCCCTTCCGCATAGGTATAGCCCGCCCGCCGGCAGCGCTGCCACCATTGCCCGAACCGGGTCATCGCCACGTCGTGCAGCACCATCTCGTCGGCGAGCCGCCAGATCTTCCAGCCCGCCATGCGCAGCCGCACGCACAGCTCGGGCTCTTCGCCGGCGATGATGCCGGGATCGAACCCGCCCGCCGCGCGGAAGGCGGCCAGGCGCATCATCGCGTTGCCGCCGCAGGCCTTCACCGGGCCCGGCTCGCCCTTCCATTCCTCGACGATCAGCCGGTTCCAGAAGGTCGCCTCGGGGTGGCGCTCGCGTATCTGGCCCGTCACCGCGGCGACCTCCGGGTGGCTGTCGAGAAACCGTTGCGCGGCCGCGATCCAGCCGGCTGTCACCTCGCAGTCGCCGTCGACGAATTGCACATAGGCCAGCGCCGGTGCCGCGCCGAGGGCGGCGACGCCGGCATTGCGCGCCCGCGCCGCCGTGAACGGCACCGACATGTCCAGTTCGACCACCTCTGCGCCCGCCGCACGGGCGGCGGCGACGCTGCCATCGGTCGAGCCGGAATCGACATAGACCAGCCGGCGCGCCCGGCCGGCGACCGAGGCGAGACAGGCGATCAGCCGCGCTCCCTCGTTCCGCCCGATGATCACCGCCGCGGTGTCATCTCGGGCCAGGGTCGCGTCCGCCGGGGCGCCGGTCACGTCCGTCCCTCTCTCAGCCCCAGGAGCGGCCGGCCGATCAGCGCCCAGAAATCGCCGAAGAAGTGGCGCGGCACCGAGGGCTGGCGCCCCCGCAAGCGCGACAGGCCGTGATCGGCCAGCGCTCCCGAAAGCCAGGCAAGAGCCGCCAGTCGCACACCGGCCGCGCCGTAATTGCCCCGGAAATAGGTGCGCCAGGACCGATACCAGTAGGCCGGCCGGCGCGGCCGGTTGCATAGCCCCCGCTTCATCCCCGTCGACACGCCCTCGGCATGGACCACCAGCGCTTCGGGCACATACCAACTTTCCCAGCCCGCGCGGGCGGCGCGGTGCATCAGGTCGACCTCTTCGTAATACAGGAAATAGGCCGGCTCGAAGAAATCCAGCGCGCGGAGCGCCTCGAACCGCGCCATCACCGCCGCGCCCGACACCCAGTCGACCCGGCTTTCGGGCAGGTCGGGCGGCAGCGAGGCGACGCGGTTCGCCATCAGCCGGGCGACCGGGCCGAAATTGACCTGGCGGACGAATTCGCCCAGGGGGCTTGGAAACCGGAACGCCGCGGCGACCCGGTCGCCCCCCGGGGTCACGATCGCGGACCCGGCGAAGGCGGCCTTTGGACGGGCGTCGAGCACCCCGGCGAGAAGGTCCAGCGCCTCGTTCTCGAGCCGCGCATCGGGGTTCAGCAGAAACACCTTGTCGGGCGGGGTCCGGCGGGCCGCGAGCTGCTCCAGCACCAGGTTGTTGCCCCGGCCGAAGCCGTGATTCTCGGATTCGAGATGCAGCACGACCCGCGCGCCCCAGCCGCGTTCCGCATGGGCGGCGGCCAGCCTGTCCGCATCGTCGTCCGGCGAGGCGTTGTCGACCAGGTGCAGCTCGACCGCGCGCCCGCCATGGTCGCGCGCCAGCACGCTTTCCACCGCGGCGATGGCCAGCTCGGCGGTGCCGTGGTTCACCACGATCACCGCGACCTCGGCGGGCGGCGCCGCGAACGCCGTGTCACTTGACATGAGAGACCCTCCGTTGCCGCGGCCCGTGCCGGTGGCGCGCATAGACCGGCCCCGGGGCGCGCTGCGGCAGGGCCGGGGGCGCCGCGTCGGGCTGCGTTCCGGGGCCGAACCGGCTGAGCCGCGGGCCCTGGCGGCCGGCCTCGGCGGGGGCCTCCGCCGTCTTGCCGATACGGCCGTATTCGACCCTGCCGTAAAGGGCGCCGGCCATCAGCCAGGTCAGCGGGGTCAGGCCGGCATTGGGAAGCAGGTCGATCAGGTTGCCCGCCAGCACCACCGCCAGCGCCGCGGTGACGGGATCGATCTCGTAGCGGCGCGACCGGAGCCACAGCACGATGATCGCCCCGGCCAGCAATCCGAACTTGCACAGATAGCCGATCCAGCCCGAAGCGCCGATGGTGATGACCCAGTGCCCGTCGGTGACGGTGATATCGTGCCCGGACTCGTCGTAGACCCGGTTGCGCCCCCCCCATCTGCCCCAGCCGAAGACCGGCCGCTGGTTCGCCTTCGCAAGCAGCGCCTCCTCGTTCTGCAGCCGGGTCTCCAGCGACGCCGCCCGGCCGGGATCGATCTGTTCGGCCAGGCTCACCACCGGGCCGATCGGGACCAGCCCCGCCCCGCGAAGCATCGGATAGGTGATCACGATTGCGGCGATGACCGAGGCCGCCAGCAACTGCGTGCGCATGCCCAGGAACAGGATCACCGGGGCAAGGACCACCGTCACCGCCAGGGCGCCCAGCGACTTGCTCAGCACCAGGGTCATGAACAGCCAGCCCGCCGCGGCGAGCCAGAGGAACCGCCCGCGGCCGCTGCCGGCGCGGTAGAGCCCCAGGGCGGCCAGCACCGCGCCCGAGAAGAACAGCGACAGCCAGAGCCCGTGTTCCAGGAAAACGAGCGGCCGGAACCCGTCGCCGCGCACATGCTGGTTCCATATGTGCTGGAAATAGCCGTAGATCTTGACATTGAGCTGCGGCGACATCCGCACCTCGTAGAGCGCGAGCAGCGAATAGCCGAGCGCAGCCGTCGCCAGCGCCACCAGCAGGAAGCGATGCGCCTCGGGCCGGCCCAGGAACCGCCGGGCCAGGAAGAAGGGGATCAGCGCCAGCATCGCTTCCACGAGCATGGAGGGCGCCTTCGTGGGGTGCAGCCCCACGACGACCCTTCCGCCGTAGACGAGCGCATCGCCATTCGTGAGCACCGTGGCCAGGGTGCCCGCCACCAGGCCGGTGATGCACAACAGCGCCAGGGGCGACCGGGGCAGCCAGCCCGGCCGCACGCCCTGCCGGGGGTCGCGCATCGCGGTCCCGGCCACCGCCGCCGCGCAGGTCAGGGCCGCGAGCGAGGGGATGACATGCTTGTCGATCAGCGGAAACAGCGGAAAGTTGAAGCCTTCCTTCTCGGGCAGGAGCAGGTAACCCGCCAGGATCGACCAGACGACCGCCTGCGCCGGTTTCAGCCGGGCGAACAGCACGGCCACCACCGGCGGCCACAGGGCCAGGACGAAAAGCGGCGGGATCATCGCGGCCCCGCCCGGCCTGCGCCGCGCAGCCGGAGCGCCGCCACGGTCAGCCCCGGCAGGATCGCGAAACAGTCCCTGTACCGGCGCCAAAGCCGCCCGGGGTCCTGCGCCAGCCGCCAGACCCATTCCAGCGCCAGCGCCCGAACCGGGGCCGGGGCCCGGTTCTGCGCGCCGGACAGGAAATCGAGCCCGGCCCCGATCGACAAGATCCCCATGCCGGGATGGGCGCGCGCGATCCGGGCCGCCAGGATCTCCTGCTTGGGCGCGCCGAGCGCGAGGAACACGACCCGGGCGCCGCTGGCGGCGAGTTCGGCGATCAGCCGGTCGGCCTCGGCCTCCTCGGGATCGAACCCCATCGGCGGGGCGATCCGCGCGGCGACCCTCAGCCCCGGATGGCGTGCCTCCAGCGCCGCGGCCGCGCCCCGGAGCGACTCGCCGGTCGCGCCGAACAGGCCCACCGGTACGCCGGCCCGGGCGGCCAGGGCGGCCACCGGCCCGACCAGTTCCGATCCCGGCGTCAGCCGCACCCGGTCACCGGCCAGCCGCAGGATCCAGACGATCGGGTTGCCGTCGGCCGTCACGTGGCTGTGGGCGGCATAGGCGGCCCGGAACCTTGGCAGCCGGCGCAGCTTGACGACGTGGTCGAGGTTCAGCGTGGCCACCGAGAACCCCCGGCCGGCCGCGATCCGCGCGCCGAGATCGGCGAGCAGCGCCTCTGGCGACGCGACGTTCACGCGGATCGTCGCGTCGGTATCCGTCTCGCTCCAGGTCAGGCTCTGCCAGTCGATCGTCACCGTGGACTCCTTCCGGATCGGGGCCCTTTTGCCCCGTAATCGTGTCGAACGAATGAGATATCCGGGTCGATATTCGGGTCTCTACCTTATGTCGTCGAGAATGCGTTTCTGGAAGTCCGGATACCAGGCGTCGATCTGGGCGGCATCCCGGGCCCAGACCTCGCGCCAGTGGCGCATCGCGGTCAGCACGCCCGCGACCTGCGGGAACCGCCAGCGCCGCGACAGCCCGTCCTTGAGGACCTCCGCGAGCAGGCGCCGCCAGAGCATCACCCGGTAGGCGGACAGGAATGCATCGGGCGTGGCGGCGTTGCGCTTGAGGAACACCGCCATGTTCAGAAGCTGGAAGGTGATCACCTTCTGGCGCTTGATCCGGCCCGAGGCGGCCTCGAAATGGTGCAGCCGTGCGGCGCGGGCGGACAGCACGCTGCCGTGTTTCGCAACCCGGTAGGCCACGTCCAGGTCCTCGAAGGCGGCGTAGTAGCGCAACGCCGAATCGAACGGCTCCTTCAGGGCGATCGCGCGCCGCATGCTCATCCCCGAGCCGGGCATGAACGCGGCCGGGGCCACGTCCAGATGCGCGACGGCGGCGGGCACGCGGCGCGTTCGGGGTTCGTCGTAGCACATGAACAGCTTGTCGGCGCGCTGGTAGAGCAGTTCGCGATTGGCCCAGCGGCCGAGCCGCGTCTCCAGCGCCCGCCGCGCCAGCCTGTCGAGCGCGACCCGGCCGGTGTCCTTGCGCCCCAGCGCCGGGGCCTCGCCGGACGCGGCGGCGGCAGGGTTGTCTTCCACCAGCGTCGCCCCGATGCCCGCGACCTCGCCCGCGGCGTCGGCCTCGTAGATCTCCATCAGCCGCTCGGCGCAATCGTCATGCAGGAAGGAATCGTCGTCCATCATCAGCACCACGTCCGACGCCGCCCGGCCGATCGCCAGGTTGCGCTGAGTCGCCGAGGACCGGACCGGGCTGGTGATGTAGTCGAGCCGGATCCCGGGCCGGTCCCGCATCAGCGCCTCGGCCCGCGCGCGGCCCGCCTCCCAGTCGTCGGAGGCATCGACGACGACGATCTCGGCCGGCGGCCGGGACTGGCGCAGCAGATGGGCGAGCGCCACCATCAGCACGTCGTGCCGGTTCAGCGTGGCGATGCAGGCGCTCCAGTTCAGCCGCGGCCCGTCCGTGCCACCGGGCGCGGCGCCCGTGGCGGGCGGCTCGGATGGCACCATCGGCTCAGCCCTCTGGGATGAAGCGGGGCAGCGGCGGCAGAAGCGCGCGCGTGGCGTCGATCAGCCGGGCCTCGGCCTCGGCATCGGTCTCGTTCGGCCGCACCGGCGTGGTCAGGCGCACGATCGCCCCGTCGGTGCGCCCGGTGGTGATGCCGTCGACCATCAGCCAGAACTTGGCCGCCAGGTCCCAGGCGAGGCGCCGCTCGCGCTGCTGGAACCAGTACAGGACCACCATCCGCGACTGGCCCTTCTGGATGATCGCCCGGTTGGCCATGAACGGCTGGTCGGTGCCGAGCGTGCCGGACATGTCGGCGCGTTCGAGCCAGGCGATCTCCCAGCCCGAGCCGGGCAGGCAGACCTCCGGCGAATGCACGCCGCCCTGGCTCTGGTCGGCATACCAGGCCATGAACAGGTCGACCGGCGCGGCCTGGTCCGGGGCAGTCAGGCTGACCGAGCGGTAATCGTCGGCCTTGAGCGCGCGGGCGACGCTGGCCTCGAGGGTGCGTGCCGGCCCGGCCTGGCGCCAGGTTCCCAGTTCGCGCGGGAACACCACGAAGCTCTCGCGGCCGATCTCGGCGGTTCCGCGCTCGGGAACCGCCTGCCAGGCCAGCGCCGCGCCCGCCATCAGCGCCGCCACGGTGATCATCGCGGCCGACGGGTAAAGGAACCGGAGCCGCGCGGCCTGCGCGCCCAGGCCGGTGGTGTCCAGATCGAGCGCCTCGGGCAGGCTCATCTTCACCGGCTGGAAGATCAGCATGACCCGGGCCAGCGCGAACAGGATCAGCACGCAGATGATGAAGATCACCCATCCCTCGAAGAAATGGGTGAACCCCTCGACCCAGTCGACGCCGTACTGGTTGACCACCCAGCCCGCGACCCCGATCCGCACCGCGTTCATCAGCACCGTGATCGGAGCCGCCGAGAGCAGCAGCACCGCCTTGTGCCATATCGGTCCGCGGTAGAGCACCGCGAAGATGTAGCTGAACGACAGGATCGGGAACAGGTAGCGCAGCCCCGAGCAGGCCTCGGCGACGTGCAGCTTGTAGACCCCGAGATCGATGATGTTGCCTTCCAGGAAGACCGGCACCGACAGCAGCCTGAGGAACCACACGCCGAGCTCGGACGAAATGAACTGCAGCCAGGTCGACAGCTTGTAGTACAGCGTGTCGGGCAGCGGCAGCATGTAGACCAGGTGCAGCACCGGCGGCCAGAAATGCCAGCCCGTCTTCCAGCCGAAGCTGGTCAGCAGGATGCCGTAGACCCAGACGATCGTCGCATAGGCGACGATGTCGGCGATGTTGGCGAGCTTTCCCAGCGCGCCGATGGCGATCGCGGCCAGCACCACCGTCACCCCGATCCAGCGGTCGCGCTTGGGGCCGGGCTCTACCGGCACCTCCTTCAGCTGGCGCAGGAACAGCAGCCCCGACAGGATCGGGATCAGCGGCCCATGGCTGTATTCGGGCAGTTGCCAGGCCCCCAGGAGTGCATCCAGCCCGTCGGAGAAGAAGACCGCCGCGCCCAGCAGCGCGACGACGAACCAGAAGACGCCGCCGCCGACCAGCGTGCCCGGCCACCGAGTCCCCGCTCTTGTCTCACCCGTCAAAGACATCCCCCGGATCCCGAAAACCGCTCACCAAATGCATTACGTGAATTTCGCGACCCGACTATGGCCGTTTTCGCCCGGCACGGCCAGTCCCGGGGTGTTCACATTCCGCTTTGTTGCGAGGCTGCGTCAGATCGGCGCCTGGGGCCGGATTGTTGCCGTATCGCGAAACGATCGGGCCGGGAACGCGCCGCCGCGGTGCGGTCTATTTCTGGTTCCGGATGATGATCTCGTCCTGCCGGGCCGCCAGGCGCCGCTCCAGCGCACCCAGCCCCGTCCGCCGGGCGAGGTGGCGGCCCAGGAACAGCGGCAGGCCGAAGCGGCGGATATTGTAGCCCCAGCGCGCGATCCGGTGCTGGGCCCGGAGCAGCGTCTCCTCGGCTGGCCCGGGCAATGGGCGCGGGTGCTCGGGCGGATAGCCGCGGGCCGTCATCATCGGACCGATCCGCGCCTCGATCAGGCCGATCTCGCGCGGGCGCGCCTTGCGGCGCCACTGTTGCGCGGTCTTCGGGTCGGGCGGGCCGTAGGTGCTGGTCCGGGGATAGTCCAGCATCGCCGGATCGTAGGCCATGCCGTGAAACCGGGCGACCCGGTCGAGCGATGCTTCGGGATCGGCCAGCAGGTCCTCGAATTTCAGGGTCATGACGCGGTCCGCGTCGAACCCGGCGCGGTCCCACTCCGTTTCGGTTTCGATCCAGCCGCCCACGGCGACATAACTGTTGCCGGCCCAGCCCATGCCCACGGCCGAGCGGGCGACATCGCGCGGATCGCGCAGCAGGTGCAGGATCCGCGCCTCGGGCAGGATCCGCTTCAGCCGGCCGGCATTGCGGTGGACCGTCAGCGACAGCACCGGCTTGTCGCTCTTCGCCCGCAGCGCCCCGATCATCGCCTCGAACAGGTCCAGCCCGTCGGCCCCGTCGGGCAGCGCGATGCCGAGGGCCCGGAACAGCCGGTGCCCTTCCATCCGTGCCCGATCGTAGCGCCATCCGGTCGGATGGTCCGGGTCGGGGGCGATGAAATCGAGCAGCGGGTCGACCTCGCCGGGATTGTGGATCGCCGGGTGGCCATTCAGCATCAGGTTCAGCAGCGTGGTTCCCGACCGGAGCGCGCCGTAGACGAAGACGGTGTCGGACAGGTCGGAACGGGTCATGGCGAGCCTTTCGAACGGTCTCTTGCCGCCGGACCCCGTTCGGCCTGGTCACGGCATCCGGGCGAGCAGGGCGAACGGTAGCACGAAGCCCCGACCGCTCCCAGCCCGGCCGCCCCTCCGGCAAGCCGGTTGCAATCCGGCCGGGGCTGGCCGATACCGGAACCGGGCTTTCACGACGGATGTCGGCCGATGGAGATAGAGCGAACCGCGCTGCCCGGCGTCCTGATCCTGACGCCCGTCCGCCACGGCGATGCACGCGGGTTCTTTTCGGAAAGCTGGAACCGGGCGCGGCTGGAAAGCCACGGGATCGACATCGATTTCGTGCAGGACAACCATTCGTTTTCGCATGCGAAAGGCACGCTGAGGGGGCTGCATTACCAGGCCCCGCCGCATGCCCAGGCCAAGCTGGTGCGCTGCGGGCGCGGCGCGCTCTATGATGTGGCGGTGGATGTGCGCAAGGGCGCGCCGACCTACGGGCAGTGGGTCGGGGTGGAGCTGAGCTTCGAGAACGGCCGGCAGCTTCTGGTGCCCGAGGGCTTCCTGCACGGATTCGTCACGCTCACCGAGGACACCGAGATCCTCTACAAATGCTCGGACTACTACGCGCCCGATTGCGACGGCGCGGTGCTGTGGTCGAGCTGCGGCATCGACTGGCCGCTGGAGGGTGCGCCGGTGCTGTCGGCCAGGGACGCCGCCGCGGGGCCGCTGTCCGGGTTCGACAGCCCGTTCGACTGGGAGGGGCCATGAAGCTGCTGGTGACCGGGGGGGCGGGCTTCATCGGCTCGGCCGTGGTGCGGCGCGCCATTGCCGACGGTCATTCGGTGGTGAATCTCGACGCGCTGACCTATGCCGCCTGCCTGGAAAACGTGGCCCCCGTCGCCGACCACCCCGCCTATGCCTTCGTCGAGGGCGACATCCGCGACCCCGACCTGCTGGCGCGGGTCTTCGCCGCGCATCAACCGGACGCGGTGATGCATCTGGCCGCCGAATCCCATGTCGACCGCTCGATCGATGGGCCCGGGGCGTTCATCGAGACGAACGTGATGGGCACCTACACGCTCTTGCAGGCGGCGCGCGGCGACTGGGAGGGCCGGGGGCGGCCTGAAACATTCCGCTTCCACCACATTTCCACCGACGAGGTGTTCGGCTCGCTGGGCGCGACCGGCACGTTCACCGAGACCACGCCCTACGCGCCCAACAGTCCCTATTCCGCCTCGAAAGCCGCCTCCGACCACCTGGTGCGGGCCTGGCACGAGACCTACGGGCTGCCGGTGGTGCTGACCAATTGTTCCAACAATTACGGCCCCTACCACTTCCCCGAGAAGCTGGTGCCGGTGGTGATCCTGAACGCGTTGGCCGGCCAGCCGATCCCGGTCTACGGCGCGGGCGAGAACGTGCGCGACTGGCTGTACGTGGAGGATCATGCCGAGGCGCTGCTGCTGGTGCTGGAAAAGGGCAGGGTGGGGCGGTCCTACAATATCGGGGGCGAGAACGAGGCCCGCAACATCGACCTTGTGCGGATGATCTGCGCGATCCTCGACGAGATGCGCCCCGAGGGGGCGCCGCATGACCGGCTGATCGACTTCGTCGCCGACCGGCCCGGCCACGACCTGCGCTATGCCATCGATCCCGCGCGCATCCGCGCGGAACTGGGCTGGCGGCCCTCGGTGACGCTGGAGGAGGGGCTTCGGCGCACCGTGCGGTGGTATCTCGACAACGAGGCCTGGTGGCGCCCGCTGCAATCGCGCGAGGGCGTGGGGCGGCGGCTGGGGGTCAAGGCATGACCCTTCTCGTCTTCGGCCGCACCGGGCAGGTGGCGCGCGAACTGGCGAGGGCCGCGCCCGGGGCGACCTTCCTGGGCCGGGACAGGGTCGATCTGGCCGCGCCCGAGACCTGCGCCGCGGCGATCGCCGAACAGGCGCCGACCGGCGTCATCAACGCCGCCGCCTATACCGCCGTGGACCGCGCCGAACAGGAAGAGGCGCTGGCCACCGCGGTCAACGGCGCGGCGCCCGGCGCGATGGCGCGGGCCTGCGCGGCGCGCGGCATCCCCTTCGTGCACATCTCCACCGATTACGTCTTCGACGGCGCGGGGCAAACGCCCCGGCGGCCGGACGACCCCGCCGCGCCGCTCGGCGCCTATGGCCGCAGCAAGCTGGCCGGCGAGCAGGCGGTGCGTGCGGCCGGCGGGGGGCACGCGATCCTGCGCACCTCCTGGGTGTTCTCCGCGCACGGGTCGAATTTCGTGAAGACCATGCTGCGGCTCGGGGCGGAACGCGACAGCCTGCGCATCGTCGCCGACCAGACCGGCGGGCCCACCCCGGCCGCGGCGATCGCGGCAACCTGCCTTCGGATTCTTGAAGGCATTGAAGAAAATAAAAATTTTTCAGGCACTTACCATTATTCCGGCGCGCCGGACACCAGCTGGGCGGATTTCGCACGCGAAATTTTCGCGCAGGCGGGGCTGGCGGTGGCGGTCGAGGATATCGCCACGGCGGACTACCCGACGCCCGCGCGCCGGCCGCTCGATTCCCGTCTCGACTGCACCGCGCTCGAGGCGCGGTTCGGCATCGCCCGCCCCGACTGGCGGGCGGCGCTGCGCGACGTCCTGAAGGAGCTGGCACCATGACCGCACGCAAGGGCATCATCCTGGCCGGGGGCTCGGGAACCCGGCTCTACCCGATCACCATGGGCGTCTCGAAGCAGCTGTTGCCGCTCTACGACAAGCCGATGATCTACTACCCGCTCAGCGTGCTGATGCTGGGCGGCATCCGCGAGATCGCGGTGATCACCACCCCCGAGGACCAGGCCCAGTTCCGGCGGTTGATGGGGGACGGCGCGAAATGGGGGCTGTCCTTCACCTGGATCGAGCAGCCCTCGCCCGACGGGCTGGCCCAGGCCTACCTGCTGGCCGAGGACTTCCTGGCCGGCGCTCCCTCGGCGATGGTGCTGGGCGACAACATCTTCTTCGGCCACGGCCTGCCCGAGATCCTGGCCCGCGCCGACGCGCAAGGGCAGGGGGGCACGGTCTTCGGCTACCAGGTGGCCGACCCCGAGCGTTATGGCGTCGTCAGTTTCGACGCGACCGGGACCCGCGCGCTGGAGATCGTGGAAAAGCCCGAACGCCCGGCCTCGGACTATGCGGTGACCGGGCTCTATTTCCTGGACGGCACGGCGCCGGCGCGGGCGAAGGACATCAGGCCCTCGGCGCGGGGCGAGCTGGAGATCACTTCGCTTCTGGAAAGCTATCTCTCCGAGGGCCGCCTGACGGTGGAGAAGATGGGCCGCGGTTATGCCTGGCTCGACACCGGCACCCATGCGAGCCTTCTGGATGCGGGCAATTTCGTGCGCACCCTGCAGGACCGGCAGGGGCTGCAGATCGGCGCGCCCGAAGAGATCGCCTTCCGCCAGGGCTGGATCGACCGCGCGGCGCTGCTCGAACATGCGCGGACCTTCGGCAAGAGCCGCTATGGCGGGTTCCTCGCCCGGCTCGCCGACACGCCCTGAGCCGCGCCGTCACCCCGGCGCGGCCGGCGGCTCCGGCCTCGGGTCGATCAGAAGCGCCAGCACCCATCCGGCGACGAAGCCGCCGAGATGGGTCTGCCAGGCGAGCTGGCCGTCCATCGCCCACCAGAGCACCACGTTCAGCGCCGCCAGCAGCAGCACCGCGCGGATGACCGGCCACAGCCCCTCGCGATAGGTGTAGCGGTCCACGTAGAGCCAGGCCAGGATCCCCCCGGCCAGCCCGAACAGCGCCCCGGAGGCCCCCACCATCGGCCGCAGGTCCGGGGCGAGCAGGGCGAAGCCCGCCGCGCCGCCGAGGATCGACCCGCCATAGAGCAACGCGAACCCCCCCGCACCGACCCGGTCCAGCACCGCGCGGCCGAGCGACCACAGCGTGACCATGTTCACCCCCAGATGCGCGAGCCCGCCATGGAGGAAGCCGTAGGTGAAGAACATCGCGTAGGGTTGGGCCGAGTAGTTCGGCTTCCAGTCGTCCAGCAAGCCGGGCCAGAACCCGCCGTAATCGTAGGCGACGGTGCGCAGGCGCGGCGGCAGGACGGCGCCGGCATCGGCCAGCGAAAGCGTCAGTTCGATCGCGCCGCAAACGAGGATGAGCCCGTAAAGAAGCAGACGACCCTGCCTCAGAACCGCCTCCAGAAACTCTTTTCCACGGACAGGAAGATCTCGTTGCTCCGCTCGGTCGCGTCGTTCTCCCGGTCGATCCGGTGGGTATAACCGGTCACCAGGCTCCAGTCCTCGGCCAGGCTGCGGCGGTAGGTGAGGTTGAGGTCGATCTGGCGGTCCGCATCCTCTGGCCCGCCCAGATAGTCGGTCGACCGCAGGAACATCCCGGCCTCCAGGCTGGACAGGGCGGTCAACTCCTGACTGTAGGACACGTTCAGGCGGCTGTTCAGCGCCTCGTCGCCGTCGTCGGTGGTGAATTCCTGGTCGAGCGACAGGTTCAGCCGGCTTCGCGGGCGTTCGTGGAGATAGGCGAGGCTGTAGAGCGGCCGCAGGTCGCCGTCATCGCCCTGGCTGAGGCCGACGCCCGCGCTGATCGCGCCGCGGGGCAGGTCCAGGCTGCGGTTGATCCGGGCGGTGGTGCGGCGGTTGCCGTCGTCGCTGAGATCGGAGACGAAGCTGCCGGTCCAGGCGCCGTTGGGACGGTCCTCGGTGAAGGACAGCTCCAGGCTCGCGCCGTCCTGCCGGTCCTCGACCCCGCCCACGGTTTCGGTGGTGCGTGTGTAGCCGACGAAGAGGCCGGCCGTCAGGGTCGGGGTCACCTCGGCATTCGCGCCCACCGACAGGTTCTCGTAAAGGACGTCGCGCCCGCCGTCATCCTCGTCCGTGTCGGAATAGGTGGCCCGGAGCAGGGCGGTGATCCGGGGATCGAGCACGAAGTCGAGGGTCCCCGTCACGTCGACCGTCTCGCCGTCCACCAGGCTGGGATCGTCGGTGTCGGAATACTCGGTCACCGCGTAGCCCAGGTCGAGGCTGCCGCCGACAGGGGCGGTGCGCCCGAAGACGAAGCCGATATCGACCGACGCGTTCTCCCGCGTCCCGCGGCCGAACCGCACGACCTCTTCGAGAGTGTCGTCCGGGTCCAGCGCGTCGACATCGGTCTGGCGGTAGCGCAGGTCGAGATCGAACGCGCTCGAGCGGTTCTCGCGCTCGTAGGTCAGGCGCAGGCGCGGATCGCTGAGGTCGAGATCGGAGTCGCCTTCGAGGCGCTTCTCCAGCCCGGCGGAGGCGTCGAAGCGCAGCGCCGAGACCGGGGTTGCGCTGTTGATCGAAAGCGCCAGGCCGGTGGTGGCCGTCCACCCCTCGTCCTCCTCGTCCCCGTCTTCCCACTGGATCCGTTCGGAGAGCGTGAAGGCGAGCGAGGGCCTGCCCGCGCCGGCCTCCTGCGCCGGGCCGGCGAGCGGCCAGGCACACAGAAGGCCCGCCGCGGCGAGCCCTCCTGCCCGTTTATATGCCCCGCGCCCGGTCATGGATCACTCGAACAGGCGGCGTTCCGGGACCAGGATGACATCGCCGTCCCGCAGCCGGATGTCGTTCTTCAGCGCCGCGCCCTGGCTGAGCGCCCTGTAGTTGATGCTGTAGACCCTCTGTACATTCGTGCCCGGATCGGTGCGGCGCAGCTGGATGCGCTTGGTCGCGGCGAAGGCGGTGGGCCCGCCGCTTTGCGCCAGCGCCTGGAGGAAGGTCGTGCCCGGGGGCACCTCGACCAGGCCGGGCGCGGCCACCTCGCCCAGGAAATAGATCTCGATGGTCGGCCCCGTGCTCTGCTCCGCCGCGAAGGCCTCGCTCGCTCCGGGCCGGGCCGTGACGAAGACATTGGGCGCGACGGCGAAGTTCGGCTGGATCGCCGCGGTGATGTTGTCCTCGATCTGGCCGACGGTGAGCCCCGCGGCCCGCAGCGACCCGGCGAAGGGGAAGCTGAACCGGCCGTCGGGCAGAACGACCACCGAGCGGTTGAGGGCGGTATCCTCGAGCACCTCGATGGTCAGGGTATCGCCGGGCCGGACCGTGTATTCCTGCTGCGCCGCGGCCACCGTGGCCACCAGGGCGAGAAGCAGCCCGGCCAGGATACGTTTCAAGTGCGTCATGATGTGTCGCCTTCCTGCCAGAAACCGCGTCATTCTTGGCGCGGCGGACGCCCGAAAGATAGAGCCCAGTGCACCATCGCGGCGATCTGGACCCGACCTGTAGTAGCCCTGTCACGGTCTGGCCGGGAGCGGCGCGGTCAGTTTTCGGCCGGATCCGGCGCGGCCTGCAACTCCTGCGCCAGGCGCCGGGCGGTCTCGATCTGGGGCCGCCGGTCGCCGGCCCCGGCGATCGCGATCGCGCCGCGGAACTGTTCCAGCGCGTCCTGCGGGCGGTCCAGCGCGAGATAGACCTGGCCGAGGTGATACCTGACCAGCGGGTCGTTCGGCAGCCCCTGCACCGCGGCCTCGAGGTAGGGCAGGGCCTCCGCGCTGTCGCCGCGGCGGTGGGCGATCCAGCCATAGGTGTCCTGCATCGCCGGCACCTCGGTGTCGCGCAGGCGCCGGGCGATGGTCCAGGCCCGGTCGAGGCTTTGCGCGTCGTCGCGATAGGTGGCCAGCAGGCTCGCGAGGTTGTTGGCCACGATGGCCGAGCCGGAGTCGCGCGCATAGAGCCCCTCGTAGATCTCCAGCGCCCCGTCGATATCGCCGTCCTGTTCCATGAAGGACGCCATCGCCCAGAGCAGGCGCGGGTTCTCCGGCGCATGGGTCAACGCCTCGGACAAGGCCGCCTTGGCCGCCTCGCGCTCGCCCTGTCTCTGGGCGAGCGTGACCAGCTCCAGCCAGATCCCGGGCCGGGCCGGGTCGGCCTCGAGCAGGTCCCGGTAGATCGTCTCGGCACCGGCCAGGTCGCCGTTCAGCGCCCGCGCCGTGGCCAGCACGACATCGACCAGGTCGTTGTCGGGGGTCTCCGCCTTCAGCGCCTGCGCCTGTGCCAGCGCGCCCTCGGTGTCGCCGGTGCTCATCCGGGCCCGGATCAGCGAGATCTTCGAGGCGAGGCTCGCCTCGGCGCCGGAGGCCAGGTTCTCGAGAAAGGCCATGGCCTCGTCGGAGCCGTTCTGGCGGTTGAGCCGTTCCGCCTCGAGCGCGTTCGCCACCTGGGCCCCGGCCTCGCCGCCGACCCGGCGCAGGGTATCGGCGACGTGCTGCGCGCGGCCGTAATCGTCCATCCGGAGGTAGAGACGGCCCAGCAGTTCCAGAAGCTCCGGGTTCTCCGGGGCCAGCCGCAACGCCGCAAGGAGGATGTCCTCGGCGGGGCGGTGGCGTTCCTCCGCGATCAGGACGCGGGCGTAGCGCACGGTTTCCTCGGGCGCGTTCCCCGAGGCCTCGACGGCGAGCGCCAGGTATTCGTTGGCCAGTTGCCGCCGCCCCGAACGGGCATAGGCCTCGGCCATCAGCGTCATCGTCCGGGGGTCGTCCGAGGCGGCGTCGAGCGCGGTGCGCAGCGCGGCGAGCGCCGCGTCGGTGTCGTCGGCCTCGATCAGCCAGGCCGCCTGCATCTTGAGCGCCTCGGGCTGGGCCGGGTCCTCGGCCAGCACCTCCTCGATCTGCGTGCGCGCGCCGACCTCGTTGCCGGTCGCCAGCAGCATCCGCGCGAGCGAGACCTTGATCGAGCGGGTCTGGCCCGAGGGCTCGGCCTCCGCAAGCACCGATTCCATCGTCGCGATCGCCGCGTCGCGCCGCCCGGCGGCGAAGTCGAGCCCTGCCCCCAGAACCTGGAAGGGCACCGGGTCGGGGCGTTCGGCGATCGCCGTCTCGATCTCGGCGCGCGCCGCCTCGGCGCCGCGGGTCTCGGCGAGGAACCGGATCAGGTCGACGGTCGGGCCGGGCTCGTCCGGGGCCGAAGCGGCGGCGAGTTCGCGCAGGAACGCCTCGGCCGCGTCGATATCCTGTTGCGACAGCAAGAAACGGACCAGCGTCGCCTTGTGGGTGTCGTCCTCCGGAAAGCGTTCGACCATGGTGCGCAGCTGCGCCTCGACGGCCTCCATGTCGCCCAGCCGGGCGAGCACCTGCAGCCGCTGCCGGTAGTGGCGCAGGTTGGTGGGCTCGCGCTCGATCATCCAGTCGAGCCCCGCCAGCGCCTTCTGGAAATCCTGGTCGCGCAGGGCGTCGTCGATCGCGATGGTGTGGAGCAGCGGGTTGTCGGGCAGGTCCGCCATCAGCGTATCGGCCTGCCGCGCCACCTCCCGGCGCGCCGCCGCGTCCTCCTCCATCGCGGCCTCGCGATAGGCGCGGGCGATGGCGATCGCCTCGACGCGCGGCGCCTCCGGGGCAAGTTCCCCGGCGCGTCGGCCGTGGCGCTCGAACTCCTCCCAGTTCCCCCCCGAAAAGGCGATCTCGGCCAGCGCGATCCGGGCCTCCAGGTCGTCGGGATACTGTTCGGCGAGGCGCAGGTACTGGGCATAGGCGCCCTGCGGGTTGTTCTTTTCCGCGCGCAGGATCCGGGCCATGGCAAGCCGCGCCTCGCGATGCCGGCCATCGTTCTGGAACACGTTGCGCAACTCGACGATGGCCCGGTCGACATCGCCCTGCTCGATCAGGGCCAGCGCCGCCTGGTAGTGGCCTTCCGCCTTCTCCTCCTTGGACTGGCAGGCCGACAGGGTCATGACGAAGCCCAGCAGGGCGGCGGGCAGAAGGCCTCTGAGGACACGCACAGGATGCACTCCTTTCGTCGGACCGCCGACGGAACGGCCAGGCGGCAGGCCATGAAAGGCCTGTCTTTAACCTCTTACGGGACGGCCCGAGACGCGCGCAACCGGTAATCCGGTTTCAGTAGCCGGTTCCGCGCAGCACGACGAACACGGTGCGGAAAAGCACGCCGAGATCGATCCAGAAGGACAGGATCCGGTCGTATTGTTCGTCATAGGGCGCGCGGCCGACGAAGTCGCAGGCGTTGCGGTCCGAGATTTGCCACAGGCCGGTGATCCCGGGGCGCAGGTTGTAATAGGCGCGGCCCGGGTAGAAGGCCTGCTGCTCGATCAGCATCGGACGCGGACCGACGAGCGACATCGTCCCGTTCAGCACGTTGATCAGCTGCGGCAACTCGTCGAGCGAGGTCTTGCGCAGGAAGCGGCCGACCCGGGTGATGCGCGGGTCGTGCTTGAGCTTCTGCGTGGCGTTCCATTCCAGCCGCGCGGCCGGGTTGCGCGCGAGGTAATCCTCGAGGATGCGCTCGGCGTCCGGCACCATGGTGCGCAGCTTCCACAGGCGGAAGGCGTGGGCCGTTCCGGCCCACGCGCATCTGGGTGTAGAACGGCCGGTGGCCGTCGGTCGCCACGAGAAGCGCGAGAAGCAAGATGAGCGGCACGGTGATCGGCGCCGTGACCAGCACGAGCGCGAGGTCGAGCGTGCGCTTGAGTATGGCGCGGTAGACGCCGCTCCGGCCCCGGCGGGGAGGAACGACCGGGCCGACAGCCGGCTCGGCTTGCACGTTCCCGTTCAAGTCCGTCAAATACAATGTCATAAGCAGCTGCCGGCGGATGCCGACCCTTCAAGAATATGTCACCCTGACCACGGCGACGCGGGGCCGCCGCGTTATCCCCCAGACCGGATGATGACCGGCCCACACGACAATGTGGTAACATTGTGGCCGAATTTAATCAAAGGTCTGAATGGACCGCCCTTGATTTTCCGGTCAAATTCGCCCCGAGGGCCGCGAATTCGGGCAATCGGCCCGGCGGCACTCTACCGGAGCGGGCGGCAGCGCGGCGACACTGCCCCGACATGGCGGCAATTGTGACGCACCGGGAAACGAAATTGCGGCACTGCGGGCATTTTTCGCACCGCAGCGGCGAATCACCCGCCCTTGGGGTAGACTGCAGGGGGGACCCGGCCGGCCGCCGCGGCGGCCCCGGGAATGCCTTGAAAAAGACACGGCTTCAGACTACGGCCTGACATACAAGTCCTTTGTTTTGTCTGTTGTGGTCCGCGCTGTCGCAGCCGGGGCCGAACGAGTATAAGAGCAGGTCATGAGCGCCGCCCTTTACAACGATCATTTCGGCTTTCGCGAGCGGCCCTTCTCGCTGTCGCCCGACCCCGACTTCCTGTTCTGGTCGCAGGCACATACCCGGGCCTTCGCGGTGCTCGAATACGGGCTGGTGACCTGCGCCCCGCTGACGGTCGTGACCGGCGAGGTGGGCACCGGCAAGACCACCCTGATCCAGGCGCTGCTCGCCGGGGTCGAGGACGAGGTGACGGTGGGCCTGATCTCGAACGCGCAGGGCGGCCGCGGCGACCTCTTGCGCTGGGTGCTGAACGCGCTCGATGTCGAGGTGCCGGCCGGGGCCGACTACGTGGCCCTGTTCCAGCGGTTCCAGCTCTTCGTGCTCGACGAATACGCCGCCGGGCGCCATGTCGCGCTGATCGTGGACGAGGCGCAGAACCTGGGCGCCGAGACGCTGGAAGAGCTTCGGATGCTCACCAACATCAACTCGGGCAAGGATGAACTCTTGCAGATCATCCTGGTCGGCCAGCCGGAACTGCGCGACCTCGTGCGCCGTCCCGAATTGCGGCAGTTCGCGCAACGGGTGACGGCGGTCTACCACCTCGAGCCGATGGATCTCGCCACCACGCGGGACTACATCGCCCACCGGTTGCGGCATGCGGGCGGCTCGGGCAAGGAAATCACCGCCGAGGCGACCCGCGCGATCTTCGGGGAGTCGGGCGGCATCCCGCGGATGGTCAACAAGCTCTGCGACCTGGCGCTGGTCTACGCGGCGAGCGCGGGCCACGACAAGGTGGGCATCGCCGCGATCCGCGAACTGGTGCGCGACGGGCTGATCCTCAAGCCGATGAGCGAAGCGCTCTTTCTTACTGATCCGCTCGACAGCTTCGGGAAGGCCGCCGAATGAATTTCGACCTGCAACTCTACTGGGCGCTGTTCCTGCGCCGCCTGCCGGTGATGGCGCTGTTCGTGATCGTCGCCACCGCCGGCGGGGTGGTGGCGGCCCTGAAACTGCCCGAGACCTTCTCGACCTCGGCCCGCCTGCTGGTCGAGGCGCCGCAGATCCCCGACAGCATGGTCGCCTCGACGGTGCAGACCGGCGCGGTCGAACAGCTCGACATCATCGAGCAGAAGCTGCTGACCCGGGCGAACCTGATCGACATCGCCAACCGCTTCGACGTGTTCCCCGAGATCCGCCGGATGGAGCCGGACCGCGTCGTGGCCAGGATGCGGGCGGCCACGTCGATCCGGCGCACCGCCGGGCGCGAGCAGGCGACGCTGATGACGATCGGGTTCACCTCCCATTCCCCGCGGATCGCGGCCAATGTCGTCAATGAATACGTCACCCTGGTGCTTGAGGAGAATGCCGAGTTCCGGACCTCGCGCGCCGAGAACACGCTGAGCTTCTTCGAGCAGGAGGTCGACCGGCTGGGCCAGGAGCTCGACCGCCAGAGCGCCGCGATCGCGACCTTCAAGTCCGAGAACGCCGAGGCGCTGCCCGAGGACCAGGGTTACCGGCTCGGGCGCCAGACGCTGCTGCAGGAACGCCTCGCCCGGCTGGAGCGCGACCTCAAGGCCGGCCAGGCGCAGCGCGGGGAGATCATCCGCATCTTCGAGACCACCGGGCGGGTCAGCGCCGGCCAGAGCCGCCGCCGCACCCCCGAGGAGGAACGGCTGATCGTGGCCCGGGCCGAGCTGGAGAACGCCAAGGCCATCTATACCGAGGAAAGCCCCCGGGTGATCCGCCTGCAGGCGATCATCGACCGGCTGGAAGCGGTGGTCGCGGCCCAGACCGAGGCGGGCACCTCCACCGGCGGGACCGGCGAGTCCTCGCCCGAGCAGGCGCTCCTCGACGCCACCCTCGCGCAGATCGACAACCAGCTCGCGACGCTCCAGACCGATATCGACGACACGCACGAAGAGCTTGACGAGCTGCAGCAGACGATCTCGAAAAGCGCGGTGAACGGCATCCAGCTCGCGGCGCTGGAACGCGACTACGAGATCATCCAGACCCGCTACAACGGCGCGGTCGCCAATCTCAACGAGGCGCGGATGAGCGAGCGGGTCGAAAGCACCGCCCAGGGCCAGCGCATCAACGTCCTCGAAAGCGCCAGCGTGCCCCAGGTCCCGACCGGGCCCGACCGTCCGAAGGTGGCGGCGATGGGGATGGCCGCGGGCCTCGCCCTGGCCGCGGCCTATTTCGCCGTCCTCGAACTTCTCAACCGCACGATCCGCTCCCCCGCCGAGCTGACCGCCCGGTTCGACATCACGCCGCTCGCGACGATCCCCTACATGAAGAGCCGGAACGGCAGGCTGCTGCGCCGGCGCCGCTTCCTCGGGGCGAGCTTCACCCTCATGATCGCGCTGGTGCCGGGGCTGTGGATGGCCGGCGCACCGGAGGCCCGCCCGGCCGACCCGCCCCCCGGGACGGTCGCCGCGCGGGCCATGCACTGATCCCTGCGCCGGAACGGAAACCCGCCATGGAAAAGCTACAGGCCGCCCTCGACAAGGCCCGCAAGACACGGACCGGCCAGCCCTCCGCGCCCCCGGCGCGGCGTCCCCCCAAGCCGCGGCTCGCCGCCGATGCGGCCTCCGCGCTCGACGAGATGTGGGAGGCGCTCGCGCCCTTCGATCTCGACGACCGGCAACTCGTCGACCATCTCGTGGTCGCGCGCGAGGTCAGCGAGGCCGCCACCCCGTTCGACATCCTGCGCACCAAGGCGGTGCTGCAGATGCGGCACCACGGCTGGAAGCGGCTGGCCATCACCTCGCCCATGCCGGGCTCGGGCAAGACGACGGTGGCCTGCAACCTCGCCCTCGGCCTGGGGCGCCAGCGCGACCTGCGCTCGATGCTGTTCGATCTCGATTTGCGCGACCCCTCCGTGCACGAGTTCCTGCAGATCGCACCGCGTCACAGCATCGGGGACGTGCTCACCGGCAAGGTCAGCTTCGCCGAGCAGGCGCTGCGCTTCGGCGACAACGTCGCCTTCTCGGCGGCGAACCGCTCCGAGACCGACCCCACCCGGCTCCTGCTCGCCGAGGAAACCGCCGACATGCTCGACGAGATCGAGGCCGCCTACAAGCCCGACCTCATGATCTTCGATCTGCCCTCGGTCCTGGTCAACGACGACACCCGCGCCTTCCTCAAGAATGTCGATTGCGCGCTGATCGTGATCCGCGCCGAGACCACGCGCCACAGCCAGTTCGACACCTGCGAGCGCGAGATCGCCGAGCATACCAACGTGCTCGGGGTCCTGCTCAATGCCTACCGGTATTCGGATCACGGCAAGCCCTGAGGCGGCCCCGGCGCCGGGCGCGCCCCCCTGCGGCAAGTGTCGCCGCAGACGCAGACGGAATCACGGGCACCACCGCCGCGGCAGCCGCGGGAACACCCGTCTCGCCTCGGTTGCGCTCCCGTTGTCCCGGCCGCCGCGGTGCGCCATCCGGGATATCCCGCCCCGACCGGAACAAGCTATTGTCATCCCATAGAGAACGCGGGGCGCGGCCAGGCGGCGGCATCCGGAAAATGCGGCGGATTTCGACAATTAGCTTGTCAAAAACTTGGCATTTCGGGATATTATCATGCCGTGAGTGATGACGGGGGTGGTTGGCTCGGCATTGTGGCCGGGGGAAGATGGGTTTTTCACAGAAAGCCTTCGGGAGTTTTTTGCGCAAGGCCGGCCGGGGGGAATTTCATATGGCCGGGGCCGGACCGGAACGTCACTCGTGCGAACGGGGCGATCCGGGTGACGGCGTTCCTTTCCAGTCTTCTTCGCGACCGTGCCGGACGACCTGCAGTCACGACCACGACACGCATGTGCTGGTTGGTCCGCTATGACGGCGGTCCATCGCGATGACAGAGCCGGAAATCGGCCTGTGCAGGTTGAAAGGGACAGACGGGATGACCTATTATTACGGTGGGTACAGTTACGACAAGACTTACGAATTCACCGCGTTCAGCGAGCACCAGCTGCTGTCGCAGGGCGGGCTCGGCTCCGATGTGGGCTGCGGTGACAGCTTCACGATGCCGGCCCATGCCGATACCTGCATCGAGGTCACCGACAACGACCGGTATCTTTCGGGCGACTGGTGCGACCATGCCACCGACCGTTACGGCCAGACCGCCACGATCACCAAGGGCGGCGCCGCGGCGGGCAGCGGCGGCCAGATCTACGCCGAGAGCTATTACTGGGTGACGGACCAGCACGGCAACTGGTACCTGATGATCGAGATCGAGCAGGAAGGCACCTCGGGCGACTACTTCACCTTCCATTCCGGCTACGGCATGCCCCCGGCGGGCGCCGAGCTGACCATCCGCAGCGAATGCGACGTCAGCGGCAACTGGGTGGACTACGCCTGCCTCGACGCCGGTCCGAAGGAAGATCCGAACACCGCGCCCGGCTTCGACAACGTCCCCGACAGCGGCGAGATCTGCATCGACGAGAACACCGCCGCCGTGATCGATCTCGACGCGAGCGATTCCGACGGCGACAGTCTGACCTATTCGATCGCCGGCGGCGCCGATGGCGGGCTGTTCGAGATCGACGCCCATAGCGGCGAGCTGCGCTTCAAGGCCGCCCCGGATTACGAGGCCCCGGCCGACCACGGCGCCGACAACGTCTACGAGGTCAAGGTCAAGGTCTCCGACGGCAGGGGCGGCGAGGAGGTCAAGCTCTTGAAGGTCTGCGTCGACGATGTCGACGAAGGCGGCCCGGGTGGCACCTGCACGGTGATCGAAGCCGAGGACATGCGTCTGTGGGGCTACGAGGTCGAGCATCGCGGCGACGCCTCCGACGGGGCGGGGATCGCGCTGTGCACGTCCAAGGGCTACGCCTCGACCAGCTTCACGGGCGAGAGCGGGACCTATGATCTCAACCTGCGTCTCATCGACGAGAGCGACGGCAAGGGCGCGATCCAGGTCTACGTGAACGGCTGCAAGATCGAGACGATCTGGCTGAACAGGGACGATGGCGGCAACGGGCTCGACGGCAGTTCGACCTGGACCACCGTCAGCCTCGAGGACGTCTCCCTCGCGCATGGGGACAGGATCACGCTCAAGGGCTACGGCGACTGCGCCGAATACGCCCGCATCGACAAGATCGAGATCTGCGAACCGGCCTGCGCGCCCTGCGTCACGATCGAGGCCGAGGACATGTACGCCTACAACTACAAGACGGTGTGCGGCGTGCAGGCCTCGGGCAACGAGCTGGTCCGGCTGAAGAGCGGCTGGTGCGGCATCGAGGACGGCAAGCTCAAGACCGTCTTCAAGGGCTGCGACGGCACCTACGACCTGAAGATCTTCGCCCAGGACGAGGATGACGGCCAGTCGACCGTCGTGGTCAAGGTGAACGGCGTCGAGGTCGGCACGATCCTGCTGAACGAGGACGACGACGGCTCGGGCAACGACAATGGCGGCTTCTCCGAGTTCACGCTGGAAAATGTCGAGATCAACGCCGGCGACGAGATCGCGCTCTATGCCCACAGCGACGGCGGCGAATATGTCCGGATCGACAAGATCGAGCTGTGCCGCGACGAAGAGCCCAAGCTCGGCGCGATCGGCGACACCGTCTGGTTCGACGCCGATGGCGACGGCCTCCAGGACGCGGGCGAGGCCGGCGTGGCGAACGTCACCGTCAGCCTGCTCGACGGTTCCGGCACGGTGGTCGCCACCCAGACCACCGACGGCAACGGCAATTACCTGTTCGAGGATCTCGCGGCCGGCGACTACCAGGTGGTGTTCGAGCTGCCCGCGGGCGGCTTCGCCTTCACCGCGCCTGACAACGAGACCGGGCCGGACGGGGATGCCGGCGATTCCGACGCCGACGCCTCCGGTGCGACCGGCGTGTTCTCCCTGGCCGAGGGCGAGGTGAACCTCACCGTCGATGCCGGGATCGTGGACCTGCCCGGCTCTCTCTCGGGGCGCTACTTCATCGACGCGGACGGCAACGGGCTGGACGATGACGGCGTGAACGGCGTTGAGGGCGTCACCGTCGAGCTGCTGGACGCCGCCGGGGGGCCGACCGGCATCACCACCACCACCGGCGCGACCGGTGGCTACAGCTTCACCGGCCTCGCCCCGGGGACCTACGGCGTCAAGTTCACCGACACCGTCACCGGCCTTGCGCTGACCGCGCCGAACGTGGGCGAGGACGACACGATCGACTCCGATGCCACCGACCTGGGCGCGGGCATGAGCCAGATCACCGGCATCGTGGTGACCGCGGGCGCCGACACGCCCGACAACGACGCCGGCGTGACCGATCCGGAAACCGCGAGCCTCGGCGACACGGTGTGGATCGACGCCAACCGCAACGGCCTGCAGGATGCCGGCGAGGCAGGGCTTGCGGGGGTCGCCGTGACGCTGCTGAACGGCGACGGCACGGCGACGGGCCGCACCGCGGTCACCGACGGGGCGGGCAAGTACCTGTTCGCCGGGCTCGCGGCCGGAACCTACCTCGTGGACTTCGCCGCGGCCGACGGGTTCGACTTCACCGCGCAGGACTCGGGCGACGACGCGCTGGACAGCGATGTCGACGCGACCGGCCTCACCGGGCCGATCGTGCTCGGGATCGGCGAGGAGAACCTCACCGTCGATGCCGGCGTGATCAGCGAGAACCCGATCGCCGACGACGATGCGGGCAAGGTCTGCGCGACCGAGGCGACCGTGATCGACGTGCTCGACGGCGACAGTTCGCCCACCCCGGGGGCAACGCTCTCGGTGGCCCATGTCGCGGGGGTCGAGGTCGCCGCGGGCGACAGCGTGACGCTGGCCTCGGGCGCCACGGTGACGCTGAACGCCGACGGCACGCTGAGCTATGACAGCGCCGGCGCCACCTATGGCGGCATCGCGGCGGCGGACCTGCTGATCCGCACGACAGCATCCGACAGCTTCACCTACTCGATCGGCGACGGGCTGGACGGCACCGCCACGGCCACGGTCGACGTGACGATCTGCGGGGCGAAGAACACCCTCGAGACGATCTCGGCCAGCCTGCCGGGCGCGATCGACTTCCGCATCGACACGCTGGCGGAAACCCCGCTGATCGAGGGCTACACCGTGACCCTCTCGGGCTCGGGCGATGCCCGCCTCGACGGCAACACCTTCGCCGAGGCCTACTGCCTGGCCAGCGACGATGCGATCGTGCGCGACGTGGATGTCGCGGCGAATGTCTATGTCGCGACCGAGGCGCTGGCAGCCGGATCGAGCCTCGATACCGACGCGCTCGAGGATCTGGACCTGATCACCTGGATCCTGAACCAGGATTTCGGCGCGCAGGACAATGGCGACGGCACCGGCGAAACCTATACCGAGACCGAGATCCAGGCCGCGATCTGGCACTTCACCGACCAGACCACCTTCATCCCCGCGGGCACCGGCACCCAGGCCAACGCCCAGGAAATCATCGCCCTGGCAGAGGCCAACGGCGAGGGCTTCACCGCGGGCGAGGGCGATATCGTCGGCCTCGTGCTCGATCCGGTCATCCCGTCGGATACCGGGCATGTGCAGCCCTTCATCATCGGCATCGGGTTCGACCTTCTTGCCGAGGATTGCTTCTGCCTGTGATCGGCGGGCGGACACCGCTTCCGGGGCGGGCTTCGGCCCGTCCCGGTCGCGCCGGGCGGTTCCCCGCGAACCGGCCGGCACCCCATGGGGGCCTTGCGTTCGGACAGACCGGGCGGGGGGACACCCGCAACTTTGCAACCAAGGAGACACAGTTCATGCGTACTCTCGTCATCGCCGGCGGCACCTGGCTGGCCATGGCCGGCGCGAGCCTCGCGCAGGCCTGCGACCCGTCCAAGCCCTGCTCGGTGCCGGAAATCAGCGCGCTGGAAGGCACCGCGGCGGTTGCCGCCGTGGCCGCCATCGTCCTGCTGGCCTGGGAACGCCGCCGCCGCGCCGCCTGAGGCCGGTAGGGTCCGGAACATGTATCCCGTCCCGGCTTGCCGGGGCGGGTATTATTTTGTGTGGACTATGTGCACATGCACCAGAGGGGTATCGCTTCAGGGCCGGTCGGTGCACCCCGTTGCAGACTTGCGTCTTCGCGACACTAGCCGCGTCCCGACAAACCAAAAAATGCCCAGAACAAGAACGGTCGCTACAACGCCGAACGCGATCAGAAGCGCGCGGATGGCCAGCACTTGGTAGGGCATGGTGACCGCAACCTTGCGGAACAGGATGGCCAGCCGCCCTTCCAAACCGGCATAGACGTAGCGGGGCAGAGCAATCCATCCGTCCGGCTGCGCCTCGGGAAAGGTGAGGCTCCTCGCGGGCGGGGCATCGGGCGACATGGCCAGCCTGACCCCGTAGAACGGGTAGATCTGATAGGGAGCGCCGGGATCGACGTTCCGCCGATTGAGACCGAGGTCGATATAGTTGAAGCTACCGCCCAAGATGCCCCGGGTCCATTCGTCGCCTCGCCAGCCCCTGCCATTGCCGCGGTTCTTCCAGTCCTCGGCCCATTCCCACACATTTCCACCCTGCTGCAACGTGCCCGAGGGCGAGGGCGAGCCGGCATAGGAATCCACGCGAGCCACGTAGTAGGGGGGACCCTCGCCCAAGGTTTGGCCGATCTGGTAATTGGCGCCGATCTCCTTGTCGAGGTTGTCGGGCGGCTGATCCGACCGGGTCGGATAGGTCCAGAACCGCGTCACGCTCCCACCCGAGCGGTCGGCAAATGCTGCAAGATACCATTCGTCCACGGTAGGAAGGAAGGCTAGAGCACCTGGATTCCGAGATTCAGGTTGCTGCTCCGGACGTCCGGCCTGTCCGCATTGCTTAGGGAAGTTGCGCGTGTCGTAGGCGCCGGTTTTATCGGTTCCCTCGATCTGGCCATCATCGGCCGGATCGGGCGTCAGCCGGTAATGCGCCCAGTTGGCAAACCGGGCTGCCGCATACCAGGAGACATAGGTAACTGGGCGGTCCTCCCAGCCGGGCTTGACGCGAAAGGCGGGCTTGCTTCCTTCGGGGCGCCGCTCCAAGCCAGAAACCAGCCCGCCTTCCATGGCGGGTGCGAACAGGCAGAACCGCTCCGCTACCTTGGGGCCCATTTCGTTCAGGAAGGTTATCCATTGCGTATTGGTTAGTTCGGTACGCGAAATTAGAAAATCGTCGAAGACCAGACCACGGCCCGTCACGGGATCGTAGGTCGTCCGGTTCGCCGGGACGGGCAGGTAATCGGCCCCCAAGAAGGCGGCACGGTTCACCGGAGCCTCCCTGTCGGCGGAGGGTGGCACGACCGGCTTGTCCGGCACGCTCCACGGGCGGCGTGCGGTCGCCACGCGGAACCCGAAGGTGGAAAGTTCCTTCATCGGGTTCTCTCCGTCGATATAATCGGATTCCAGTGCCGTGCTGTCCATGAAGAGCGACCCACCGAGGGCGGTTCCTTGCGAACGGCGGGCATGTTCGATCCATTCCGCCACGTTGCCCGCTTGGTCAAAGGTGCCCCAAGGGCTCTTCGAATTGGCGTGAAATCCCGCTGGCGTCAGATGCGGGAACGGGGCCGTCCACCGTCCGGCGGAGAAGAATGTGGCACTCTTCCGATCCGGCCCGGGGATGTTGGAGGGGGCCGCACCAGTCGCGAACCTGTTCCAGACATGTCGGGAGCCATCGTAGAATGCCGCTTTGCGCCATTCGTCTAGCGAGGGCAGCCAGAACCGTGCCCCGTCATTGCGGCTGATCCCCTCAAAGGCCGAAAAGGTCGTGTCATATGCACCCTCCGATAGCGTGCCCTCCGTAACACCGAGCGTGCCGGCGCGGCCCTCCGGACGACCGTAATGCAGCCAGTTGACAAAACGCACTGCGTCGAACCAAGACACGAAGGTAACCGGTAAATTGGAATAGCCTGGCTTCGGACGGAAGGGCGCTTCGGGATTTTCCCCGCGCGCAATGCCGCCCCAGAAATGGCTCTGCATCAGCGGGTTGAAGAGTCCTATCTGGTTGCTAGGGTCCTCGACCGCATTGAGAAAGGCGGCGTAATCGGAGTTGGTGATTTCGAACCGGCCGATCATGTAGGGGTAGGAGACGGACCCGGTGCCGGTAGCTGGATCCACGGGGTTGTTGGGCGAGCCAACCGTGACGAAATCCAGCCCTTCCATCTGCAGGGACGCGTTCTCCGCCCAAGCGACCCCCCCACCGACAAGCACAAGAACCATAATCGTACGCGAAAAGTTTTGAATCAAGGCACGGAGCAGGTAGAAGCCCAAAAGAAACCGCATCCGAATATGACCTCCCGAGAATGCGTGCCCGAACATACCAAAAATCTGCAGATTTGATATTGAGTGGTTTGTACACGCGCAAGAGTTCCGTGGCCATCTCCGTCGGGAAGGTGGATCGCCTTACCGTTTGAGTCCTTCGTGGAATAGAGAAGAGCAGTGGCGCCTGGGCCGGCCGCCCCGAACCAGATGTAGGAACCGCCGATGCGTCCATCGTCGACCCCTTCCGTTCTAGTGATCGCCGAGGCCGCCAATCCCGACTGGGTCAGCGTGCCGCTGATCGGCTGGTCGCTGTCGCAGGCCCTTGGCGCGGTCGCCGACACCCACCTGGTCACCCAGGTCCGCAACCGCGACGCGATCCTGGCCCGCGGGCTGGAGGAGGGCAGGGCGTTCACCGCGATCGAGTCCGAGGCGGTGGCGCGCCCGCTCTGGCGGGTGGCCAGCCTCCTGCGCATGGGACAGGGCCGCGGCTGGACCATGACCACCGCGATCAACGCGCTGTCCTATCCCTGGTTCGAACACCTGGTCTGGCGCCGCTTCGGCGACGACATCCGCGCCGGCCGCTACGACATCGTCCACCGGATCACCCCGCTGACGCCCACCACGGTCTCGCCGATCGCCCGGAAATGCGCCCGCGCCGGCGTGCCCTTCGTCCTGGGGCCGCTCAACGGGGGCGTGCCCTGGCCCGCGGGATTCGACGCCGAACGCCGGCGCGAACGGGAATGGCTGTCCTATGTGCGCGGCGCCTACAAGGCGTTGCCCGGGCGCGGCGCGATGCTGGACGCCGCCGCCGCGATCGTGGTGGGCTCGCGCCATACCGCCGGCGAGATCCCCGCGCGCTGCGCCGGCAAGCGGGTCTACATCCCCGAGAACGCCATCGATCCCGCGCGCTTTAACCGGGTTGCCGCGCAGGACGTGTCGGGGCCGTTGCGGGCGGCCTTCGTCGGCCGGCTGGTGCCCTACAAGGGGGCCGACATGGCGCTCGAGGCCGCCGCTCCGCTGCTGCGGGCGGGCCGGATGCGCTACGACATCGTGGGCGACGGGCCGATGCGCACCGAACTGGAGGCGCTGGTGGCGCGGCTGGGGGTCGGGGCGGCGGTGACCTTCCACGGGCATCTGCCGCACGCGGCGGTGCAGGACGTGCTCGCCGCGGCCAACATCCTGCTTTTCCCCTCGATCCGGGAATTCGGCGGCGGCGTCGTGCTCGAGGCGATGTCGCTGGGGGTGGTGCCGGTGATCGTCGATTACGCGGGACCGGGCGAGCTGGTGACGCCCGACACCGGGCGCGCCGTGCCGATCGGGACCCGGGCGGAGATCGTGGCGCGGCTGGCGGCGGACCTGGCCGCGCTGGCTGACGATCCTTCGGCGCTGCCCGTCCTGGCCGGGGCCGCGCGGGACCGGGCGCTGACGCTGTTCACTTGGGAAGCCAAGGCGCGGCAGATCGCGCAGGTCTATGACTGGGTGCTCGGCCGCGGCGCCAGGCCCGCCCCGTTCGGCCTGCCCTGAAAGGCCGCCGGCAAAAAAGGAAAACCCGCCTCGCGGCGGGTTCCCCGGGTGTTACGAACGATCCTGGGATCAGGACGACTTGCGGCGCAGGGCACCCAAGCCACCCAGACCGGCCAGCAGCATCAGGCCGGCGGCCGGCAGCGGGATCGGCGCTAGGCCGACCGCGGCGACATCGAATCCATCGAAGCTGAGATTGGTGGCCGGATCACCATCATTCTCGATTGCGAAATAGTCCGCGGTCACATCGACCAGCTTGATCGAGTCAAAGTCGCCCGAGATAAGCGCCGTGCCGGTTCCGGTTGGCGAGTTGAATATCGTAGCCACGTAGGTTGCGACACCGCCTAGAACCGAGTACAAATCAACCGCTTCGTCATGGTCGACGGTCCGATCGAAGGTTACCTCGTAAACGGTCGTTTCGCCGCCGGGGAACGGGGACCCCGAGAAGCCCAGCGTGATATCGCCGCCGAACCCGAGCGCGTAGAAGTCGCCATCGGGTGCACCAAGCGCCGCAAGCGGATCATCACGGTTCACCGCACAGTTGTCGCCATCGAGCGGCCCAATACCAGCTTGAGCCACACAGGTGCCCTTGTTCACGTCGAGTACCGCGTCCGCGTACAGGACGGGCGCCGCAGATGCGACACCGGCAGAGGCGGCGAAAACCGCACCTGCGACAAGATATTTAAGAGACGTCATTACTCTCTCCCACCCTTCCAGTCGGGGGCCCCCCCCCGATGTGAATATGAAGTTCAAATTGGGGGCGGACCCCCTTTTGCACTATCGCACACTCCAATTTATATTAGATTTTGGCTCTTCAAACAACCTTATCGTAACCTTTGCCGCGGCCTGGGGCCGCGTTGCACGCAGGCAGCGCCGGTTTGAGCGATTCTTGGGCATTGCGCAGATGCAGGCCGCGGCACCATACCCGCGGCGGTCCCGTCGAAACGCACGCACCGCAAGGGGTTAAGGACCGGCCGGGGGGCGATCCGCAGCCCCGCGCGGCGGAACCGGTCGCCCCGACTGTTGCCCGGAACGAAACGATGCACATACAGGCGCCGGACCGTTTCGCGTTTCGGGTCGCCCGTGCCCCGGACCGCGGGCACCGCGGCGATGCTTTTCTTTCCGCGGCCGGCCGATTTCGGCCATGAATCCGGTGTAGGCGAATCGCCTCCGCACAGCAGCGACCGGAAGATACCCCATGGCCGAGCCCTCCGCCCCCCCGCCGCCCGAGCGGGCCTGTCTCCTGATCTCCCCCTGCCGGAACGAGGCGGCCCATATGCGGCGCACGCTGGACAGCGTGGTGGCCCAGACGCTGCGCCCGGCGCTCTGGGTGATCGTCGACGACGGCTCCACCGACGGGACGCCGGCGATCCTGGCCGAGTACGCCGCCCGGCACGACTGGATCCGGGTGGTGCCGAAACCCGACCGCGGCCATCGCGCGGTGGGCCCCGGCGTGATCGAGGCGTTCTATGCCGGCCATGACAGCGTGGAGGCCGCCGCCTTTCCCTATCTCTGCAAGCTCGATCTCGACCTGGACCTGCCGCCGCGCTATTTCGAGACGCTGGTCGAGCGGATGGAGGCCGACCCCCGCATCGGCACCTGCTCGGGCAAGCCCTATATCCGGCGCGGCCGCGCGCTGGTCTCGGAGCGGCGCGGCGACGAGATGTCGGTGGGGATGACCAAGTTCTACCGGCGCGCCTGTTTCGAGGCGATCGGCGGCTTCGTCCGCGAGGTGATGTGGGACGCGATCGACTGCCACAAGGCGCGGCAACTGGGCTGGCGCGCGGTCAGCTGGGATCACCCGGATCTCAATTTCGAGCATCTGCGCCCGATGGGGTCGAGCCAGACCTCGATCTGGACCGGGAAGCGCCGCCACGGCTACGGACAGTATTACATGGGGTCCGACCCGCTGTTCTTCGCGGCGACCTGCGTCTTTCGCATGACCGAACCGCCCTACATCCTCGGCGGGCTGGCGATGCTGCAGGGCTACCTGGGGGCCTGGCTGCGCGGCGCCCCCCGCCAGCAGGATGCCGAACTGATCCGCTTCATCCGCGCCTGGCAGCGCCGGGCCCTGATCCGCGGCAAGGCCCGGGCCACCGCCGCGGTCGAGCGCGACCGCGCGGCGCCGGCCGCCTGAGCGGCCCGGCCCGCGCCCCCGGGCTAGCGGGGCGGGGGGGCGCCATGGGCGGCGATGGCGTCGACCAGGGTCTGCGCGCTGCGGGCCGCGGCGAACCGGTCGACGACGGTCCGGCGGCCCGCCCGCCCCATCGCCCGCGCCCGGTCGGGATCGGCGAGCAGCCCGGAGATCGCGGCCACCAAGGCGTCGACGTCCTCGGGGGGCACCAGCACCCCGTTGCGCCCGTGGTCGATCAGCTCGGGCACCCCGCCCGCATTCGTGCCGACCACCGGCAATTCGCAGGCCATCGCCTCCATGTAGGCGACGCCAAGCGCCTCTCTGCGGCTCGCGAGGACGAAGAGATGCGCCGCGAGGAGCCGGTCGCGCAGGGCGCCCTGGCCGATCGCGCCGAGCAGGGTCACGCGATCCCCCAGCCCCTCCTCGGCGATCTGCGTCTCGAGCGTCTTGCGGTAGCCGGTCCCGCCCGCGTCGTCCTCCCCGGCGATCTCGAGCCGCGCATCCACCCCCTGCTGCGCCAGGCGCCCGACGGCGCGGATCAGGTGATCGTGCCCTTTCACGCGGTTGAGCCGGCCGCAGGAAAAGATGCGCACCGGCGCCTTCGGGTCCGCCGGGACATAGGGCGCGTCGCGGCGGAACCGGTCGGTATCGACCCCCATCGGCTGGACCAGGATCGGCGGCAGGCCGATCCCGGCGACCGTCCGCTCCACCTCGCGTTTCAGCGTTTCGGTGACCACGGTCGCGAAAGCGGCGTCGCGCCACTTGTAGCGCTGCCCCGGCCCGTAGTCGCACAGCGGCCCGTGCAGGGTGAGGCTGTAGGACGGGCCGCCCATCCGGCGGGCCAGCATCGCGATCAGCGCCGACCGGCCGCAGGAATGGACGTGGACATGGCCGAAGCCGCGCGCCCGGGCGAGGCGGTTGAGATGACGGGCGAAGGGGACGTGCAGCGCCGCGGACCTGAGGAACCAGGCCCGCTCCGCGGCGATGGCGCGCGCCCCGATCCCGTCGCGCAGCGCAAGTGCGGCGGCCGGCAGGCTTGCGGCCAGCGGCCCGGGGCCGAGCGGCGCCAGGTAGGTCGTCCGCGCGATGGCCTCCCCGGCCCAGTCATGCGAGACCAGCCGGGCCGCGGGGCGGCGCGTGCTGATCAGGGACAGGTCCACCCCCAACCGGTCCATCGCCTGCATCTCGCGCCAGAAGAAGGTATGGGTCTGGCCCGGAAATTCCGGCACGATCACCCCGATCCGCGCTGTCTCGCCCATCGCCGTCCTGCCTCGCCTCGACCTGGGCGCAGGCATACGCCGCGCCGGCCGTTTCCCAAGCCCGATTTCCCCGATGCCGGACGCGGCGGCGCGGGCCTCAGGCGGCCCGCCGGCGCCCCAGCAGCGCGAGAACGCCGAACGCCCCGGGCAGCAGCGCCGCGCCCAGGGGCAGCGGCGCCGGCACGATCTCCGAAACCCGGGTATCCGTGACGGTGTAGTAGTAATCGGTATCGGTGAAATCGTACCAGAGATGCGAGCCGGGGACGTAGCCGCTGTTGTGCGAATACAGATCGAAAACCGTGAGCGTCTCGCCGGGGTTTATATTGCCTCTTATGATGTCCGGATCAGGACCGGAATACCAACTGAAATCCCCGCCATTCACGAGCGGGTTCGGGGCATACCAGTCCAGGAACTGGTATCGACAGTGCGGCGCGCAATCGGAGAGCAGGTACCCGCTGCCGAAGGGGTGATGCGCAGGGCTGGTCTGGTCCAGGTGAAGGCTGAAGGAGAACACCCGCGTCGTGCCGGACGCGATCTCGGGCAACAGCCCCCATGTGTCGTTCTCCGGCGTGAGGGTCCCGGGCCCGATCCAGCCGACCTCGGCGCCGGTCTCCGGGTCGTAGGTGTCGTCGTAGAAGCCACCGAAACTGTACTCGATCCGGTCGAGCACCGCCTCGACCTCGAAATGTAAAACAGTGGCGGCGGCCGGACTTGCGGGCAGCGCCAGGAGGGCCGGGAGCCCGATCGCGCGCAGGGCGCGAAAAAATGCATGAAACATGTCTTTTCCTCTCCGGCGTCAGACACGCCGGCTCACCTGAAAATATACATCGGGCGCCACGCACCCACAAAACCAACGCTAACAAAAGGGTAATGCAAAGACAACGTGCCGCCGAACGGCGGGGGCGACGTCAACCGCGGTTGTACAGGTCCTCGTAACGGACGATGTCGTCCTCGCCCAGATAGGCCCCGGTCTGCACCTCGATGAGATACATCGGCAGCTTGCCCGGATTGGCCATGCGGTGCACCGTGCCGAGCGGGATGTAGACGCTCTGGTTCTCGGTCACCAGCCGCACCTCCTCGCCGATGGTGACCTCGGCGGTGCCGGCGACCACGATCCAGTGTTCCGAGCGGTGGTGATGCGATTGCAGACTGAGCACCCCGCCCGGCTTTACCATGATCCGCTTCACCTGGAAGCGCGCGTCGAGGCAGAGTGTTTCGTACCAGCCCCAGGGGCGGTGATGGCGCGGGTAGGCGTCGGCCTGCGCGCGCCCGGCCCGGCGCAGGGTCTCGACCACGGTCTTGACCTCCTGCGCGCGGGACTTGTCGGCGACGAGCACCGCATCGCGCATCGCCACCGCCACGATGTCGCGCAGCCCCAACCCCACCAGTGCGACCGATTCCTCCTCCGACCGGAGATAACTGTCGGCGCAGTCGATCGCGGTCACCTCGCCCGACAGCGCGACGCCGTCCGCGTCGGGGCCGGCAGCTTGCCAAAGCGCCTCCCAGCTGCCGAGATCCGACCAGCCGCAATCGATCGGCACCGCGGCGACCTTCGCGGCCTTCTCCATGACCGCGTAATCGAACGAAATCGGCTCTATCCCGGCGAAAGGCGCCTCGGCGAGGCGGAAGAATCCCAGGTCCTCGGCGCCCTCGCGGAGCGCCGCGCGGACCGGGGCGATCATGTCGGGCGCGTGGGTCTCGAAGGCGGCGATCACGTCGCGCACCCGGCCGAGGAAGATGCCGCCGTTCCACAGGTAGGTGCCCGCGGCGAGGAACCCCTCGGCGGTGGCGGCATCCGGCTTTTCGCAGAAGCGCGAGACGGCGACCGGCGCGCCGCCGGCCGGTCTTTCGGCGAGTTCGAGATAGCCATAGCCCGTCTCGGGCCGGTCGGGGGTCACGCCGAAGGTGACCAGCGCCCCGTCCGTGGCCGGGGCGGCGCCCGCCCGCACCGCCGCGAGGAAGGCCGCGGGATCGGCGATCACGTGATCGGAGGGCGCGATCAGCATGAGATCCTCCCCCCGCTCCGCCAGCATCAGGGCCGCGGCCAGGATCGCGGGGGCGGAATCCCGCGGGCAGGGCTCGACCACCACGCGGGCATCGCTCAGCCCGATCGCCGCCGCCTGCTCGGTCGCCATGAAGCGGAACTCGTCGCCCGTCATCACCAGCGGCGCGGCGAATTCCCCCCCGGCGAAGCGGCGCAGCGTGGTCTGGTAAAGACTTTCGCGCCCGATCAGCGGGGCGAACTGCTTGGGGTAGCTCTTGCGGGAGGCGGGCCAGAGCCGCGTCCCGGACCCGCCGCACAGAATGACTGGGTGAATGCGCGTCATCGATAGCCCTGACTGCTGTTGGAATTCAATGAACACGCCGAGCATGGCGGGGGCAATACAAATCTATAGGATTTCCCAGGCGCTCCGGTGTCTCTGGCGCCGTGGAGGCATCTAGAAAAGGTCTTTCAAAAAAGATCGAGACCGACCTTGGAAATCAACGACATATCCGTTCTCCATTATGGATGATCTTAGAGAAACCTTGGCACATCGTTGCCATCGGTGGGCGGTCACATCATCAGGGTCGGCTACGACGCTTGCAAACTATCAACCGCTCTTCACGATAGAACTAGTAGAGCTTTTTCCAGTCCCCCTCCGAGCCCTCTCGCTGCAGCAGCAAGTGTATACCCCCACGCCCCTGCCCCCGCTGTGGCGCGATCCGATGGCCGCCCGGATCCTGCCCTTCGCGGTGTTGATGCTCTCGGCGCTGGTGGTCTCGACGCTGTCGACCGCGCCGGGGGCGCTCTACCCGCTGCGCACCGCGCTCCTGGGGGCGGTGGTGGCGCTGTTCTGGCCGATCTACCGCGCGCTGGACTGGCGGCTCGACCCGGTGGCCCTCGGGGCGGGGGCGGCGATCGGCGCGATGTGGTGCGTGATCCCGGTGCCGGCGGGCGATGCCGCGCCGCCCTATGGCACGCTCGCCGGGGCGGCGCTGGTGGGGTGGTACCTGGCCCGCGGCCTCGGCACGGTGCTTCTGGTGCCGCTCGTCGAGGAGCTGTTCTTCCGCGACTACCTGGAGGGCAAGCTCAGGCTGGGGCAGGGGCGGGCCTGGGCCGTCGCCGCGGCGCTGGTCTCGGCCTCGGCCTTCGCCGCGCTGCACGACCGCTGGGCCGAGGCGCTGGTGGCCGGGCTGGTGTTTTCCTGGGTCTGCCGCCGGCGCGGGCGGATCGGCGATGCGGTGCTCGCCCATGCCGTGGCCAACGCGGTGGTCTACGGGGTGGCGGTGACCACGGGCAACCTGCAGATCATCTAGGCCGCGGCCGCGCGGCCGCGCGGCCGCGGCCGGGCAGGGGGCTCCCCGCCCGGCCGGTGCTCAGAACTCCATCAGCAGCACGTCGTTGAGCGCCACCTCGTCGGGCATCTGGTCGTCGCCGAGCGGGGCGAAGTCCGCGGTCAGCGCCTCCCAGAGACGGGCATCGGCCCGGGCGTCCTCGGCATCGCCGCGCACCGAGAGGTCCAGCCGGCCCGCGCCCGCGCCCTCGTCCGAGACCTCGAGCATCAACACGTCGTTGGTGTAGTCGACGACGATCTTGGCGTCGCGCGCATCCGACAGGCCGGTGACATCGATGCTGTCGAAGGCGCCGACCATCTCGTCGACCGAGATCAGCGCGTGGCGGCCGGCCCCGGCGTCGAGCCCCGAGAGGTCGATCTGAAGCTGCGCCTCGCCGAAATTCACGCCCGAGGCGACGTCGACCGGCGCCTCGCCCTGGGCGCCGGAACGGAATTCGCCGATGCTGCCGATTCCGCCATCGGCGGCTTCGAAGCGCAGCGTGCTGCCCGCCTCGAGCCGCAGCACGCCGGGGCCGCCGGCGGTGCCCTCGAACCCGACCTGCGCCGCGTCGCCCCGGATCTCGATCGCGCTGTCGCCGGAGAGGTCGAGCCGGGCGCCCTCGGTGGCCAGCAGCGCCTGGCCGCCGGAGATCGACAGGTCGATCCGCCCGTCCACGGCCCCGGTATTGGCGAAGCGGCCGCCCTCCACCGCGATCTCCAGCCGGTCGCTGTCGCCATAGCCGTTCATCCAGACCTGGCCGGCCTCGGCGATCGCGAGCGTGCCGCCCGCGGCCTCGGTCTCGACGTCGCCGGCGATCTCCAGCTTGCCCTGGGTCACGGTCAGCCGGCCCCCCGCGCCGAAATCGAGATCCTCGATCGCGGTCGTGCCGGCATAGCGCACCCAGTTGCCGGCCAGGTCGACGCTGTCGCCGGCGACGGTGCCGGGCAGATCCTCGGTCGACCAGTTCAGCCGGTTGTCCCAGCGGACCCCGCCGGAAAGATCGCTGGGCACGAAGCGCAGGTCTTCCGCCGCGAGCCGGCCTTCGGGGGTGAGCCCGAAGCCGGCCTGGAAGAACTCGGTGATCAGCACGGCGTCGGTCTTGCCCGCGAACGCGTCCTCGATCGCCGAGGCGCGCAGGTGCGCGGCCAGGTCGGCGATCGTAGCGTCGGCCTTGCCCAGAAGCGTGGCGGCGAAATTCTGGATCGTGGTGGCATCGAGCACGTCCCGGTCCAGCCCCTCGGTGTTGACGTCCTGGAAGTGCTTGTCCTTGCCGGCCCCGGCCCAGTTATAGACGATCGTGTCGTTGTAATAGGCCTTGGTAGCGCCGTAGATGGCGGGCTGGGTTATGGTCTTGCTGGCCAGTTCCTCGGGGTCGTCGGGATTGGCGAGATGGGCGACGATGTTGTCCACGTGGGAGGTCAGCGGCGCGTAGTCGCCCATGCCGCCGGTGACCTGGCCGTTGATGTCGCCGTAGATCAGGTTCTGGCCCGAGGTGATCACGTTGTCGGCATAGAGCGAGTAGTTGCCCGCGTAGACGGAACTCGATCCCTTGGTGGGGCCGCCGGCCACATAGACCGCGCCGTTGTTGTGGAGAAAAACATTGTCCTCGACATACCCGCCCGAGCGGATCTGCGCCCCGAAGGAGGCGGCGCGCATCGAGATGTTGTCGCGGAAGGTCAGGTCCAGGTTGTCGACGGCGATGTAGACGTTGTGGTTGTAGATGCTGGGCGGCTGGTTGCCGTCCAGCGAAAGATCCGGGTCGTAGCCGTCGGCCCAGCCGTTGTGGTCGAAGAAGGTGTTCTCCATCAGCAGCCCGTCGACGGCGCTGGTGTAGATCCCCGAGATCCGGTTCGGCGCCGGCTCCCAGCGGCCCTCCGTCAGCGAGGTTTCGAGTGCCACGTCGAACACCTCGGAATTGCGCAGCGTGAAATCGCCGACTTTCTGGATCGTCATGATGTCGCCGCGCGAGGTGATGTTCTCGAGAATGTAGTTCTCGCCGCTGGCGATGAAGCGCAGGCCGTCGCCCAGTTCCACGTCGCTGATGACCAGGTTGCGGGAGCCCTCGCCGAAGGTCTGCAGCATGTTCGAGAGGACCGGTTTCTCGCCCGCGCCATAGGAGGTGATGTGGAACGGGTGCAGCTCGGATTCGCCGCGCATTCCGATCAGGGGGATGCGCATGTCGTATTCGTAGCCCGCCTCCAGGCGCAGCCAGTGCGAGGCCGGCGCCTCGTAGGAGTCGCTCACCAAGGTCCGCCACAGCATGTAGCCCGCCCCGGAATCGAGGGCGGTGTCCTCGGACGACCCGTATTCGGGGTGGTCCGCCAGCCAGCGGCCATTGATCTGGCCGGGCTTCAGCCCCTCGATCTCGGCGATCTCCTCCAGGCTCAGCGCGGCGTCGCTGCCCGAGACGTAGACGTCGCGGTGGTTGTCGCCCCATTCGACGATCACCTCGTCGTTCGCGTCGGTCGCCAGCATGTAGTGATCGCCGAGCCCCCAGCCGCCCTCGACCGGGCCGGCGACCGCCTCCAGCCGGGTTTCCACGACCTCGGTCGACCGGTCGGCGTGGGTCACCTCGTAGCGGATGTCGAGCCGGCCGGTATAGTCGGTCTCGGTCAGCACCAGTGCCAGGCTGTTGTCGGGATTGACGGTCAGGTTGCCATGCGCCGGACCGTCCAGGATGCGGATCCCGGCGATGGCGTCGCCCTCGGGCCGCAGCGTCGTCACCCGCCCGGAAATCACCTCCACCGCGGTGCCGTCGATCTGGATGCCGCCGTCCGTCCCGGCACCGTCGCCCGAGGGCGTCCCGGGCTGGACGGGGTCCTCGACCGGGGAAGCCGGGTCCTCGGGCGGTTCGACCGGGTCCGGGTCGGGCTCCTGGCCGCCCGGCTGCTGGGGTGTGCCGCCGTCCGTCCCGGTCTGCAGGGTGACGTTTGCCCAGGTGCTGTCGGCGCCCAGGCCGGCATCGTCGTCGGTGAGGAAGACGATGCGGTCGAAGCTGCCGGTGAAGTGGTCGCCCAGGGCGATGTCGTAATGGCGCAGCCCCGACCCGGCCTCGTAATCGGCGTAGTCCTGCATGCCGAAGGCCTGGGAGCCGAGCAGCTGGATCGTGGTCGCTTCCGACAGGGTTTCGCCGTTGGCGAACATGATGGCGTGGATTTCGCCGGCCTTGGAGGCGGCGAAGTCGAAGGACAGGCGGGTGTCCTCGGTGACGGTGAACGCGCCGGTGATCTGTTCCCAGCTCTGGCTCGACTGCGTCAGCGTCAGGCCATCGGCCGAGGCCGCGTGGGCGCCCATGTCCTGGGAGCCGGGCTGGAATCCCGCGATATCCAGTGCCCCGAAATCGAGGGCCGAGCCCGCCTCGGCGCCGTCCGTCCCGGTCTGCAGGGTGACGTTTGCCCAGGTGCTGTCGGCGCCCAGGCCGGCATCGTCGTCGGTGAGGAAGACGATGCGGTCGAAGCTGCCGGTGAAGTGGTCGCCCAGGGCGATGTCGTAATGGCGCAGCCCCGACCCGGCCTCGTAATCGGCGTAGTCCTGCATGCCGAAGGCCTGGGAGCCGAGCAGCTGGATCGTGGTCGCTTCCGACAGGGTTTCGCCGTTGGCGAACATGATGGCGTGGATTTCGCCGGCCTTGGAGGCGGCGAAGTCGAAGGACAGGCGGGTGTCCTCGGTGACGGTGAACGCGCCGGTGATCTGTTCCCAGCTCTGGCTCGACTGCGTCAGCGTCAGGCCATCGGCCGAGGCCGCGTGGGCGCCCATGTCCTGGGAGCCGGGCTGGAATCCCGCGATATCCAGTGCCCCGAAATCGAGGGCCGAGCCCGCCTCGGCGCCGTCCGTCCCGGTCTGCAGGGTGACGTTTGCCCAGGTGCTGTCGGCGCCCAGGCCGGCATCGTCGTCGGTGAGGAAGACGATGCGGTCGAAGCTGCCGGTGAAGTGGTCGCCCAGGGCGATGTCGTAATGGCGCAGCCCCGACCCGGCCTCGTAATCGGCGTAGTCCTGCATGCCGAAGGCCTGGGAGCCGAGCAGCTGGATCGTGGTCGCTTCCGACAGGGTTTCGCCGTTGGCGAACATGATGGCGTGGATTTCGCCGGCCTTGGAGGCGGCGAAGTCGAAGGACAGGCGGGTGTCCTCGGTGACGGTGAACGCGCCGGTGATCTGTTCCCAGCTCTGGCTCGACTGCGTCAGCGTCAGGCCATCGGCCGAGGCCGCGTGGGCGCCCATGTCCTGGGAGCCGGGCTGGAATCCCGCGATATCCAGTGCCCCGAAATCGAGGGCCGAGCCCGCCTCGGCGCCGTCCGTCCCGGTCTGCAGGGTGACGTTTGCCCAGGTGCTGTCGGCGCCCAGGCCGGCATCGTCGTCGGTGAGGAAGACGATGCGGTCGAAGCTGCCGGTGAAGTGGTCGCCCAGGGCGATGTCGTAATGGCGCAGCCCCGACCCGGCCTCGTAATCGGCGTAGTCCTGCATGCCGAAGGCCTGGGAGCCGAGCAGCTGGATCGTGGTCGCTTCCGACAGGGTTTCGCCGTTGGCGAACATGATGGCGTGGATTTCGCCGGCCTTGGAGGCGGCGAAGTCGAAGGACAGGCGGGTGTCCTCGGTGACGGTGAACGCGCCGGTGATCTGTTCCCAGCTCTGGCTCGACTGCGTCAGCGTCAGGCCATCGGCCGAGGCCGCGTGGGCGCCCATGTCCTGGGAGCCGGGCTGGAATCCCGCGATATCCAGTGCCCCGAAATCAAGAGAGCCTAAATAAGATACCTCGCTCGACTGGAGTGTGGTTTCTCCACTTGTCAAAGAGTCATATTCGGATATGGGGAGGCCCGTCTTTGGCTTGAGCGGAAGCATCGTTCTCTCTCTCTCAGTGGGTGACCTTGCGCGGCAAATCTTCCGCTCTTTTCACCCCGAGAGATTAATCAGCTCTTGCCGTCATATCTTTTGCCACAAAGCAAAATATAAAATTTCACATATTTTCACCTCAGCACAAATCCATAAAGCAATTTATATATTTTAACATATTGATATAACTACCCAAATCCAAATATCACATGATTATGATGCCGCTCCAGAGGGAATTTTAATATCTTTTCGAAACGCCAAACTTTAGCGCCATTCGTAGCGCATGCGCCATGAATCAGAAAATTTCTCTAAAAAATTTTACCCGCTTATACACGATAAAAATCAGGCAGTGCCGCAACCTCCTGAGGACCCGCGGAATTTCCTCGATTCTGCCTGATTTTACGCCCCTTCCCGTGATCTCGCTTCTTGCCGGCCTCGATCGGCCAATATTCGCGACCGTCCGGCGAGAGGAGAAGGCGATGATCACCAAGCGCAAGTCGAGGAACGTCTGAAGAATCTCGCTGTGGCCGCCTGATCTGGTAGACTCCGGCAATGTAACGAGGAGCCTCCTGATGCCGAAACAGCCCGCCATTCCCGGTCTGCGTGATGCGATGAAGAAGAAGGTGACGCGGCGCGGGCAGTTCTTAGCGGAGATGGATGCGGTGGCTCCGTGGGACCGAGTCCTGGCGTTGATCGCGCCGCACTATCCGAAGGCGGAGCCGAAGGGCGGGAGCCCGCCGATGCCGCTGGAGACGATGCTGAGGGTCTACTTCCTTCAGAACTGGTACGCTTTGGCGTAGGCGATGCATCGGTCCTCGAGCCAGGCGTTCAGTTCGGCATAGGATCTGAACTTCGGCCGCGGCACGAAGAACCGTAAGGGAGGGTTTCTCCCCATCGGAACAGCGTGTGGAGCGGCATGCATGTTTGGATGCCCCCTTCGATGCAAGGACTTTCTGACCTTCTGAGCATGTGATCGGATGCGGTCATGTTTCAGGCCTCTGAGGTGCGGCCGTGACATGCCGCGGGCCGGTATGGTGATGCGCGGACCGGGGTCCAGATCAAAATTGCGAGTTCGGGCTCGTTGGACGCCACTGGGTTTCCCGTTCCGGATCTTGTCGATCATTTGCCCATGCTGGTCGTCGTCCTCCTCACATCGCCGACCGGACCCCGGTAGTCCTCGTTGCGCGAGAGCATGGCCCAGACCATCCGGGCCATCTTGTTGGCCAGGGCGATCGCGACCAGCATGCGCGGTTTCCGGGCCAGCATGCGGGAGAGCCACGACCCGGGCCTGCCGCCATCGCGCCCTCGCCAATGCACGACGGACATCGCCCCCACGATCAGCAGGCGCCGGATGTCGCGTTGGCCCATCTTGGAGGTGCGGCCGAGCTTCTGCTTGCCGCCGCTGGAATGTTGCCGGGGAACGAGCCCGAGCCAGGCCGAGAAATCGCGCGCCCGGCGGAATTCCCGCATGTCGGGCGCGAAGGTGGCGATCGCCATGGCACAGACCGGACCGATCCCCGGCATCGTCTGAAGTCTGCGCGCGACATCGCTTTCCTTCGCGGCGGCCGCGATGCGCCCGTCCAGCTTGTCGATTTCGTCGCTGAGACCGGCGATCCGGTGGAGGTAGAGCCGCCCCAGGTCCCGGACCAGATCGGGAAGGCCTTCTTCTTCGAGGCGCGTGGCGAGACGGTCGATATTGCCGATGCCCCTGGCCAGAACGATGCCATGCTCGGCAAGATGGCCGCGGAGTGCATTGATCAACTGGGTGCGCTGTCCGACGAGCAGATCGCGGGTCCGGAAAAGCATCGCCCGCGCCTGTTGTCCGGCCGTCTTCACAGCCACGCTGCGCATCGTCGGGCGCAGGGCCGCCTCGGCGACGGCTTCCGCATCGGCCGCATCGTTCTTCTGCCGCTTCACGAACGGCTTCACATAGACCGGCGGGATGAGCCGGACGTCATGCCCGTGCCCGGCCAACTCCCGGCCCCAGTAATGCGCGGTGCCGCAGGCCTCCATCGCCACGACGCACCGAGGCAGGGCCGCCATGAACTTCGCGAACTGCGGGCGTGACAATTTCTTGCGGAACAGCACCCGCCCGTCCGCCGCAGCGCCGTGAACCTGAAAGACCTGCTTTGCCAGGTCGACGCCGACGATGCTAACCTCATTCATGGATGCCTCCTCTTTCTATGGTGACTTCAGCATCACCATCCTGGCAAATCGCGATGCCGTCGGGCGGGGGCATCCACCCCATCAAAATTGACCCCCATCTTGGGGTGATCGGCGTCCCAAAGTGACCCCCCTGATACTTCTGATCAGAAGCTTTCTCAAAGGCATGAGGGAGCAGTCAGGGGATGTTGGTTGTGGAGACGATCGCGAAGATCAGGCGTGCGCATTTCGTCGACGGCAAGTCGATCAAGCAGATCTGCCGTAAGCTGCGGTTGTCGGTATCCGCCCGATTGAAGCCGCCTGCCTGACGGCGGGGTCGCGAGCTAAGACACGTGCATAACGACGTCGTTAGCGACGTGTCTTGTGGGGGAGCGGCCACCCGATCACATGCTCAGAAGGTCAGAAAATCCTTGCGTCGAAGGGGGCATCCAAACATGGATGCCGATTGACATCATAGATTCCGCGAGCACAGGCGCCGCCGAAGAACGCGAAGGCCCTGTCATGCGCGTCGAACACCATCTCCTGGGTCTCGCGCGGATACGCTATTGTGAACTACTCCTCGCGGAAGGCGCGTTCGAAATATACCGCGATGGGGCGAAGGAGGTAAGAGAGCGGGGTGCGGTCGCGGGTGCGCAGGAACGCCTCCGCCGGCATGCCGGGCAACAGTTCAACTCCGGGCATGTCCTCCAGCACCGAGGTGTCGGGCAGGATCACGGCCTCGTAATAGGTCTGCTTGGTCGCCTCGTCGGTGAGCGCGTCGGCCGAGATGCGCAGCACCTCGCCCGGCACTTCCGGGGTCGTGCGCGCGTCGAACGTTGTCAGCCGCAGGAAGACCGGCTGCCCCGGGAAGACCTGGTCGATATCGGTCGTCTCAATGCGCGCCGAGACCAGCAGCGCCTGCCCGCCGGGGACCACGTACATCATCGGCTCGGCCGGTTGGACCACCGCGCGCACCGCGAAAATCGACGAGCCGAACACCACGCCATCGGTAGGGCTGCGCACGTCCAGCCGCGACAGCTGCTCGATCAGGCTGAGGCGGCGCTCCTCCAATTCGATCTCGCTGTATTGCAGGTCGCGCAACTGGGTGATCGCCTCTTCGCGCCGGCTTTCCGCCAGGCGCAGCGCCTGCACGGACAGTTCCGAAATGCGCGCCCGGCTCTCGGCCACCTGCGAGGTCAGCCGCCCGATATCGCCCTCGAGCCCCGCCTCGTCGCGCTGCAGCGCCAGAACCTGGCCCACGGGTACGAGGTTCTGGGCGAAGAGCGTCTCCTTGTCGGTCAGTTCGCGTTCCACAAGGCCGAGCTGTCTTTCCAGCGCCGCGATCTGGGCCTTGGACCCCTCGATCTGGTTCTCGATCTGGGTCTTCTGCTCGTCGATTTGCTCCAGTTCCTGGGCAAGCGCGGCGCGGCGCGCCACGAACAGGCTTTTCTGCCCCTCGATCTGGCCGCGTATCCAGTCCGGGTCGAGATTGTCGAAGCCCGACACCTCGCCGATATCCAGCGTCTCGACCCCGTCGCGCTCGGCCATCAGCCGCGCCTTGCGCACCTCAATCTCGAAAAGCTGTCTCTCGACGATGGCCAATTCCGAGCGCAGAAAGGTACCGTCGAGGCGCAGCAGCACGTCGCCCGCCTTCACCTCGTCGCCATCCTTGGCCAGGATCTCGCCCACCACGCCGCCGTCGGGATGCTGGACCACCTGACGCTCGCTCTCGACCTTGACAGTCCCGGTTGCGACGACGGCGCCGGCGATGTTGGTCGCGATGCTCCAGACGCCGAGCCCGCCGACCAGCAGCAGGATCGCGACCGCGCCGACAACGAGCGGCAGGCGCGCTGAAGGAAGCGTCGGACGGCTCATTCGCCAACCTCCTGTCGCGCTGCGGCCGGAGCCGCGGCCCCAGCCCCCGAGCGCCGTCCATCGCGCGCTGCACGTTGCCGGCGTTCTTCATCAGCGAGCGCACGATCTCGTCGCGCGGGCCAAGGGCCTTCTGCATGCCGCCATCGATCACGAGCAGCCGGTCGCAGACCGCGATGGCCGAGGGCCGATGGGTCATGATGAGCACCGATTTCCCGGCCTTCTTCATGTCGCTGACCACGGCATTGAGGGCCTCGGAGCCTTCGGCGTCGAGGGCCGAGTTCGGCTCGTCCAGCACCAGAAGCACGGGGTCGTGATAGAGCGCACGCGCAAGGGCCAGGCGCTGGCGTTGGCCGCCCGACAACAGCACACTGCCCTCCACAAGGGGCGTATCGTACCCATTGGGAAGGCGCAGCACGATCTCGTGCACTCGGGCCAGCTTGGCGGCTTCAACAACGCGCCCGGCATCGGGCTCCAGCGCCATGTGGGCGATGTTCTCGGCGACCGTGCCATCGAAAAAGCGCACGTCCTGCGGCAGGCAGCCAATATGACGGCCCAGCCGCTCGGGCCCGTACTGGTCGAGCGTGGCGCCCGCGAGCCGGACCTCGCCCGCGGTGGGCGTTACCAGCCCCTGTATAACGCGCGCAAGACTGGTCTTGCCCGCCCCGCTCTTGCCGATCACGCCAAGCGCCTCGCCCGGCTCGAGTTCGAAACTGATGCCGTAGAGGATCGGCGGCGTGCTGGCGGAGCTTCTCAGCGCCACATTGCTCAGCGACAGGCGCGCCTCCGGCGCGGGCAGCTCGGTCGGGGCGCGGCGCGCGGGAATGCCCTTCAGGAAGTCCGCGAGGCTGGTCCAGCCGCTGCGCGCCCGCTGGATCGCCGGCCACTGGCCGAGCACCTGGTCGACTGGCGCCAGCGCGCGCCCCAGGAGGATCGAGGCCGCGATCATCGCACCCGGCGTCAACTGCTGCTCCAGCACGAGCCACGCGCCAAGCGCCAGCATTGCCGACTGCAGGAAGAAGCGGAAAGCGCGCGAAAAGGACGAGAACGTGCCGGTGAGGTCGTTGGCACCCAGCCCCTTGGTACCGGCCTCGTCCTGCAGCCGCGCCCAGCGTTCCGCCATCACCGGCGCCATTCCCTGCGACCAGACCAGCGCGCCGCCCTCTTCCGACTGGCGGGCGATCCGCTGTGCCTGGTGGGATATGCCCTGCGACTTCTCAAGCGCCTTGCGGGTGACCAGGCGGTTGATCAGCGTCACGGCGATCAGTAACCCCCCACCGGCAATGGCGAGCCAGCCGAGCAACGGATGAAAGATGAAGATCGCGGCCAGGAAGATCGGCGTCCAAGGCAGGTCGAACAGCGCCATAAGCACGGGCGAGCCGAAGATGTTACGCACCGCGTCGAGGTCGTAAAGGGCTGTCGCGCCTGGCCCCTGCCCGCCGCGGATCGCCGCCCGCTCGATCACCGCCGCGAACACGCGCCGCCCGAATACCGCCTGAAGCCGCGCACCGATCCGCGCCATCACCCGGCCGCGCGCGAAATCGAGCAGCCAGTAAAAGAAGTAGAGCGCCGCGACCAGGATGAAGAGCGCGACCAGCGTCTCCTCGGACCGCGATCCCAGAACCCGATCGTAGACTTGCAGCATGAAAAGCGGGCCGGTCAGCATCAGCAGGTTGGTGAACACGCTGAACACCAGCACCGCAAGGAAAAGGCCGCGGCTTCGGGCGCGGGCCAGGCTCAGGTTTGCTCCAGAAGAAAAAATATCCATCAATTCAGATAATTTGACTCGAAAAGCTCCTGCTATTCGCAGGAAGAAGGGACATGTGTAGCGCTGGTAGCATAGTAGGTCGCTTCGCTTCATCTCAAAGGACTTCAGAGAGAAGTCATTTGCGTAGGGTCTGTGCACCTAGTCGGCGGCGGATGAAAGGATACAGTCTTTTGGTTAATGTCGCGTAACCGCCAACCTCAAAACTGGAGTTTATTTGGAGCGACCTGGAGCGGCGCTGTTGCACAAATCAACTGATGACCGCAGTTCCGCTTTCCCCGGACACACTTATCCTATTGCCACGGTCGTCGGGATGCCGAGGGCAGTGAAGCGGTTCAGGACCGCCACGCGGATCTGGACCTCGGCCACCTGGCGGTCGAAATCCCGCGACATCAGCCGCTGGCCGAGCAACTTCACGCAGTTCACTTTCGTTTCCACCCTGCTGCGGCGGTGATACCCGCTCCAGTTCCGCCAGAGCGCTCGGCCCAGGTGCTTCGATGCCCGCAGAATCTCGTTGCGTGCGCGAGCTCCTGTCGTGTCCGGCTTCCAGGGCCGGGCATTTCGGCGGGGCGGAATGATCGCTGCTGCTCCGCGGGCCGCGATGGCATCATGGCAGGCGCGCGTGTCGTAGGCGCCGTCGGCCGTGACGGTGGCGATCTCCTCGTCCGTCGGGATCTGGGCGAGCAGGTCCGGCAGCATCGGCGCATCGCCGACATTGCTGGACGTGACCTCGACAGCCCGGATCTCCAATGTTTGCTCGTCGATCCCGAGGTGTATCTTGCGCCACACGCGCCGTTTCGACCCGCCATGCTTGCGCGTGTGCCACTCGCCTTCGCCTTCCACCTTGATGCCGGTGCTGTCGATGAGCAGGTGCAAGGCACCTTTCGAACCGCGAAACGGAATGGTCACGTCCAATGTCTTCTGGCGGCGTGACAGCGTGCTGAAGTCCGGCACGGACCACCCCAGCCCGGACAGTTCCAGCAGGCTCGCCATGAAGCCGGTGGCCTGGCGGAGCGGTAGCCCGAGCAGGACCTTGAGGGTCAGGCAAGCCTGGATCGCTGCGTCGCTATAGGCCCGTTGCCGGCCGCGACGCCCCGGACGGCAACGCGTCCCATTGCATCGAGGGGTCGAACCAGACCGTCAGCGATCCACGCTGCTTCAGCGCCTGGTTATATGCGGGCCAGTTGGTGGTCTTGTAGGTCGGCTTCGGCGGTCTGCTCATGCAAGCCCGCTACTACATTGGATTCACGAAGTGAATCCCGGAGCTTCTTTGTGCAACAACGCCAGCGGATCCTCGACGGATTCGGGCTGGTGAAGCGGGCTGATCGTGGTATCGTCGTTCATGGCGTATCGCTCCTTCGGGAGGTTCTGGCAGGCTTCAGCACCCGCCACGATACGCCGCCTTCTCAGGCTCCATCACCCATTTCTCGGCATAGCTCGGTGACTGCCACTGATCTTTCACCCAGCCGCGACCCCCAAGCTCGACAGTTCGGGCCCTGATTTTCGGCGATTGCATCTGGCGATTTTCGTGATTTCAATGGGTTAGATGCCTGCAGGTTAGTGAATTCTGCGGCCTCTGTCATCACACGCGGCCGGCGAATGGCGCATTGAAGCGATGGTGTTTCACCTGGTAGCGTCGCCACATAATGTACACGCGCATCACCAACCGCTCGAACCTGCCGTCCTTGACGCAGCCGCCTGATCCGCGACATACCGGAGACGCCGCTCGGGAATTTCCACAACACTCGCGACACGACCAGGTCAAGTATCATGACCGGGTTGTTCTGAGTCCTTCTGTAAGGCACCAATCAAGCCAAGACAGGCAAGCCGCAGTCGATCGTCGCCGATCATGTCGACATTGGCCAATACCTCCTCGCAGACCTCTAACAGAAGCGCGGAAGCGTCGAGTTCGTGGCCTTGACCTAGCTTCTTCATGAGGTACAGAGTTTTCTGTGACAATTGAAGAACCAAGACATACTAAAAGAAGTACAGTCTTTTCAGAATTCACCAGATATGGGGAGGGTCGTGTCGCGAAATTGTGTGCCCTAGCCATAGACTCTGAGAACGGATCCGATAGCTTCCCAGAAATTAACGTATTGTTATAAAAACATCTTTCCAAGGCGTTAACCGGCGTATCGCACGGTCGGTTAGCAGGCTGGTAACCAGAGTAAGGTAGCTTTCCCTCAGCACAGAACGTGAGAGGGATACCCCGATATGCTGCGTTACATCTATGCCGACAGCCTGCACAAATTTCCGCTCCTGCGCGACACGATGTTTCGTGACCGCGCGA
>NZ_FSRS01000001.1:3492500-3733504 GCF_900142935.1 Rhodovulum sp. ES.010 | reverse complement strand
GCGTCGGACCATGTTTCCTGGTCGGCTGGGGCGGGGTCGCGGGACATTCGGTTTCCTGGCGGTTCGTCCGTAGCGAGGCAGATAGACCATCGGCGAGGCGAGTGCCAGAGGCGGAAACGCCGGTTTGATCGCAGTGGGCGGGTTGTCACGCCCGCGCCGGGCCGAGGGCCGTGCGCGGGGCGGCGGCCTCAGCCCGCGACTTCGTGCAGCCGGGCGACGTAGCGGGCCAGCGTGTCGATCTCGAGATTGACCTTGTCGCCCAAGCCGGCCAGCCCCCAGGTGGTCGCCTCTTTCGTGTGGGGAATGAAGTTCACCCCGAAGCGCGGCCCCTCGACCTCGTTCACCGTCAGAGAGGTGCCGTTCAGCGCGACCGACCCCTTGGGCGCGATGAATCTGGCCAGGTGATCGGGCGCCTGGAAGGTGATGCGGGTGCTGTCGCCCTCGTCCTCCATCGCGACGATGTCGGCCAGCCCGTCGACATGGCCCGAGACGATGTGTCCGCCCAACTCGTCGCCGACCTTCAGCGCGCGTTCAAGGTTGACCCGGCTGCCCACCGTCCACGCGCCGAGGCGGGTCTTCGACAGGGTTTCGGCCGAGATCGACACGTCAAACCAGCCGCCTTGCGCGTCGGCTCCCCGGTCGGTCACGGTCAGGCAGACCCCGTCGGAGGCGATCGAGGCGCCGATTTCGATGGTCTCGGGCGGATAGGTGCAGCCGATCCGGGCGGTCAGGTCTCCGCGCTGGTCAAGCGCGCGGATGGTGCCGATATCGGTTATGATGCCGGTGAACATCCGGGCGGGCCTCCTTCGGGCGCGTTCGGAGCCCCACCTAGCCGCTGGCGAGGCGAAGGGCAAGCGCCCCGCGCCGGGGGTTTCGCTCGCCAGCGAAAGATGCGCCTATGGGACATGACCCAACGCGACGGACATGACCGCCGGTTCCTGCTCCTCCAGGGGCCGCACGGGCCGTTCTTTGACCGGCTTGGCCGGGGACTGCGCGCCGCCGGTGCCGAGGTCTGGCGCGCGGGGTTCAACCGCGGCGACGAATCCTTCTGGTCGGGGCCCGAGCGTTACGCTCCCGTAAGCTGCCCCCCGGCCGATTGGCCCGAGACCTGCGCGGCGCTCATCCGGCGTCTGGGTATCACCGATCTCGTTCTCTACGGCGACACGCGGCCCGTCCACGCCGCGGCGCTTGAAGTGGCGCGGGCCGCCGGCGTGCGGCGCCATGTCTTCGAGGAAGGCTACCTGCGGCCCTACTGGGTCACCTACGAACGCGATGGCGCCAACGGGAATTCGGCGCTGATGAACCTGACGATACCGCAGATGGCCGCGCACCTGGGCGGCGCCGGCCCCGATGCGCCGGCGCCGCCCGCGCGATGGGGCGAGATGCGCGAGCATGTGTTCTACGGTGCGCTCTACCACGCGCTCGTCATGGCCCCCTCGCGCCGCTACCGCCATTTCCGCCCCCACCGGGGCGTGCCGGTTTCGACGGAGTTCGCGCTGCATCTGCGCCGGCTCGCCCTGCTGCCAGCCCATGCCGCTGCCCGATTCGCCGCTGCCCGCGAACTGCAGTGGGGCGGCTTTGCCTATCACCTCGTCCTGATGCAACTCGCCCATGATGCGAATCTCCGTCACCACGGGCCCTTCGCCGGGATGGAAGCGTTCCTCGCCTCCGTGATCGCGGACTTTGCGGCCGGCGCGCCCGCGCACCAACGTCTCGTCTTCAAGGCCCACCCGCTGGAGGACGGGCGCAGCCCGTTGCCGCGCCTCATCCGCCGGCTGGCACGGGCGCACGGCCTCTGCCAACGGGTGCATTTCATACCCGGCGGCAAGCTCGCCCCCCTTCTGGACGGAGCGCGCAGCGCGGTGACGGTGAACTCCACCGCCGGGCAACAGGCGCTGTGGAGGGGCCTGCCAGTGCGGGCGTTCGGCGCGGCGGTCTATGCCAAGCCCGAACTGGTCTCCGACCAGCCCTTGGCCGCCTTCTTCGCCGACCCGCGGCCGCCCGATATGCAGGCCTACAGCATCTTTCGCCGCTTCCTGCTGGAAACCAGCCAGATTCCGGGCGGCTACTATGCGCGCCGTGGCCGCGACCAGGTGATGCGCCATGTCGTGGGCATGATGCTCGCCGAGGCCGATCCCTATACGCTGGAGGCGCGGCCGGACGCGGCGGCGCCGCAACACTTCCGACTCGCCGGCTAGGGCCAAATCCTTGAAGCACTGGCCAGATGTGCGGCGATCCGCTACCCTCGCAGAAAAAAGACCGAGGCAGGCTCAATCCAGAAACGAGGACGCCGAGCAGTGAAATTCATGCAGACTCGCGGGGCGAGAGCGGTTGCGCTGCTTGCGGCACTGGCGACCGTCAGTGGATGCGGATTGCCGCGCTCCGGTCCGACCAAGCGGGAAATCTACCAAGGCTCGATCCAGCAACAGGGCGACGCCTTCGTCGTCGCGGTGAACGACCGGGTGACAAGGGCGACCTCGGCCGTGCCGGCGATCGGGTTTCCCAAGGCGTTCAAGACCGCTGGGCTTGTCGGGTCGGACACGATCCGGCCGGGAGATGTTCTTGGCCTGACGATCTACGAGAACGTGGATGACGGCCTGCTGGCCCGGGCAGGCGGCAATGCCGCGATCGTAAACGAGGTGCAGGTCGACGACGCGGGCTTCATCTTTATCCCCTACGCGGGCCGTATCCGCGCAGCAGGCAACACGCCCGAACGGTTGCGCCAGATCATTACCGAAAAACTCGACGCCCAGACCCCGGACCCGCAGGTTCTGGTCCGCCGGGTCGCAGGCGACGGGGCGACCGTATCGGTCGTCGGCGGCGTCGCCGGTCAGGGGGTCTACCCGATCCAGCGGCCCAACCGCACGCTCACCGGCATGCTGGCCACCGCGGGCGGGGTGTCGATCCCGCCCGAGGTCGCACGGATCACCGTTCTGCGCGGCGGTCATAGCGGCGAGGTCTGGTTCCAGGATCTCTACGACAACCCGGAAGTCGACATCGCGCTGCGCAACGGCGACCGCATCCTGATCGAGCGCGACACGCGCGCCTTCACCGCGCTCGGCGCCACGGGCAGCCAGCGACGCGTGCCCTTCGAGACGCAGAACCTGTCGGCGCTCGAAGCGATCGCGCAGGTCGGCGGCCTCAGCAGCCAGCTTGCCGACCCGACCGGCGTGTTCGTGATGCGCGACGAGCCCCCCGAGATCGCCAACACGGTGCTCGGACGGAGCGACCTCGTCAGCGCGCAGCGCATGGTTTACGTGCTCGACCTGACCAGCCCGAACGGCATGTTCCTAGCGCGCGACTTCGCGATCCGCGACGGCGACACGGTCTACGTGACCGAGGCGCCCTTCGTGCAATGGACCAAGACGCTGAACGCGATCACCGGCACCGCTAGCACGGCGCAGACGCTGGACGCGATCGGCAACGGCGACTGATCCGCGGGATGCCGCCCGCCGACACACGGGACAGCGAAAGCGGTGGGGAGACCACGGCCCGCCGGCTCTATGTCTACAGCGCGGGATTCCTGGCCGAGCGCCGAGTGCGGCGTATCCTGCAGCTTTCGGGCTACGACATCCGGCTTGGCCTGCCCGGCCCCGACGACGCTGTCGCGGTCTGGGGCACGCGCCCGGCGGCCGCGCGGGGGCGCACGGTTGCGCGCGCACGCGGAGCCTCTATCCTCCACGTCGAGGATGCCCCTCTGCGCTCGCTTCGGCTCGGCCGCGCGCGCGGCGCAGGGCCGCCGCTCGGCCTTCTGCTCGATCCCGACGGCTTGCATTTCGACCCGGCGCAGCCTTCCCGGCTCGAAACCCTGCTCGCGACCCACCCGCTCGACAATACCGCACTGCTCGACCGGGCGCGGGCGGCCATCGACCGCCTGAAGCGCCAGCATCTGACGAAATACACCGCGCTCGACCCCGCGGCGCCGGTGCCCGAGCCGGGATACGCGCTGGTGATCGACCAGACGCAGGGCGACGCTTCGGTAACCGCCAGCGGAGCCGCGGCCGCGACCTTCCGCGAGATGCTGGCCGTGGCGCGTATCGAGAACCCCGGCGCGCGTGTGATTGTCAAGGGTCACCCCGAAAGCGCGGCCGGGCTGAGGCCGGGGTATCTTGGGCCGGAGGCAGCGAGCGACGGCGTGACACTGCTGTCGGGCCCGGTGTCGCCCTGGCGGCTCCTGGACGGGGCGGTCGCAGTCTACACGGTGTCCTCGCAGATGGGCTTCGAGGCGATCCTTGCCGGGCACCGGCCCCGCGTCTTCGGCCAACCGTTCTACGCCGGATGGGGTCTGACGCAGGACGAACGCCCGGTCGCGCGGCGTGGGCGCCAGTTGACCCGGGCCCAACTCGTCGCGGCCGCGCTGATCCTCGCGCCAACCTGGTACGACCCATATCGCGATCGACTCTGCCCCCTCGAGGACGCGCTGGCCGCCCTCGAGGCCGAAACCCGCGCGTGGCGCGAGGATCGGCGGGGCTGGGTCGCCGCCGGGATGCGGCACTGGAAACGCAGCACGATGCAGCGATTTTTCGGGTCCGTGCAGCCGGTGCGCTTTGCCCGCGACCCCGAAAACGCCGAGGCGCGGGCCGACGCCACGGGCCGGCGCGCGATGGTCTGGGCCGCCACCGCCGGCCGGGTGCGGTCGGCCAGCGTCCGCGTGGAGGACGGCTTCCTGCGCTCGCGCGGCCTGGGCGCCGCGCTGGTCCCGCCGCTCTCGCTCGTGCTCGACGATCTCGGAATTCACTACGACCCGACCCACGAAAGCCGGCTGGAACGGCTCGTCGCCGCCGCCTGCGTGCTGGACCCGGTCGCCCGCGCCCGCGCCGAACGGCTGATCGCAGACCTGGTCCGTGGCGGGGTCACGAAATACAATCTCGGCGGTCGGCCCCTGCCCGCGTTGCCCGAGGGCCGCCGCATCCTGCTACCCGGACAGGTGGAGGACGACGCCTCGGTCCACCTTGGCTGCCCGGCCGAGCGCACCAACCTTGAGCTGCTGGACCGCGTCCGGGCCGAAAATCCGGACGCGGCGCTGATCTACCGGCCGCACCCGGATGTCGAGGCCGGGCTGCGTCCGGGGCGCCTCGGGGCCGGGGCGCTGGCCGAACGGGGCGCGGTGGTGGCGGGCGAGGCCGGTCTCGCCGACCTTCTCGGCGCCGTCGACGAGGTCTGGACGCTCTCTTCCGGTCTCGGCTTCGAGGCGCTTCTGCGCGGGCTGCCGGTCACCTGCCTCGGCACCCCGTTCTACGCGGGATGGGGCCTCACGCGCGACCTGGGCCCGGTGCCCGCACGCCGCGCCGCCCGGCCCGACATCGTGGCACTGGTCCATGCCGTTCTCATCGATTATCCGCGCTACCGCGACCCGGTCACGGGCCGCCCCTGCCCCGCCGAGGTCGTGGCCGAGCGTCTCGCCGAGGGGCGCCTGCCGCGCCCGGGGCCGGCGCTGCGGGCGCTTGCACGCCTGCAGGGCCTGCTGGCTGGGTACGCTTGGCTCTGGCGTTAGCGCTCGATCGCGCCAGTCACCCGGTCCCACCGATGCATCACGTCCCCGCCGACCGCGCGCGCTTCGACCAGCCGGAAGCGCGGCGCCGCGGCGAGGCGGTCGAGCCCCAGGGCGCCCAGCCCCGGTTGCCCCTCGGCACCGAGCGCAAGCCCCGCGGTGAACCCCACCAGTTCGTCCACGAGACCCGCCGACAGAAGCGTAGCCGCGAGGCTTCCGCCGCCCTCGCAGAACACCCGCGTCAGCCCGGCCGCGCCAAGCGCGCGGAGGAGCGCAGGCGCATCGAGCTGCCCCCCCGGCCCGACCGGCACCGTCATCGGGCGGGCTCCCAGGTCCTGCCACGCGGCGATGCGCTCGGGCTCGGCGTCGGGGCCGTGGCACAGCCACAGCGGCACCTCTGAGGCCGTCTGCGCAAGACGGCCGTCGCACGGCAGGTCCAGACGCCGCGAACAGACCACGCGCACGGGCTGCCGGGGCGCACCGATGCCGCGGACGGTAAGTTCGGGATCGTCCGCGCGCGCGGTGCCCGCCCCCACCATCACCGCATCGTGGCGCGCGCGCAGCGCATGCACCGCGCGCCGCGCCTCCGGGCCGGTGATCCACTGGCTTTCCCCCGTCGCCGTCGCGATGCGGCCGTCGAACGAGGTCGCAAGCTTCAGCATTAGGGCCGGGCGCCCCTCGGCTCGGTTCAGCAGGAAGCCGCGATGGGCGCGCCGCGCCGCGTCTTCCAGCACGCCCGACACCACCTCGACGCCGCCGGCGCGCAGGATCGCATGGCCGCGCCCCGCCACGCGGGGATCGGGATCCTCGAGTGCCGTGACCACGCGCCCCACGCCTGCCGCGACCAGTGCCTCGGCGCAGGGCGGTGTCGCGCCGTGATGGGCGCAGGGTTCAAGGCTGACATAGACGGTCGCGCCGCGCGCCGCCGCCCCGGCCCGCGCCAGCGCCAGCGGCTCGGCATGCGGACGTCCGCCGGGCGCCGTCCAGCCGCGGCTGACGATCCGGCCGTCCTTGACGATCACGCAGCCCACGGCCGGGTTCGGCCATACACATCCCTGTCCCCGCGCGCCGAGCGACAGCGCGAGCGCCATGTAGCGCGCGTCGGCGTCGGGACTCACTCCTCGGTCGCCGGGGCCGGCGGGCGCAGCTCGCTTACGAACTTGTCGAAATCGCCCGCTTCCTGGAAGTTCTTGTAAACGCTGGCGAAACGGACGTAGGCCACGGTGTCGATCCGCGCCAGCGCCTCCATCACGATCTCGCCGATCGTCTTGGACGCAATGTCGGTCTCGCCCATGCTTTCCAGGCGCCGCACGATGCCCGAAATCATCTGGTCGACGCGCTCGGGGTCCACCGGGCGTTTCTGCAGCGCGATGCGGACCGACCGTTCCAGCTTGTCGCGGTCGAAATCCTCGCGCCGCCCGTTGGACTTGATCACCACGAGGTCGCGCAACTGCACCCGTTCATAGGTCGTGAAGCGCCCGGAACAGGCCGGGCAGAAGCGGCGGCGCCGAATCGCGACATGGTCCTCGGCGGGCCGCGAGTCCTTCACCTGCGTATCGATGTTTCCGCAAAACGGGCAGCGCATGGCCTCCCCCTCGGTGCTGCGTTCCAGTTATCCACAGCCACTATAGGGGAGCCTCAAGGATTTGGGTAGAGGACTCTTGCCCGGCTAGATATGGGGTTACTCCAGATGCGCCGCGACCTGCCGGTCATGCGGCGCGGCGCGATGTTCATAAAGGTAAATGCCCTGCCAGTTGTAGCGCGACGGTGAGTTTTGCAGTGTGAAACACTGAATGTTGCAGCAGAGCGGTTTTAGGCGGGGTCGTTCAAGCTCCGTTAAAATGGTGTTCGAACAGCGATGTGCGGGGGCTTGCTCGGCGGGGCCGATCACGTCACCCGCCAGGCGCGCCAAGCGGCGCGGGCCAGCAGGCCGTAGGTCACGGCGCCGGTGATCGCCCAGGTGCCGTCGATCGCGCCCGCGAGCGCCAGGCTGGCGACCATGATCGGCGCGTCGATCGCGAAGCTGTCGAAGGCGAGCGCGCCCCGGCGCCAGTCCCGGCCCTCCTTCAGCACCAGGTAGGCGCGGGCCATCCATCGCCAGGACAGCAGCGGCGCGGCCACGGCGCCCAGCACGAGCGCGAGCCACATGTGCATTCCGTCGATCAGGAGCGACTGGTACGGGGGCTCGTCCTCCTCGGAATGGCCGGCCGCGGCGCGCGCGATCTCGCGCAGAGCCCAGACCAGCTCACGGCCGATCGCGAGGAACGCCCTGGTCATCCCGCGCCCCTTGTCGGCTCGAATACGACTGCCCCGGCTTGCGCGACGGCAGGTGCCGGATCATGCTCCGGGTGCCCGAGGGCGGTGTTGGCACCACCGACCCCCGGGGGCCGCCGATGGTCGGCGACCGACGCAGCCTGTACAGGAGGCCACGCCCATGATGGGGTTTATTCCGATTCCGACGACAGCGACAACCGCGGCCGTGCTGACCGGCTTGTTGCTCCTGGCCGCGCTGATCGCGGCACTCGCTTGGGCGGTGCGCGACCGCTGCGCCGTCTGCGGCCGCCCGTGCGACCGCATTGAGGGTGTCTGTGAGGAGTGCGACCGCGCGGGCCATTAGGCCACATCCACCGTTACGGTGCCGGCACCGGTGTCGACGCTCACGGTGCCGGTCCCGCCGGTGACTTGCGTGCTGGCGAAGTCGCCCGACAGGCTGTCCGCGGCAATCAGGGTGTAGACGTTCGGGGCCAGCCCCGTCACGTCCACGATCAGGTCGCCGCCGAGAACGACAGTCGAGGCCACCGAGCGGGGGACCGGCCGGTTGTAGGCGTCGAGCCCGGGCAGCCCGGTGTCCCATTCCCGGATCACGGAAAACGCCGTCGGGCCGGCCACGAACTGCAAGCTGCCGGCCAGCGTCAGGGTCGCCGTGCCGCCGCCCGCGCCGTCGAAGCCGACCTTGCCGGCGTCGCCGTCGATGGTGAGCGTCTGGCCGGGGGCGATGGTCAGGGCCGCGCCGGGCTGGATGATCGCCTCGCATAGCCCCTCGCAGGTCAGCGACAGGTTGTCGGCGACGCTGCCGGTCAGCAGCAGGCCGCCATCCTCCAGCGTCATCGCGATCCCGCTGCTTGAAACCGCGCCGAGGTAGATTTCCGCGCTGTCCCTGACCGTGATCGTGCCCGACCCGCTGAGCGCGTCCAGCACCATCCGCCCGCCGAAGCGGATCAGGTTGGCGTTCGCCCCCAAGTCGAGCGCGGCGAGATGGATGTTCTGCCAGCCCGCCACCGGGTCCGCGCCGTTCAGCGCCACGCTGTCGCCGCCCTGCGGCACGCGTTTGGGCGTCCAGTTGTAGGGCCCGTCCCAGCGGAACCCGTCCGACCTAGTGTCCGGCGTGAAGGTCAGCGTTGCCGGGGTGCTCGACCACGCCAGATCGGTGTCAAACCCGCTGTGGAAGAACTCCAGGATTTCCGCGATCTTGTCGAAATCGACCGTCTTGAGATAGTCGATGCAGTCGCGCGTCCCGTGGGTGTCGGCCGGGTCGCCTTTCTCGGCGTCCACCCACCGCTGGATCGTGATCGTATCCGCTACCGCCGCGGAGACGCGCAGGTTCTCGTCGGAGACGTTCGGCCAGTTGTAGGTGTAGCCGATCTGCGACCAGTTCCGGCGGTGATTGTCGCTATGGACGTTCGGTGTGCCCGAGTAGCTGGCGAGGTAGGTAGTGACCTGCCACTGATCTTTCATCCAGCCGCGACCGGAGCCTCTAACACATTGTTTTTGCGCACTCCGTCCGAGGTCTTCCGCCTTCTTCGGCCCTCTTCCGGATACTGCAATGTTCAGTGTCTCCTAACAGCGACACCGGCAGGAGCGCGGCCTTGATATGGGCGGGCATGTCGTCGGGGCCTTCAAGCGTCTGACGGAGATCGGACATCGAAGGCGCGTCGGCGGGCGGCACCAGCCGGGCGAAATAGGCGTCGAGGTCGCGCTGCACGTCCGGGACGGCGTTTTCCTGAATCAGCAGGGAACAGCAGGTGTGGCGGACAAAGAGCGTGAGCAGGCCGTCGCCCTAGACAGCGATCCAGCGCCACACCTAGCCGGTGAACTCGTAGAGTCCCGGCCCCGTGTCTGGATGGTAAAGGTCGTCTGCATTGTCCGCCATGCCCCTGGTGCGGTCAGGCTAGGCGATGCTCGGAAGGCGGGCAAGCCGCGCGCGCCGTGGGGTGAAGCGGGACCGCGGCAGGCTGGCGCAGAGGGGCCGGCGGAATCGCCGGCCCGCCCGAATGTCAGACCAGTTCCGCCACCCGCGGCACCCAGTCATGCCCGGCCCGGCCGCGGTAGAAGCCGTTGACGAAGGGCGCGTCGATCCCGAGTTCGCGCAGCTTGGCCTCACCCTCCGCGATATCCATGCGGCCGTGCAGAACCGCGTCGAAAAGCGTGGTCACCGCGATCATGTCGCAGGTATGCGGCATCACCCGGAAATGGGTCACGCCGATCGACTTCATGTCGTCAAGATCGGCCAGCAGGTCGAGATAGCCGTAGCTAAGCGTCTGGATGCCGTTGACCGTAAGGAACGGCTTGTCGTCCATCGTGCGCAGCACCATTCCATCGGGGTCTTCGCCGCAGACGAACTGGCAATTGTCCTTGGTCCGGTCATGAGCGCGCGCGTGGTAGCACCGCGCCGACAGCGCCAGCGAGGCGCGGCCGAAGACCTGCACCTCGAGCCCGACGCCCAACTCGGCCGCCTTCGCGCCCAGCGTCGCGACCACCTCGCGCGGCAGTTCGGGCAGCAGGGCGAAATGATTGGCGCCCTGCCCCGCAAGATAGGCCATCGTCTCTTCGTTGTAGACGTTCAGCAGCGCCCCGATCCGGTGCGGCCGGTCCTTCAGATGCAGAAGCGCGGCGGTGTTGTTCACCTCCAGATCGCGCCCCTCCTGCTTGGACCAGTCCATTAGGATGTTACGCTCACGCTTGATCACCACTTCCGAGAATGAGCAGTAAACGACCTTCTTGCCGGCGCGCGTCAGCCGCTCGGCCACCTGGTCGAGATGCTTGTCGTCGAAGAAGGGGGTCCGCTTGGAACAGATCACCTCGCCCAGGTAGACGGTCGAGACCGGGCTTTCGTCGGCGATGCGGTTGTAGAAGTCGATCTTCTGCTCGGCGGGCCAGTGAAAAAGGTTCGGCCCCAGGGTCAGTTCGGTCATGGGAGGTTACCTCCACTTCTTCGTTTTCAGCGCGCCCTCGGTCTGTTTCTGACCCTCGGTCAGAGCGACGAGGTCTGCGAGTTTCGGCTCTTCGCCCGCCATGATCGAATCGACCGCTTCGCGGAAGGCGGCGACGACCTTCTTGACATAGGCGCGCGACCGCTGCCGGCCCTCGATCTTGAAGGCATGCACCCCGGCCTTGATCAGTTCGGGCAGCATGGTCGAGGCGTTCAGGCTGATCGGCTCTTCGAAGGCGTAGTACCCGCCGTCGCGCGCGTCGCACTTGTAGCGGCCCTTGCAGATGGTGGGATAGCCGGCGGTCTCCTCCGGGCCGAAGCGGTCGATCATGTAATCGCCGAGCTTCGTCGACATGCTGCCATCGTCGGCGCGTTCGTACTGCACGCAAGCGGCCGGCGAGCAGGCGCCGTCCATGTTGGTCGACTGGCCGGTGACGTAGTTCGTCAGCGAGCACCGCCCCTCGACCATCAGGCCGTGGTTGCCGAAGATGAAGGTCTCGACCTCGCAGGGGATCTCCTCGACCAGCCCGCGAATCTCGCTTACCGTCATGATCCGCGGCAGGACCACGCGCTTCACCCCGAATTCGCGGACGTAATACTCGATCGACTCCGGGCTCGACGCCGCGGCCTGCACAGAGAGGTGGATGCGCATGTCGGGGTGGTGCTTCTGGATATGCGCCGCGACCGCGATATCGGCCACGATGCAGGCATCCGCGCCCAGCCGCGCCGAGAGGTCGGCCATATCCTTCCAGAGCTGCACGTTGCCCCCCGGCGGGAAGGTGTTCAACGTGATCAGCACCTTGGTGCCGCCCTCATGGGCATAGCGGATGGATTTCTCCATCTCCTCGGGCGTGAAGTTCAGCCCGACGAAGTTCCGCGCATTGGTGGCGTTCTGGTAGCCGCAATAGACCGCGTCGGCCCTGGCATCGACGGCCGAGCGCAGAGCGGCGGGCGTGCCGGCGGGGCAGATCAGTTCGGGCTTGTTGGGGAGCATCATGGCTCAGGCCCCTTTCCGTTTCTGGGCGTTTTCGGCGGCACGGCGCAGCGCGTTGAGCGCGGCGCGGCCGGGCGGGCCGAACATGTCGGCCACGCTTTCGGCGATCGGGTCGTCCACGTCGTCGAGCGCGTTCCTGAGGCAAACCACCGCCTCGGTATCGCCGGTCACGATCAGGTCGCGCGAGAAAAAGAGGGCATCGCCGTCCTGCTCGGTATCCATCAGCGTGAGCAGGTCGAGGAACGTGCCAGAGATGCGCGCGGCCGCGGGCGGCGGGTTGCGCCGGTTCACCGCGCGGAACTCCAGCGCCTCGGGGTCGGGGCGCAGGTACAGCATGAACGGCATGTCGACCGGGTCGATCAGGAAATAGGCATGCCGGTGCGGGCCCAGGCGGTCGAACATGTCGGGGTTCTGCCGGGCGATCCGGTGCACGACGCGGCCAAGGATCGGAGTGAGCAGGAAGAGCGGCAGGGGCGGCGCGAAGGGAAACCCGCCCGTCCCGCCGGCGGCGCGTGAAGACTGGGGTTCGGTTGTCATGACGCTGTGGTTACTCGCATGGCAATGGGAAGGACTTGACTTACGTCAAAATCCCCGGCTCCGCGCGGAACGAAATGTCACAGGCACCGGGGCGCGTGCACCCACGCCCTGTTTTGGCGGGGCCCCGGCCGAGTCACATCCGCGTGAGGCGCGCGCTAGCCGCCGAAAGGGAACCGGATTACCGGACGGCAGGAGTTGCGGGCATGCATCGGCAGGAAGTTCCGCCCCGGCCGCGTCACGCCCAAGGTGAGCAGGTCGTCGGGCAGCGCCTCGGCCGCCACGCGGATCTCGGCGTCGGGCGAAACGGTGAAGACGGCGCTCTTGCGCCCTGGGCGGGTATCGCTCGAACCCAGCGGGCGGACGAGATGTATACGCCGCGTCGCGGGGACGTTGAGTTCGTCGATGGCATAGATCCCCGCGGCGCACCACAGATCGCGCCCCGCATCCCCCGGCACGGTGAACACCTCGAACTGGCCGGGAACGGTCGGGTCCGGCACCACGAGATTCCCGCGATAGGTGCGAAGCGCATCGGGGGCCGCGGTCGGCCCCTGCGGAACGCAGGCCGCCAGCAGGAGCGCAGCGGAAAGCGTGAGGGCAAGGCGCATAGGCGGGTCTCCGATGGGCACGACGCCGAGTATATTGGCGCCACCGTGTTTCTGATAAATCTGCACGAGAACACCCCGGCAACGTAGGAAAGGTAATGGCGGGGCGCTGTGCGCTCAACGCGGTGGCTCGATCACCCCCCGCTTCCGGGGCTGTAGCGGGCTCGAAGCCAGCTTGCGCTTACTGAACCAACTACGAACAAACCGATGGAGGAAGTAGTGCCATTTGAATTCAACATAGAAGATACATCTGACCCGCATAGCCAACTGATCCGCTTTCTTCAGCAACTTGAACAGCTTCTTCAAAACATGGTGCTGGAGCAAACGGTGGAGGGACGCCCTATCCACTTCGTCGGCAATATGCGCGGCTACCTGCGCGAGGCCTACCTCGAAGACACACAACCACACTTCCGGATTCTTGAAGGCGCCGTTAAAGACGTCGAGATCGAGAAGCTCCAAAGAGTTGGACTGACTGGCGCGAGTTTACGCGCCAAACTGGCAGCGTTGGTGACCTTGGGACAACGGGTTCGAGACGCGATCGCGGACGCTCTGCGCTACCTACTCGCACAGATCAACTCGATCCTCGGTTCCATCTCGACCGCAACCGCTGGCCTCGCCGATTTGATTTCCGAATTCAAAGACATGCTCGAGAACTGCATTGACTACGTCAGCGGCAAGAACTGAGATCGCTGGATCGACCGCGGCCTCGTTCTCGCGGGACGATTACTGATCCAGGAAGCTCCTCAGCTTCCGGCTCCGGCTCGGGTGTTTCAGCTTGCGCAGCGCCTTCGCCTCGATCTGGCGGATGCGTTCGCGCGTGACGCTGAACTGCTGGCCGACCTCTTCCAGCGTGTGGTCGGTGTTCATGCCGATGCCGAAGCGCATGCGCAGGACGCGTTCCTCGCGCGGCGTGAGCGAGGCCAGCACGCGGGTGGTCGTCTCCTTCAGGTTCTCCTGGATCGCAGAGTCCAGTGGCAGCACCGCGTTCTTGTCCTCGATGAAATCGCCGAGTTGCGAATCTTCCTCGTCGCCGATGGGCGTCTCGAGGGAGATCGGTTCCTTGGCGATCTTCATCACCTTGCGGACCTTCTCCAGCGGCATCTGCAGCTTGTCGGCCAGTTCCTCGGGCGTGGGCTCGCGGCCGATCTCGTGCAGCATCTGCCGGCCCGTCCGGACCAGTTTGTTGATCGTCTCGATCATGTGGACGGGGATGCGGATCGTGCGGGCCTGGTCGGCGATGGACCGGGTGATCGCCTGGCGAATCCACCACGTCGCGTAGGTCGAGAACTTGTAGCCGCGGCGGTATTCGAACTTGTCCACCGCCTTCATCAGGCCGATATTGCCTTCCTGAATGAGATCAAGGAATTGCAGGCCCCGGTTGGTGTATTTCTTGGCGATCGAGATCACCAGCCGCAGGTTCGCCTCGACCATCTCCTTCTTGGCCTGGCGGGCCTCCTTCTCGCCCTTCTGCACCTGGCTCACGATGCGGCGGAATTCCTGGATGTCGACGCCGACATACTGGCCGACCTGAGCCATCTCGGCGCGCAACTCGGCGACCTTGTGGCCCGAGCGCGAGGTGAAGGCGCCCCAGCCGCGGCCGGGCTTCTGCGCCATCTGCTCCATCCAGTGCGGATCGAGTTCGTGACCGCGATAGGCGTCGATGAATTCGCGCCGGTTGATCCGCGCCTCGTCGGCGAGCTTCACCATGGCGCTGTCGATCGACATGATCTTGCGGTTGATCCCGTAAAGCTGGTCGATCAGCGCCTCGATCCGGTTGTTGTGCAGGTGCAACTCGTTCACCAGCACGACGATCTCGGCGCGCAGCTTCTGGTACTCGGCCTCGTCCTTGTCCGAGAACCGGTGCGTCTTGGTGATCGTGGCGTGAATCCGCTTGTCCTGGATTTCGGAGAGCCGCGTGTAATCCTCGGCGATGCGGTCGAGCAGTTCCAGAACGCGGGGCTTGAGCGCGGCCTCCATGGCCGCGAGGCTCATGTTGGCCTGCTCCTCGTCCTCGTCCTCTTCCTCGCGCTTGATCGGGTTGCCGTCGGCGTCGAGTTCGGGCTCGGCCTCCTCGGCCTTGGGCGCGTTCGTGTTGGCCGCGGTGCCGGCGGCGGCCGCCACATCGAGGCCCTGCACCACCGGCTCGTCCTCCTCGCCCTCCATCGACCGGCCGAAGGTGGCGTCGAGGTCGATGACGTCGCGCAGCAGGATGTCTTCGTTCAAAAGCTCGTCGCGCCAGATCGTGATCGCCTGGAAGGTCAGCGGGCTTTCGCACAGCCCAGCGATCATCGTGTTCCGACCCGCCTCGATCCGCTTGGCGATGGCGATCTCGCCCTCGCGGCTCAGCAGTTCGACCGAACCCATCTCGCGCAGATACATGCGCACGGGGTCGTCGGTTCGGTCGAGCGTTTCCGACTGGGTCTGGGCGACCGCCACCTCGCGCGAGGTCGAGGTTTCGACCACCTCGGTGGAGCCCTCCTCGGCCTCTTCCGCGTCCTCGTCAGAATCGATGATGTTGATGCCCATCTCCGAGAGCATGGACATCACGTCTTCGATCTGCTCGGACGACACCTGGTCAGGCGGCAGGACCTGGTTGAGCTGGTCGTAGGTGAGAAAGCCGCGCTCCTTGGCCTCGGCGATCATCTTCTTGACGGCCGCCTGGCTCATGTCGAGCGAAATCTCGGCGTCCTGCTCGTCGGTCTTGGTGTCGTCGGCGTCTTTGGCGGCCATGAAGTGCTCCTTGCAGGGGAGGCTGATTCGCCCGGCAGTGTGATCCGAATCAATAGCGCGAATCGTCGGGAAGGCCACCCGTCGGGCCGGTTTTTCCCGACGATTCCAAGTCGGTTGTGTCCGTGCGGAAGCGCATATGCCCTCCGTCTCCGGAACTGACCCTGCATATGAAGGCTACACGGCATCGCTTTCAAGGCTTGCCGTTGTTTTTCGAGACTTTCCGCCCAAGCAGCGACTCCGACAATTCTCTCCAAACCCTGAGCTCGTCCTTGGGCAACGGCGCGCCGTTCGGCGCGATCTCGATCTCACCGTCTTCCTCGTCGCTCAGCTTGAGCGCTGCCTCGCGCGCGCGGTTCCGTTCGTCGATCCGGTAGGTCAGCGATTCATCCGCCCAGTGGTGGATGTCGTCCTGCGCATGCTGGTTCTCGATCCGCCAGCCCCGGATGGATTGCAGGCACTCGAAGGCCTGACGCACGGCCAGCGCGTTTCGCTTGGGATCACTGCCGCAAGCCGCCAGCGACATCCCGACCTCGTTCCAGACGAAAAGCCGTTCAAGGGCGGCCGGGCCAAGCCGCTCTTCCAGCGCCGCGCGCAGGTCGCCGGCGTCGGTGCGATGGACCGCGGCCAAGAGCGCGCCTTGCACAGCGGCATGCGCCGGCCCGGCGCAGTCGAGTTGCTCGAGATCGGACTCGAATTCTGAAAGGAGCTGCGGGTGCGTGATGAGCGTCGCGAGAATCACGGCCTCGCGCAATTCTTCCTCGAACCGGTCCGGCCCCGCGACAAGCGCGGAAACCTTGGTCGCCGGTCGGGGCGCGGCCGGTACGTCACGCCCCCGCCAGCCCCCCTTGCGCGACGACCCCGGGGCCGGGCGGAACAGCGCCCAACGCAACCGGTTGATCTCTTCACCGTAATGGCGGCGCAACGAGGGGTCCTTGATCCGCGACAACGCCTGGCGCAAGTCGCGGTCGAGCGCGGCCTTGCGTTCGGGGCTGTCGAAGACGCGTCCCTCGGTCTCGCGTTCCCACAGCAACTGCACCATCGGACGGGCGCCCTCGATCAGCGCCTTCATCGCGCCGGAGCCGCCGCCCCGGATGACGTCGTCGGGGTCCTGGCCGGGCGGCATCAAGGCGAAGCGAAGCGCGTGGCCCGCTTCCAGCTCCGGCAGCGCCAGGTCCATGAGCCGCCGCGCCGCCCCTATACCGGCCCGATCACCGTCGAGCGCGATCACCGGCTCGGGGTGAATCCGCCAGAGCAGGCGCAGTTGATCCTCGGTGATCGCAGTGCCAAGCGGGGCGACCGCGGCCCCGAATCCCGCCTCGACCAGCGCGATCACGTCCATATAGCCCTCGGCCACGACGAGCGGCTGGCCCTTGCCTGCAGCCTCGCGCGCCGGGCCGTGGTTGTAGAGGTTCACCCCCTTGTCAAACAGCTCGGTCTGCGGCGAGTTGAGGTATTTCGCGCTGTCGTTCGGGTCCATAGCGCGCCCGCCGAAAGCGATGGCGCGGCCGCGCGCATCGCGGATCGGGAACAGGATGCGGTTGCGGAACACGTCATAAGGCTCGCCGCCCTTGTCCGACCGCCGCGCGAGCCCCGCACCGAGGATCAGGTCCTCGGCCACGCCCTTGCCCCGCAGATGCTCCCAAAGTCCGCGCCAGCCCGGCGGCGCAAAGCCGATCTCCCACTGTTCGAGCGCCACCTCTGCAAGCCCCCGCCGCTCGAGATAGGCCCGCGCCTCGGCCGCCCACCCGGTCTGGAGTTGGAGCCGGTAGTGATGCACCGCCTGTTCCATCACCTCGGCCAGCCGGGTGCGACCGTCGGCCTTTTCCTGCGCCTTGGGATCGCGGGCAGGTACCTGCATCCCGGCCTCGCAGGCCAGAATCTCCACCGCCTCCATGAAACCGACATTCTCGGTCTCGCGCACGAAGGAAATCGCGTCGCCCTTCGCGTGGCAGCCGAAGCAGTAATAGAACCCCTTGCGGTCGTCGACATGGAAGGATGCGGTCTTTTCCTGGTGGAACGGGCACGGGGCCCACATGTCGCCCTTGGCCTGGTTCGACTTGCGCTGATCCCACATGACCTTGCGCCCCACCACCTGCGAAAGCGAGAGGCGATTGCGCAATTCGTCGAGGAAACCGGGAGGCAGACTCATGGGCGCAAGTATCGGCTGCAGGCGTCTTGCTGTCGAGTCATCGGAACCGCCCTGACGCCAACGGAGGCGCGTGCCGCGCGCCCGGTACGGGCGCGCCGAGCCCAACGCTTTGGGTCGCCCGAATGGGCGGCCGAAAGGGGCGGGAGCGCCCCCCTCCCCGGTCACAGCCCCTTCGCCTGGTAGCTCGCCGCGACCCGCTCGATCGCGACCAGGTAGGCCGCCATGCGCAGATCGGGCACGTCGGGCCGTGCATGCCAGACCTCGCGCATCGCCTGGTAAGCGGTGCGCATCGTGTCGTCGAGCCCCGAGCGCACCAGTTCCAGCTCGTCCGCGCCGCGCAGGTACTTCTCCTTGAAATCGGGCCGAGGCGTCCAGGTGCTGCCGAGATGCGCCGAGAGCCGCTCAAGCTCGTCCACCACCAGCTGGTGGCGCGCCTCCTCCTGCCGGCGCTGCATCCGGCCGAAGCGGATATGGCTGAGGTTCTTGACCCATTCGAAATACGATACCGTCACCCCGCCGGCATTGGCGTATAGGTCGGGAATGATCACCGTGCCGCGCTTCGACAGGATCTCGTCGGCGCCTGCCGTGATCGGCCCGTTCGCCGCCTCCACGATCAGCGGCGCGCGGATGCGGCCGGCATTCTCGCGCGAGATCACGCCTTCCAGTGCCGCCGGGATGAGGATGTCGCATTCCTCCTCCAGAAGCGCCGCCCCGTCGCCGACATGCTGCCCGCCCGGGAATCCCTGCACCCCGCCATTGGTTACGATCCAGTGGCGCAACTCGTCGATATCGACGCCCTGAGGGTTCCAGATCGCGCCGTCCCGTTCCCCGACGCCAATGACACGGACACCGTCCTCGTTGGACAGGAACTTCGCCGCGTGGTAGCCCACGTTGCCGAGCCCCTGCACGATCACCCGCTTGCCCTCGAGCGTGCCATCGAGACCGGCATGGGCAAGGTCCGCGGGATGGCGGAAGAACTCGCGCAGCGCGTATTGCACGCCGCGGCCCGTCGCCTCGACCCGGCCCGCGATGCCGCCCGCATGCGGCGGCTTGCCGGTGACGCAGGCGCGCGCGTTGATGTCGGTGGTGTTCATGCGCTGGTACTGGTCGGCGATCCAGGCCATCTCGCGCTCGCCGGTGCCCATGTCCGGGGCGGGCACGTTCTGGCTCGGCGTGATCAGGTCGCGCTTGACCAGTTCGTAGGCGAAGCGCCGGGTGATCTGCTCCAACTCGTGCACGTCCCACTCGCGGGGGTCGATGCAGAGCCCGCCCTTGGAGCCCCCGAACGGGGCCTCGACCACGGCGCATTTGTAGGTCATCAGCGCGGCCAGCGCCTCGACCTCGTCCTGGTCGACCGCCATCGCATAACGGATGCCGCCCTTGACTGGCTCCATATGCTCGGAATGAACTGATCGGTAGCCGGTAAAGGTCTCGATCTTGCCCCGCAGCCGAACGCCGAAACGCACCGTATATGTCGCGTTGCAGACCCGGATCTTCTCGGCCAGCCCCGGCGGCAGGTCCGTGAGGGCCACCGCCCGGCCGAACATCAGGTCGACCGAGTCGCGAAATCCCGGTTCGGGCAACTCCCCCATGGTGTGCCTCCCTTCGCCTTGACCGTCCCTCCACCCTACGCGACGCGCGGCGCATTGCCACCCCTGCGCGGGGCCCGGGCCCGAGGCCGACGGGCGCCGGGCGTTTCGCGCTGTCGGACAATCCGACGCGACGCCGCCCCTGCGTCGAAGGAAAGCGCGGCATTTTAGGAAAACCCGGCCTTTCGCGCCTCATTTTCGCCACAGGTCCGGGGCCTAATAATGCCGCGCCGGAATGTGCGCCGAGTGCGGCCCGAGGGGCCGGAAACCGAGGACGATTTCGATGTTGATTTCTCCCATTCCCCGCGACCGCATCGCCGACGCCGCCTCCCGCACGGCAGCGCAAGGACACCTGGCCCGGTTTCGATCCGACGAGTCCGGAAGCCTGATGATCTTCTCGCTCATGCTCTTCGTGGCCATGCTCTTCGCGGCCGGGCTCGCCATCGATTTCATGCGCTACGAATCGACCCGCGCGCAACTGCAGCACACGATGGACCGCGCGGTCCTGGCCGCCGCCAGCCTCGAACAGAAGCAGGATCCCGAGGCGGTGGTGCGGGACTATTTCGAAAAGGCGGGCCTTGGCGACTACGTGGGCGCCGTGAAGATCGAGGAGGAAAAGTCTTCGGGCACCGCCTCCTTCCGAAAGGTCCGCGCCGTGGCCGGCGCCACGGTCGAACCGATCTTCCTGAACCTCATGGAAGATGTCTTCCGCCCGATGCGGTGGAGCGATGAGGCCCTGGGTCCCGAACACCGCTTCGACAGCATGCCGATCCTCGCCGTCAGCACCGCCGAGGAGGGCATCAGCGATCTCGAGATCTCCATGGTGCTCGACCTGTCGGGGTCGATGGGCGACCCGTCAGCATCCGGCGACACGAAAATCCGGGAACTGCGCAGGGCGGCGAAGGATTTCGTCTATCACATGCAGTGCAACCCCAACGCGACCCGCGGCTCGGGCGAGGCTTGCGAGGTCAAGTACGGCAAGGTCTCGATCTCCGTCATCCCCTATGCCGAGCAGGTGTCCGTCGGACCGGACCTCCTTGGGGAATACAACGTGACGAACGAGCACAACACATCGTTCTGCGTGAACTTCGCCTCCAGCGATTTCACCGAAACCGGCCTGTCGACCACCAGCCTCCTGCAGCGCACCGGCCATTTCGACCCGTGGTACGGCCGGACCTCAACCCCGGACGAGTTCCCTTGCAAGGTGGAATCCTCGCGCTGGATCAGGCCGTTGGAGGACGAGTACACGGAACTTTACGACGTGATCGACGCGCTGGAGCCGCGCGGAAACACCTCCATCGACCTCGGCATGAAATGGGGCACCGTCCTGTTGGACCCCGGCACCCGCGGCGTGGTGGACAACCTGATCGCCAAGCCGGTTGCCGAGGGCTCGACCGAGACGGTGATCGACGCGGTCTTCGAGGGCCGGCCCTACGATTTCGGCCAGGCCCGCAACATGAAGGCCGTGATCCTGATGACGGACGGCGAAAACCGGGAGCAGCATTACCTGAAGCCCGGCTATCGCGCCGGCCCGTCCGAGGTCTGGCATTACAACGAACCCGACTCCGGCAAGAGCGTTCTCGATGTCTACTCGGTCTACAATGCAGACCGTGACCAGTACCGTTGGGTCGACGAGGACGGTCGCGACTACGACAGGTATGACGTCTGGCACGAGTCGGTCTTCGTCGGCGAGGAAGAGTGCTCCGGCTGGGGCGCGTCGCGAACTTGCGTGGGCCCCTCCGGCGAACCCGACCAGATGACCTACCCCGAAGTCTGGGCGAAATTCACGACCCGCTGGTATGACCAGTTCTACTGGCTGGACAACCCCGCGGGCGAAGACGGCACCGCCGTCAAGAACGCGCGCCTGCAGTCGGTCTGCGATGCCGCCAAGAACGAAGACATCCTCGTCTACACGATCGGCTTCGAGGTGGCGAAGGACAGCTACGAAGAACAGGTGATGCGCAATTGCGCGACCACAGTGAATCACTTCTTCCGCGCCGACGGGATGAACCTCTCTGACGTGTTCGGGGCCATCGCGTCGTCCATCAATCAGTTGAGGCTCACCGAATGATCCCCGGACGACGCCTTTTCTCCCGCCTCTCCCGAGCCTTCCGCCGCGAGGACGGGACCGCCAGTATCGAGGTGGTGCTGACGCTGCCCATCGTGTTCTCGATGTTCCTGATGAGCCTCGAAAGCACGATCCTCATGACAAGGCAGATGCTGCTGGAGCATGCGCTGGACAAGTCGATGCGGGGTATCCGGCTAGGCCACTACCCCGGGCTCGACCACGACATGTTCAAGGACATCCTCTGCTCGCAGGCGCATCTGTTTCCCGACTGCCAGAACGTGGTGGCGATCGAACTGACGCCGGTGCCGCCCTCAACCTGGGAACTGCCCGACATTTCGCCGGTTTGCGTCGACCGGCGCTCGACGACGCCGCTGAACCCGGACGACCATTTCGCACAGGGGCCGCAAAACCAGCTCATGATCGTGCGCGCCTGCGTCACGGTCGATCCGTTCTTCCCCGGTGTCGGCCTCGGCCTGCGACTCGAGCAGCATCCGCGCGACGGCTATCAGCTGATAGCCGCATCGGCCTTCGTCAACGAACCCGGCGCGGGGATCTGAGCCATGCCACTCCGCTTCAAGACCCCGTTCACCCGCTTCACCCTGGATACGCGCGGCAGCATGGTGGCCGAGCTGGTACTCGTGATGCCCTTCCTGATCTGGGCGATTCTCGGCATCATCGTCTTTTTCTACGGGTTCCAGCTACGCACGCTGAACGTGACCGGCTCCAACACCATCGCGGACCTGATCAGTCGCCAGCGCGAGGGACCGATCCCGGCCGACGATTTCGAGAACATGGACGAGGTTTTCGGCTTTCTCACGGATACGCCCGACGCGTTGAGCCGGATTCGGGTGACCTTGGTCAAGTGCAGCGCGAATTGCGACCCGGACGACAGCGGGCGCGAACTCGATATCGTCTGGTCCTGCCCCACCGACGACCTCTTGCCGATGACGGAAACCGACCTGTCGAGCACCTTCGAAGCGCAGGTTCCGCTCATGCCGCAGACCGAGCGCGTGATTCTCGTCGAGACCGAGGTCATCTTCAATCCCCCGTTCGCATACGCCATGGCTCCCCAGACAATGCGCAGCTTCATCGCCACGCGCCCGCGCTTCGTGAACGGACTGGCGGTCGAGGACGAGGGTGGACTCTGCTACGTCGCCGGAGACGCCTAGCAGGCCGCTGAAATTCTCTTGCGGCCGGACGGATTTCCCTGACCCTCACCCGTGAGGCCGGCGTCGTCTGTTCTGTGTGCTTGGTCTCGGCCCTGCCTTTGGCGTCAGGCGGCCAGCAGCTTCGGCAGTCTGGCGAGGTTGCAGGCGGCCATGGTGAAGGTGAAGCGGGCGGCGACGCGGTCGAGGCCGCGGTATACGGTCTGGGCCATGCCGCCGACGGTCTTGGCCCAGCCGAAGGGCTCTTCGATCTTCTTGCGGCGCGTCTGGGACAGGGCGTAGCCGGGGTGGCGGGTGGTTCTGCCGTCGATGGCGGAGTGTCGGGCCTTCTGGGCGACATGCGGCGTGACGTGGGCCTGTCGCAGATCGGCGACGAAATCTGCGCTGTCGTAGCCCTTGTCGGCGCCCAGCGTGAGGCGGCGGGTCGAGCCGGGGGAATGGCGGTGGATCATGTCGAGCGCGGCGCGGCGTTCGGCATGGCCATCGGCGCGGGTCAGGTCGGCCTGGACGACGAAGCCATTGCGGTTTTCCATCAGCGCATGCCCCATGTAACAGAGCAGCGCGCCCGTCCCCTGCGACTTGCGGAACAGCCGCGCGTCGGGGTCGGTGATCGAGGCATGGGTGGCGTTGGAGCGCTTCTCGCCGCGGAAGTCGACTTCGGCGTTGCGGTGGCGGCGGCTGGGGCTGGGCATCGGGACGGTCTCGGCTTCGGGCTGGGCAGGGGCGGTGTCGGGGCTGGTATCCTGATCGGTGTCCCCCGGCGGGTCACCCGGCCCGTCCGCGCCGGGCGGGCTGCCCTCGGTCTTCGGCTGGAAGCTCTTCATGGAAGCCCAGGCCTTGATCAGCGTGCCGTCCACCGAGAAGTGCTCGTCTGACAGCAGCGGTGCGACCTCCCGGTGAGCCAGGATCGCGCCCATCACCTTGCGCGCCATGTCGGTGGTCAGCAGCCGGTCACGGTTCTTCGTGAAGACGGTGGGGACCCAGACCGCGTCGTCGATCCCCAGGCCCACGAACCAGCGGAACATGAGGTTGTAATCCATCTGCTCCATCAACTGCCGCTCCGAGCGTACCGAGAACAGGATCTGTAGAAGGCTCGCCCGGATCAGCCGCTCCGGCGGGATCGAGGGCCGGCCCTCCGGGGCGTAGAGCGTCTCGAACTCGGCATCGAGGCTGGCCAAAGCCTCGTTCACGACCCGCCGGATCTGCCGCAACGGATGCCGCGCCGGGATCCGCGCCTCGATGTCAACATAGCTGAACAGCGACCCGCCCGTCTCGTCCGCGCCCCGCATCCCAACCCCTCCGGCAACCGCCCAAGGGGTGAATCACGTCCCTCAACCGACGTCCAGAGCGAGGTTATTCAGCAGCCTGCTAGGACCGTTGACGGTCTATGCGTCAGGAGTCGTCGCCGCCACCGTCGGATTCCGCCCGCTCCGCCAGGAGCGCGCTCAACACCTCGGCCATGGCGCGGGCCTGCGCCGCCGAGGTCACGCCGCCCACGCCCAGCCGACGCCAAAGGCGCCACCAGACTCCCGGCGCCCAGGCCCGCGGCGCGGGCCGCGCCAGGCGGAGGGTGAATCCGTTGGACGGCTTGAGAGCGAACATCCCACGGTCGATCCCCTCGATCTCGCCGATCCCGGCCAGGCGCCGTCCGGCAGTGTCGAACAGCCCCTCGTGGGTGAGACGGAGTGATTGCGCCGTCGCACGCCGCATCGCCTCGGCGAGTCCCAGCATCGCGAGCCCCAGCAGGGCGAGGAAGAACCGCCAGAACGGCTCGGCCGGCGGGCGCATCCCTGCGATGAATAGTAGCAGCGCCCCCAGCCCAAGCGTCACCGAAAGCCCGAAGAGCCGCCGCGGCGCGGACACGGACAGGATGGCGAGCGTCTCGGACATGGATCCCCCGGAAAGACAACGTGTGCCGCTCGTCTAGCGGTCCTGCAGGCCGCATCCAAGTGGCTTGACCGCCGCGCGCGCGACAGGCGTCGACGACGATTCGCGCCGGCGCGCGTCAAGTCCGCGCTGGCGAGACGCGGCGAAAAATCACCTTGCCCGTCGCGTATAACACGCCATGTTTGAGGGGAAGCCAATTCGTTTGGTGGACAGGATCAGGACAGGTGGATCATGACTGACAATCCCAAGACCTTCACGAACCCCGAAGTCGAGACCAAGACCTTCACGAATCCGCAGGTCGAAACCAAGACATTCACCAACCCGGTGGTCGAGACCAAGACCTTCACGAACCCGCAGGTCGAAACCAAGACCATGACCAATCCGCAGCTCAGCACGGACAACCCCACGCCGCTGTCGAACATGCTGAACTGGTCGCTGCTCAGTGGTCGTGCGACGAACGTGGAACTCAAGACCGATGACCCGACCCCGTTCTCGCGCATGATGAAATGGCCGCTTCTGAGCGACAAGAAGACCATGTTCGATACCGAACTGTCGACCCCGGGCAGCAGCTCGAACTCGAGCGACAGCGGCTTCAACAAGTTCATCCGGAGCGTCATGACCGGTGAACCGCAGAAGTGACGGGCGCACAAGCGCCCTACGTCTGACGCCCGGCGGCGTTCGCCGGGCGTTTGCTTTTGGGCCGTCGGCACCTAGGCGCCCACCGCCTGGCGCACGATGTCCCAATACACCTCCTCAACGCGGGCGCGGCTAAGCCGCCCGTCGTCGCGATACCACGTCGTCACCCCTGTCAGCATCGCGATAACCGCCAGTGTGGCAAGCTTGCTGTCGGCAAGGCGAAACACCCCAGCCGCCTTTCCGGCCTTCAGGATGTCCTCCAGTTCGGTCTCGTACCGCTTCCGAAGCGCTTCGATCACCGCGAAATTCCCGCGCTCGAGGTTTCTCAGCTCCATGTAGGCGATGAAGACGGCATCGGGCCGGTCGAGATGGAACCGGATATGAAACCGGGTAAAGGCCTCCAACGCGGCGAGGGGGCCGTCGCCGCGGGGCTCGACCGACCAAGCCGCGAGCAGTTCCTCCAGATGGCTCTCCATCAGGTCGAAGAGCAGCCCCTGCTTGTCGGGAATGTAGTTGTAGAGCGCACCGGCCTGCACCCCCACCTCGGCCGCGATCTGGCGCATCGACACTGCGGCATAGCCCTGCTGCGCGAACAGGCGCTGCGCTGCTTTGCGCAACCGTGGTCCGGTGATTTCGGAATGGGAACCGGAAGTGCGTGCCATGATTCCGAGGGTATATGAACGCACGTTCATTTCAATCCCGGCCGGTCACAGCGACGGCCGCGCCCCGAGCCCCCTCTGCGTCAGCACCGCGCGGTTGCCGCCGGCGCAAGTGCCCCGGCCCCGGCAACGAAGACCGCGATCGCGGTATCGATCCGGCGGGCGAACGCGGCCGGATCGGGCGGCGCGCCATCCGGCGCCAGCAACCGCTCCACCGGGCAGGGCAACGCCATCTCCTGCAGGAGCGCGGCCGCCGTTCCGGTGTCGTCGAGCGCGATTTCGCCCATGGCCACCGCGTGATCGAGTTCGTCCCGGATGAGGCGCCGGATAGCGCGCGGCCCTTCGTCCAACACGCTGCGGGCAAGCTCGGGATGCTCGGGCGCCTCGGCCAGCGCGACGCGCAGCACCTCGAGCGGCGCGGCGCCCGACGACGCCAGACGTTCGGGCGCCAGCAGCAGCCTGAGCCTGCGCGCCAGCGGCAAGGCGTGCTGCTCCGGGCCGAGCGGCGCGACGAAGGTCTCCCGATGCCGGCGGATCAGCGCCGAGAACAGCGCAGTGCGCCCGTCGAACACGGCGTAGAGCGTGCGCTTGGACATGCCCGCCTCGCACGCGACGGCCGCCATCGTCGGGCCCCGAACCCCGCGGGCCATAAGAACGCGCTCGGCCGCATCGAGAATCACCTTCTCACGGTCCTCGGGGGCCATCTGCGGCGGACGGCCCCTGCGCGGTGCGTTACTGCACACCATGTCTGCATCGCCCCCTTCATGGCCACTCAGCGCTCCCGGCGCACCGATTCCGCCTTGCGCGCAGGTCCGGAAGCGAATAACGAAACTTTATGGTTTTATAAATAGCGAGCGCCGACTTTGCCAGCGCTTTTCGCCGCCGCAGGAGCCCCCGCCATGCCCCGCCCGATCCGGCCCCTCGCCGTCCTGATGATCCTCGCGCTCCTGGCCCCGGTCGCCGGCGCCCAAGCCCCCGGTTCGGGACAGGACCGTCGGCCGCCCGCGGTCAGCGTGGTCACCCTTGACGCACAGGACGTGACGGTGACCGCCACGCTGCCCGGCCGCGTCGTCGCCTCGGGCGTCGCCGAGGTGCGCCCGCAGGTCGCCGGCATCATCACCGAGCGGCTCTTCGAGGAAGGTGCCGAGGTCGCCCCCGGCGATGCGCTCTACCGGATCGACGCGGCAAGCTACGAGGCCCAGGTGGCCGCGGCCGAGGCCGCCGTCTCCCAGGCGAACGCCACGCTGAAAGCCGCGCGCAAGGAGGCCGAACGCCTGCAGGCATTGCGCGACCGCAACGTCAGCAGCGAACAGGCGGTGGACGACGCGGTCGCCGCCCGCGACGCCGCCGAGGCCGGGCTGAAAGTCGCCGAGGCGCAGCTATTGGCCGCGGAGATCGAACTGGAACGCACCACGATCAAGGCGCCGCTGGCGGGGGTCGTCGGTCGCTCGCTCACGACCCGAGGAGCGCTGGTCACGGCCGGCCAGGCCGAGCCCTTGGCTGTGATCCGCACGCTCGACCCGGTCTATGTCGACGTCACGATGTCCGCCGCCGAACTCGTCGCATGGCGGCGCGGCCATATGCAGGCCAGTTTGGAAGACGCCGACCGGACGGTCAGCCTGGGCCTGCCGGACGGCGGCGGCTACGACCATACCGGCACCCTGACCGCGGCCGAGCCGCATGTAGACGAGCAGACCGGCGTGGTCGTGCTGAGAATGGAATTTCCGAACCCGGACAAACTCTTGCTGCCCGGAATGTATGTTCAGGTCGAGATGCCGCAGGGCGTGGTCGGGGATGCGGTCCTCGTCCCCCAGGAAGGGGTCAGCCGCGACCGCCGCGGCCGGCCGACCGCGCTTGTGGTGACGCCCGAGAACGTGGTGGAGGAACGCGTGCTGACGGTGATTGGCGATCGCGGCACGGACTGGATCGTGACCGATGGGCTCTCGGACGGCGACCGGTTGATCGTCGCCGGGCTGCAGAAGGTGCAGCCCGGCGCGACCGTCACGCCCGAGGAACGCCAGCCCACGCAAGCCGCAAACTAAGTCCCGGAGCGCCCGCGCATGGCCCGTTTCTTCATCGACCGCCCGGTTTTCGCCTGGGTCATCTCGATCCTCATCATGGGCGTGGGCCTGTTGTCGATCCTCACCCTGCCGGTCGCGCAATACCCGCAGATCGCGCCGCCCTCGGTCAGCGTGCAGGCCTCCTACCCCGGCGCCTCGGCCGAGACGGTTGCCAACACCGTCACCCAGGTGATCGAGCAGCAGATGACCGGGCTGGACGGGTTGCGCTACATCTCGTCCTCCTCGACCTCGGCAGGCCAGGCCTCGATCACGCTGACCTTCGAGACCGGCACCGATCCCGACATCGCCCAGGTCCAGGTCCAGAACAAGCTGGCCCAGGCAACCGCGCTCTTGCCGGAAACCGTCCAACGTCAGGGCGTTACGGTGCGCAAATCATCCGCCGGCTTCCTGATGGTGATCGGTCTGATCTCCACCGACGGTGCGCTCGAACAGGTCGACCTCTCCGACTACATGGTCTCCAACCTCGTCGACGAATTCGCCAGGATCGAGGGCGTGGGCGAGGTGCAGGTCTTCGGCGCACAATACGCGATGCGGATATGGCTCGACCCGTCCAAGCTCGCGGCCTTCGAACTGACACCGTCGGACGTTGTGGCCGCCGTGTCCGAGGAAAACGCGCAGATCTCGGCCGGCTCCTTCGGCGCCCTGCCTGCCCCCGAGGGCCAGCAGCTCAACGCCACGATCACCGCGCAATCGCTCCTGACAAGCCCCGAGGATTTCGAGCAGATCGTGCTGCGCGCCGAGACCGATGGCGGGCTCGTTCTCTTGAAGGACGTCGCCCGCGTCGAGATCGGGGCCGAGAATTACAGCACGATCGCGCGGTTCAACCGCCAGCCGGCCGCGGGCATGGCGATCCGGCTGGCGCCCGGCGCGAACGCGCTCGACACCGCCGAGCGGGTCAAGGACCGGCTGGAAGAGGCGTCGGCGTTCTTCCCCGAGAATGTCGACTACGTGATCCCCTATGACACCACGCCCTTCATCGAGATCTCGATCAAGGAAGTGGTCAAGACGCTATTCGAGGCGATTCTCCTGGTCTTCTTGGTGATGCTGCTCTTCCTGCAGAATCTGCGCGCCACGCTGATCCCGACGCTGGCGGTTCCGGTGGTCCTGCTGGGCACCTTCGGAATCATGGCGGCCTTCGGCTTCTCGATCAACACGTTGACGATGCTGGCCATGGTCCTGGCGATCGGCCTGCTGGTGGACGACGCCATCGTGGTCGTCGAGAACGTCGAGCGGATCATCGAGGAAGAGGGGCTGAGCCCCCGCGAGGCGACACGGAAGTCCATGGGGCAGATCACAGGGGCGCTGGTGGGCATCGCGCTGGTGCTCTCGGCGGTGTTCGTTCCGATGGCGTTCTTCGGCGGCTCGACCGGCGTGATCTATCAGCAATTCTCCATCACCATCGTCTCGGCGATGGCGCTCTCGGTGCTGGTGGCGCTGACGCTGACGCCCGCGCTTTGCGCCTCCATCCTGCGCTCCAAGGACGCGGTGCATTCCAAGCGCGGCCCCTTCGGCTGGTTCAACCGCTTCTTCGAAAAGCTGACGGGCGGCTATGCCGGCTCGGTCGGCTGGATCGTGCGCCGCCCCGTGCGGATCGGGCTCATCTACCTGCTGCTCGCCGCCACGATGGGCTGGCTCTACGTCAAGACGCCAACCGGCTTCCTGCCCGAAGAGGACCAGGGCATCCTCTTCACCCTGATCCAGGCGCCCACCGGCGCCACGGCCGAGCGCACGCTCGACGTGGTCCGGCAGGTCGAAGATCATTACCTTGAGGCCGAGTCCGAGGCCGTGAATTCGATGTTCGGCGTCGTCGGGTTCAGCTTTGCCGGGCGCGGCCAAAATGTCGGGATCGCCTTTGTCCAGCTCAAGGACTGGGACGAACGCAAGAGCCCGGCCCAAAGCGTTCAGGCGGTCGCGGGCCGGGCTTTCGGGACGTTTAGCCAGATCCGCGACGCGATGGTGTTTCCCATCGTGCCGCCCTCGGTGATCGAACTGGGCAACGTCTCTGGCTTCGACTTCTACCTGCAGGCGCGCGGCGGGCAGAGCCACGAAGACCTTCTGGCCGCCCGCAACCAGATGCTTGGCATGGCCTCGCAAAGCGATTTGATCGGCTCGATCCGGCCCAGCGGGCTGGAGGACGCGGCACAGTTCAAGCTGGACATCGACTGGCGGGCGGCCGGGGCGATGGGGCTCTCGGCCTCGGATGTGGGGCAGTTGCTGTCGATCGCCTGGGCGGGGCGCTACGTGAACGATTTCGTCGACCGCGGGCGGATCAAGCGGGTCTACGTGCAAGGCGAGCCCGAGGCCCGCGCGACGCCCGAGGATATCGAGCTCTGGCGGGTGCGGAACGCGTCCGGCGGCCTCGTGCCCTTCTCCAACTTCACCGAGGCAAACTGGGAGTTCGGGCCGCAGGGGCTGAACCGCTACAACGGGGTTCCTGCGATGCAGTTGCAAGGCAGCCCCTCCCCCGGCGTGACGACGGGTGAAGCCATGGCGGAAATCGAGCGGCTCGCCGGCCAATTGCCGCCGGGTTTCGACGTGGCCTGGACCGGGCTGTCACTCGAAGAACGCGAATCCGGCAACCAGGCGCCGCTGCTCTACGCGCTGTCGCTGGCCGCCGTCTTCCTCTGCCTTGCCGCGCTCTACGAAAGCTGGGCGATCCCCTTCGCGGTGATGCTGGCCATGCCGATCGGGGTGCTGGGCGCGCTGTTGGGTGCCTGGCTCGGCGGGTTCGAGAACGGGGTGTTCTTCCAGGTGGCGATCCTCACCGTGATCGGGCTGACCGGCAAGAACGCGATCCTGATCGTGGAATTCGCGCGCGACCGGCAGGTCGGCGGCGAGGACCTTTTCACCGCGGTCCGCGAGGCGGCGCGCCAGCGTTTCCGGCCCATCGTGATGACCTCGATGGCGTTCTCGCTGGGCGTGTTGCCGCTGGTGCTGAGTTCGGGCGCAGGCTCGGGCGGGCGCACCGCCATCGGCTCCGGCGTCCTGGGCGGCACCTTGTCGGCCACCGTGCTTGGGGTGCTTTTCGTGCCGCTGTTCTACGTGGCGATCCGGCGGCTGGCGCGGGGCAAGATGGCCCGCTAGGTCAACCGCAGCACGGCCCCCCGAGCAACGCCGCGGAGGCGATGGTAGACCGGCCCCGGCCCTGCCGCTTGGACTCGTAGAGCGCGACATCGGCCTCGTACAGCATTTCCGCCGCATCGGACCGATCGCAGCGGTTCGACTGTGCGATCCCGATGCTTGCCGACACGCGGGCGGTGATGCCGTCCACATTGATCGGCTGTTCCAGCCGCGCGATCACCCGCCGCGCCATCCCGTCCAACATGACCGGGTCGACGATACCCGCGATGAGAACGGTGAACTCGTCGCCGCCCATCCGCGCCACGAGATCGTGAGGCCTGAACTGCGCGGCCAGCACCTCGGCGACCACGCGCAGCACCTCATCCCCGGTTGCATGACCGTAGGTATCGTTGACGTCCTTGAAATAGTCGAGGTCCACCTGCATCACCGAGAAGTCCTGCCCGTCACGCAGGAAGCGGGCGAGCATGGCGTCGAGCCGACGGCGGTTGGCCAGCCCCGTCAGCGTGTCGGTCGCCGCCTCGGCCTCGGCCGTGACCCGCGCGCCGTTGAGCCGCTGCGCGAGGCGGTGCAACTCGGCGGTCACGGCGGATTTGGCCTCTGCCAGGTAGAGCAGTTCCACCGCCAGGTCGGTGGGCGCGAAATCGCGAAGCGTCAGATCGAAGCGGCCCACCGCCTCGATCAGGGAAATGCCCATCGACAGGTTGAGCAAGGCCCCCTCGCCCTCAGGCAGGCCTACGACCAGCCCTTTGAGCGGGAAGGTCGGCGCCGCGACGAACGCCCCCTTCAGCGGCATGCCTTCGAATGCCAACAGCGCGTCCATGTCGCAGGCCGGGCGTGGCCGGCGCAGGCATACCACCTCGGCGAACGGCCGTCCCAGCACGGCGCCGCCGGCGAACCGCGCGATTGTGGGGCCGCATTGGCGCACCACCCCTTGGCGGTCGAGGCGCAGATGCATCGGCATCAGCCGGTCGAGCGCCGCGGCGTCCAGTGCGACCACCGGCTGGCCAGCCGCCGGATTCGGCAGCGACACCATCAGCCCTGCACCGCCAGCGAGAAGCTGCGCCCCTCGTGAAAGCGCGCGTCGAGCAGCGCGATCTTCAGGGTCGCGCGACCGGGCGCGCGGTCGACCAGGTCGAGAACGGCGAGCGCACCGTAATCGTCGGCCATGGCGCGCAGCATGCCCAGCAGCACGAGTTCCACCCCCGGCCAGCCGCCGAGACAGAACAGCCGGTACCCCGAGTCCGCACCCTCGGCCAGTTCCAGGTCCGGCAGGTGCAGATCGGGTACGGCAAGGCGCACGCGGTCGGGCAAGTCGTCGAGAGAGAACAGGAATTCCTCGAAGGTCTCGCCGCCGAAACGCATCAATCGTCGCACAGCCTCCAGTGACCCGCCCGAAACGAGGAAGGTGCCGAGATCCTCCAGCAGCATGTCGCGGGGCACGTCGACCTGGCGACATGCGGCCGCGATCAGGGCCTCGGTCACCGAGTCGTCATAGGTCATCATCGGCTCGAACCCGCCTGGGTCCGCACCGGCGGCCCGCGCCACGCAGGCCCAAGAGTCGTTGCCATATGTATCGCGCAGAAAACACTCGATCGCGCGATTGATGAGACCTTGCATATTCGGCGGCTCCTGCCGGTTCCCGCATTGAAATACGGCGTCAGAGTGGCGGGAAGGACTTAAGAAATGGCAAAACCCGCCGGCTCTAGCGACCGAAGAAGAGGGTGCGTCCCGACACCTCGAGCGCGTTGAGCGTCAGCGGGGTGAGCCGGAACTCGCCCGCGATCAGGGCGTCGATGGCCTCGTCCGCAGCGCTGTAGAAATCGCCCCCCGACAAGAAGTCGGGCGTTCGCATCGCAAAGCCGGCTCCATCCTCGGTGGGGAAATAGGCACGCACAAGCAGCGTGCCGACCGGGTTGTGCGCGACGATCAGCACCTCCTCACCCGGTCGGGGTTCCGAGAAATCCGCGACCAGCGCGACGCAGCCAGGGTTCCCGCCTTCGGTGCGATAGTCACAGGCCCGCGCGATTTGCTGAAGCTCCCAGAGCCGAAGGCTGGACAGCAGGCCCTTGGGAAGCGTCCGGCCCTCGGGACGCACCACGAGCCGCGTTGCGAGGTCGGTGGCCAGCGCAGCGACGTCCCCGGTTTCGCCGCTACGCTCGAAGGCATAGCGGCTCTCGGCCACCTCGAGCGCCGCAAGCCGTTCGGCCAGACGCGCCGCATCGGGCCGGTCGGTCATGCCGGCAAGACGGTCAAGGGCCGTCTGGCCCGCGTGCCCCCACTCCCGCCCGATCGACCAGAGGTCGAGGTCATCGGCCGCAGCCCCGCTGCGGTAACGCGTTACCTGGTTCTCCGCCGACAGGCGCTGCAGATCGAGCAACGGCGTGAAGAAGGCAGCGACAAGGGTCATCGCCGCCGCAGCCATCCAGACATTGGCGCGCCGGATCCGCGCCGCCCAGCCGGGCCCCACCAGGACGGCACCCGCATAGGCCACGCCGTAGCCGAGGGCGAGCACCGCGAGCGCGGCCGCGACGATGCGGTCGGGACTCAGGCCGTATTGGTCGATGCGCAACCAGACCGCGAAGGCCGCCAGGCCCGCGACCGCGGGCAGCAGCAACGCCATCAGCCGGCAGCACCAGCAGGTGAACCCGCCGGGCACGCGACGTTCTTCGGTGGCGTCCAGCCCCGTCGAGATCAGGGTCGCTGCGCCGAACGCCATGGCCAGCAGCGTCGCGGCGGCCGAAAACTGCCCGAACAGGTTGGACAGCCCCTGGACGGGCAGCGCCACGAGAAACACCGCCAACACGACCAAAACCACCGGCAGCAGCAGGCGCAAGAGCTGCAGAACGAGATCGGGAGACACGTAGTCGGACAACTCCCCCACAACCGCGAGGGCCACGCCGAGGGTGAGGCCGCTCAGCAGGTAGGGCACCGGCTCGGCATCGATCAGGCGCTCGATGATGTCGATCCCGACCAGTTCCAGAAAGGCGTTCGACAGGAACAGGACCCCCCAGACCAGCCCGACGAAGAGCCAGGCCGCAGCAAGGCGCACGACGATCAGCCACGACTGGGTAAAGAGCACCTCGTAGTCGCCGGGCCGGATACCGCGCCCAATCAGCGTGATCAGGAAGGGAAGTGCGAGAAACAGCAACAGCGCGAAGGCGACCCATGGATGATCCGTGGCGAGATAGGCCGGCACCGAGTCAAAGCGGAAGCTCGCCCAGACCATCAGCATGGAAAGCGGCAGGGCCAGCACAAGCGCGCCCCCGAGCGCCGGACCAAGGCGCAGGGGGCCAGACAGGGCCAGGGCGGCGGGGAAGAAGGCCGCTCCCAGCGCCGTCAGCGCCAGAAGGACGCGCGGGGCGCCGGCCAGGGGATCGGGCAGCACCTCGAACAGCACCCACGCCGCGACCCCGGCAAGGAACCCCAGGACGCCGAGCGCGATCCGCCCAGGCGCGGGGCGTGTACCCGCTTCATCCATCGCCAGCCTCCCGATCCGAGTCCGGCGCCACCATAGCCCGCACGCCCATGGCGCGGCCAGAGGGGCGGACCGCCAAAAGGGTCACAGGGGAGGGCAGACCTCTCCCTGATCCTTTTCGCATGGTTTTCAAAGGCGTTACCGGTGCCCGCCGCGGGCGCCCCTCAATCCGCCCGGCAGCCGAGGGCCATGCGCCCGTGCGCGGCGCAGCGCGCCCGGTTCGATGGGATGTCACACCCTCGGCCGCCCGATGTGCTCGGGCCGGACCCTGCAGCAGCTGTCAGTTCACGCCGCGCCGCTCAGTCCGCCGCGTGCCGGTCGAGCAGGTCCGGCAAGCCGCCGATATCGTCGAGTATCGCATCGGCGAGGTCGGCCAGCTCTTGCCGGGTCGCGGGGCCGGTCAGCACACCGACCGCCGCCATTCCGGCGGCACGCCCCGCGGCCAGGTCGTGCCGGCTGTCGCCCACCATCATCACCTCGTCCGGGACCCGCCCGGTCGCGGCGGCAAAGGCCAGAAGCTGCCCTGGCGCCGGCTTGGCCCCGTGCCCACTGTCGCAGCCCGCAACGAAAGCGAACCGGCCGGCGATGCTGGCCGCGGCAAGATGCGCGTGCGCCGGTCCCTCGGCCTCGTTCGTGGCCACCCCGAGCGCCAGCCCCCGCGCCCGCAGTTCGTCCATCAGCGGCGCAAGGGGCACCGCCGGGCGCATCGTCGCCCGCGCGGCTTCCGCATTCAGCCACACCAACAGCTCTTCGGCGCCAACCCCAGGCAAATGCGGCAGCATCTCGGCCACGATCTGCTCGGCCGTACCGGCGATCGCGGGGCTTTCGGGACGGAACCGTCCGGCCCCCTCATCGAAACCGACCGCCGCGGCGAGCGCCCCGCGCCGGCCGGCATCCCCCTGCGCGAGCGTCTCCAGCACGCCCGCCGCCCACGCGCCCCAGCTCGCGTGGAAATCGAAAAGTGTGCCGTCCTTGTCGAAGAGAATCGCCGTGATGCGTCCCATGCTACCGCTCCTCAAGCTGCCGCGCGCGTCATGCCGCCCGCGGGTCCGACGCACAAGCGCCCGCTCACGTCCAGTGAGGGTCGGCGCCGCCCGGAAACGCGGCGCGCGCCTGCATCACCGCTTCACCCGGCAACCGCTCGGCCTCACAAAAGGCCCGTACCCACGCATCGTCCATCAGCAGGAAATCGAGCACCGCCGCGAGGAAGTCGGGATCGTCCGCGCGCGCCCTGAGATCCGCCTCCGATGCGCCCGTTGCGCCCAGGAAGACCGGCAAGAGCTCGTCATTGCCCACGAGCCAGGCCAGCGCCTTGAGCGCGACGATATCGGCGGTTTCCCGCATGCCCCCTATCCTCGCGATCCGCGTTAAAGGGTTTGTTAACACTTACGGCCCAAGAGTGAACATGGAAAATGCCAGTAAAAAGTTCTCCTTATTCCCCGTAGAGGAGTTCCGCCGATGTCCCGGCGCATCCTGATCGTTGACGACGTCGCCACCAACCGCATCGTGCTGAAGGTGCGGCTGAGCGAGGCGCATTACGACGTCGTCCAAGCCCGCGATGCCGCAGGGGCGATCACCGCCGCACGCCGGGACCGGCCCGACCTGATCCTGATGGACATGACGCTGCCCGACATGGACGGGACCGAACTCTGCCGGCGGCTCAAGGCGCATCCCGAAACCGCCGGAATCCCGCTGATCGTGGTGACCGGGGCCTGCTCGACAGAGACGAAGATGCGCGCCCTCGAAGCCGGCGCCGACGAGTTCCTGTCGAAGCCTCTCGACGAGATGATCCTGTTGGCCCGAGTCCGCAACCTTCTGCGCGCCCGCGAAACGGCCGAGGAACTGGCGCTGCGCAACGGCACCCATCGCGCGCTCGGCTTCGCTGAGGCGACCGAGGGCTTCATGCCGCCGGCCCGCGTGGCGCTGATCGCTGCAACCCCGCGCAAGGCGCTTGCGTTGCGCGGCGCGCTTGCCCCGCGCATCTCGGATACCCTTTCGGCGATGACCCGGGCGGAGGCCCTGACCCCGCCCGCGGACGCGCCCGCACCGGATTTGTTCGTGATCGACGCGGAACTTTCGCCGGACGGGGCCGGGCTCCGGCTGGTCAGCGAGTTGCGCGCCAATGCCAATACACGGAACGCGGCGATCCTCGTGGTGGTGCCCGACGGCGCACCGCAGACCGCCGCCATGGCGCTCGACCTCGGCGCGAACGACCTGATCGCGACCCCGGTCGCCCCCGAGGAACTGGCCATCCGCATCCGCACGCAACTGCGCCGCAAGCAGCAGGCCGACCGGCTGCGGGCGACGCTGGAGGACGGGCTCAGGCTTGCGGTGATCGACCCGTTGACCGGGCTGTTCAACCGCCGCTACGCGCTGCCGCACCTGGCGCGGATCGCCGAGCGCGCGGCCGAGACCGGACGCGGCTACGCGGTGATGCTGCTCGATCTCGACCGGTTCAAGCGGGTGAACGACCGTTACGGTCACGCGGCGGGCGACGCAGTCCTGGTCGAGGTGGCGCGCCGGGTGAAGGACAGCCTGCGCCCAGTGGACCTCGTCGCACGGATCGGCGGCGAGGAATTCCTGGTGGCCCTGCCCGAAACGGGCTTCGAACAGGCCTGCGCCACGGCCGAACGTCTGCGCACGCTGATCGAGCAACGCCCCGTGACGCTGCCCGGCGGGGCGGGTGAGATCGGCGTGACGATCAGCGTCGGCCTCGCCTTCGGGCGGGACAAGACACCGGCGGCCGGCAGCGCCGACGTGGAGGCCGAGATCAACGCGCTCATGGAGCAGGCCGACCGCGCGCTTTACGGCGCCAAGGCGTCGGGGCGCAACACCGTCGAGATCAGCCGCTCCGCCGCCTGACGCAGGGCCGCCTCAGGCACCGCGCCTTGGCGACGGGGCCATGTCCTTCCAGGATGCCACCTAATGACGGTCCGCAACGACGCTGACGGACCCGTCGAAACGCCGATGTCTCCTAATGCGCGACGCCCGTTCCCCCCGGGACGCCCCGCCGAGGCGCTGCGCCGGCCCCGTGGCCGCCGCCGTCCGGCAAGGCCGTTGGCTCGAATGCGCGCGACGGCGGGCGCGTCCCTACGGGCCGCGGTGGCCGCGGTCGCGGGGCGGGCCGCGTCGCAACACCTCCTCTAGCCGGTCGGCAAAGGCCGACCGTTCCTCCGGGCTCATCGCAGCGACCCGCTCCAGCATCAGCCTGCGCGTCAGGCCCATCTGATCGCGCAGGCGCGCCTGTTGCGCCTGGAGCGCGGCTTCGACGCGGGCCTGGTCGAAAGGTTCGGCCCGCAGCGCGGCAAGGACGTCGCGAAACCCGGCCCGCACCCCCTCGCGATTGGCGCGGAGCCGCGGCGCCTCGGCCCGCAGCGCCGCGCGCAGCGCATCGCGATCCGGCGCGCTGAAGGCCCGGCCGTAGGGTCCCAGTTCCCCCGGCCCGAAGGACGCCCCGCGCGGGCCGTCATGCCGGTGACCGAGCATCGCGCCGCCGATCATGCCGAGAACCAGAAGGTTCAGCGCGAGGCTCGCCACCAGCGCGATGCGCACCCATGCCCGCGTGCGCGGGGCCGCCCCGGTCTTGTCCGTTTCCGCCACGCTCATCCCTCCGCCAGATATCCGTCCAGGCTCGGCATCATATCGGCGATGCCGTAGCCCCCGCCCAGCATCGCCGCGCGCACGGTGTCGATCCCGCCCGGCGCGACATACCCGATCCAGAGGCCGACCACGCCGGCGGTCGCCAGACCGCCCAAAGCCGGCCAACCGCCGAGGCCGGTGACCAGCCCCGCCAGCACGCCCCGGCGCGGGACCGGCCCGATCACGCCCGCCGACCGACCACCGGCCTCTGTTATCGCGTCATCCATTACCCGCGCGAGCAGCGCGTCCGGCGGCGCAGGACGCGCCGCGCGGCCCGCCTCGAACAGGGTCTCGAGGTCCTCGTCGGTCAGTCGCCTGTCAGTCATCTTCGAACCCCAACTCCTTTCGGCGCACGACCAGCCCGGCCGCGAGAGCCCTCTTGCCCCGGGCCGTCAGGCTTTCCACCGCCTCGGTGCTGATCTCCATGATCTCGGCAATCGCGGGGTTCGATAGCCCCTCCAGATGCCTGAGGATCACCGCCTGTCGCTGCCGCTCGGGCAACCCGGACAGCCCCGCCGTCAGCGCCTCGGCCCGCGCCGCCTGCAACAGCCGCAATTCCGCCGGGGGCGCCCCGTCCTCCGGCTCGGGGATCGTGTCGAGCCTTTCGCCCCGCCGCCGACGCAGCCGGTCGGTGCAGAGATTGGTGACCACACGGTAGAGCCATGTCGTCACCTTCGCCTCTCCGGCACGCCAGTCCGGCGCAATCCGCCAGAGCCGCAGCATTGCCTCTTGCGCCACGTCCTCGGCCTCGGCCCTGTCGCCCAAGAGCTGCGCCGCATAGCCGAACGCGCGCGGCGTGAACCGCAGCGTCAGGAAACGCGCGGCTCTCGCGTCGCCCCGCCCGCAGGCGGCGAGCAGCGCCTCGTCGCTTTCCTCGTGCCCGGAAGCATCGAAAGGCATCTCCATCCGTCTCCGGCCTATCCCGTCGCCGCCCAGCCGGCAAGGACGGCGGGGGCCTCCCCCCGCCGCCCGCACGCATCACCGGTTGCCGCGGCCGGGCCCGAACCGGCCGCCGAACCGTTCGGCCGCGGCGTCGAACTCGTCCTTGGAGATCGTGCCATCGCCATCGGCATCGACCCGGTCGAAGATCATCTGCGGGCCTGGGCGCGCGGCCATTTCCTCGGCATTCAGCATGCCGTCGCCATCGGCGTCGAGCATCTCGACCAGCGCTCGGGCGCGCTCGGCGCGGTCCTCGTCGCTCAGGCTCGGGTCTCCGAAGCCGCCATAGCCCATCGGACCGTCGCCCTGCATCCCGCCGAACATGCCGTAACCGCCGCCGCGTGGCCCCATGCCCTGGGCAGATCCCATACCCTGCCCCATACCGCGACCGTCGCCCATGCCATAGCCTTGCCCCATGGCGCAGCCGGACCCCATGCTCTGGCCGGACCGCATGCAGCCGCCATGGCCCATCATGTATCCCGGTGCCATTCCATAGCCCTGCCCCATGGCATGGCCACGGCCCATGCCGTAACCTTGGCCCATTCCGGCGCCGGGCCCCATCTGATAACCCTGTCCCATCGGCTGTCCGCCGCCCATGCCGTAGCCGCCCGCGCGGGGCTGCATGCCGCGACGGCCCTGGCCGTCGCGGGCCGGACCGAGGTTCTGCGCCTCCTCGGCCGATATCGCGCCGTCGCCATCGGTGTCGAGTTGCTGGAACCGCGCGGTCGAACGCGCGGTGAACTCCTCTAGGCTGATCGTGCCGCTGCCATCGGAGTCGAGCCGGTCGAACAGCGCATCGCTCCGGCTGCCCTGAGCCCCTTGGGCGCCCGCGGGCAGCGTCGCCGCAAGCATTGTCGCCACTGCCATCGCCAGCGCCGATCCGGTCATCAGACCCTTGCCATATGTCATCCTCTTTCTCCTTTCCTTGTCGACGTTCACCAGCCCCGGGGCGCCTCCCCGCAGCCATCTGAACATGGTACGCAGCGGCCGGGAACTTCCGTCGCCGCCCCTCGCGAAAGTCTTGCGACATCCCGCCGCAAGGACAGTGCGTCATCTTCTAAGGACCGGCGCGCTCCCTACCTTGGAAGATGCACGCAAGCCGGAGGCGTGCCCACATGACGGCGATGGACCACCACATGATCGAGAGGCGGCCAAGGCCCCTTGGTGCCGCGCTGCTGCGCGGCTGGTGCAAGCGATGCCCCAATTGCGGGGCGGGCCCGATGATGTCGGATTACCTGTCCGTGCGCGAGCATTGCCCGGTCTGTCGCGAAGATCTGAACCATCATCAATCGGATGACGGCCCGGCCTATCTGACGGTGCTGATCGTCGGGTTCGTGATGTCGCCGCTGCTGCTGTGGGTCGTGCTGCTTTTCGACCCCGACCCCCTGGTGCTGACCTCGTTCTTCTCCATTGGCTCCGTCGGGCTCGCACTGTACCTTCTGCCACGGTTGAAAGGGGTGATGGTAGCGCTGCAGTGGGCCAGGAGGATGCACGGATTCGGGAACGACCCATAGCCGACCCGCCGATCCGGAACGCCGCGACGGTCATCGTCCTGCGTGATGCGGCAAGCGCGCCGAAGGTCCTTATGGGCCAGCGGGGGGCGGCGGCCGCCTTCATGCCGAACAAGTTCGTCTTCCCGGGCGGCGCGGTGGATGCGGCGGACGCCACCGTGCCGCTGGCCGCGCCGCTCGCGTCCGGATGCGCCGCGCGGCTATGCGCCGACGCCGATCCGGCGCTGGCGACCGCCCTCGTCACCGCCGCCATCCGCGAATTGTGGGAAGAGACCGGGCTGATCCTCGGCCGGCCGGGCGCCTGGGACAGCCCGGCCCCGCAGGGCTGGCGCGGATTCTCCCGCACGGGCCACCTGCCCACGGCCGAAGGGCTGCACTTCATCTTCCGCGCGATCACGCCCCCGGGTCGCCCGCGCCGGTTCGACGCGCGGTTCTTCCTGGTCGAGGCCGAGGCGATCGCCGGCGACCTAGACGATTTCTCGGGCGCCGAGGACGAGCTCAGCCACCTGCAATGGATCCCGCTCGCCGCGGTGCGCGGCTTCGACCTCCCCTTCATCACCGAGGTCGTGCTGGCTGAGGTCGCGGGCCTCCTGCGCCAGGGGCTGCCGCCCGAAAGCGTGCCCTTCTTCGACAACCGCGGCCCGCGCTCCGAGTTCCAGCGACTGCGTTAGGGCGGGCGCCCGGCCGGGGTTGCACCACCCGGAACCACCCCGTCGCGACGCGCGCAGCCCGTAGCCTTCTTCTTGGCCCAAATACTCCGGGGGGTTCGGGGGGCGGAGCCCCCGGACGGTCGCCTCGCGCAGCGAGGCGAAACCCTCGCAACGGCCCCGCGCGGCCCCCGGCCTCGGCGACGGCCGGCCCGGAAACGGCGGAGGATGTCGCATTTCCGGCTGCGGCCCCACCCGCACCGGACTAACAAGACCCTGTCATGCCTGTCCTGATCTCGCTTGCCGCCCTGTTCCTTTCGGTCGCCCTGCTGCAACTCGCCTCGGGCGGCGTCGGTCCCCTCGACGCACTTTCGGGCCTTTGGCTCGGCTTCTCCACGGCCCAGGTCGGGCTGCTGGGCTCGGCCCACTATGTCGGCTTCTTCATCGGCTGCTGGTGGGCCCCGCGGCTGATGGGTTCGGTCGGCCATACCCGCGCCTTCGCCGCCTTCACGGCGCTCGGCGCGATGGGGCTGATCGCCCACATGATGGTGGTCGAGCCACTGGCCTGGGCGGCGATGCGGGTCGCGATCGGACTGTGTGTCGCGGGCGCGCACACCGTCATCGAGGCCTGGCTCAACGCGCGGCTCACCAACGTGACCCGCGGCCGCACCATGGGCAGTTACCGGATCGTCGACATGGGGGCCTCGCTGGCCGCGCAACTTCTGATCGCGGTGCTGCCCCCGGCGGCCTATGTCTCCTACAACCTGCTCGCGCTGATCTGCATTGCCGCATTGCTGCCTCTGACGCTCTCCACGCTGCCCCAGCCGGAAACGCCCGCCGCGCCGCGTCTGCGGCCGGGCCTCGCCTACCGCCTGTCGCCGCTTGCCACGATGGGCGTGGTGGTCGCGGGGCTGACGGCGGCCGCCTTCCGCATGGTGGGGCCGGTCTACGGGCAGGAGGTGGGGCTTGGCGCCGACCAGATCGGGCTTTTCCTCGCGGCTTTCGTGGGCGGCGGCGCGCTCGCGCAATACCCGGTGGGATGGCTTGCCGACAAGATCGACCGTCGCGCCGTCCTGATCGGCCTGTCGCTTGCCGCGATCGCGGCCTGCGGCGTGACCGTCGCGCTCAGCGACGCGGGATCCGCCGCCGTGTTCCTCGCCGCGGCCCTGTTCGGCGCGGCGAGCTTCCCGGTCTATTCCGTCGCCGCGGCGCATGCCCATGACTGGGCCGACAGCCAGGACCGGGTGGAGCTGTCGGCCGCGCTGATGTTCTTCTTCGCGCTGGGCGCCATCGCCTCGCCGCTGGCCGCTTCCGGCGTGATCGAACGGTTCGGGCCGCCGGCGCTGTTCTGGATGATCGCGGCGGGGCACGGCGCGCTGTTGCTGTTCGGGCTCGCCCGGATGCGCATCCGCCCCAGCCGCAGGCGGCGCACCCGCTATGTCTGGGCGCCGCGCACCTCGTTCACCATCGGCCGGCTGACCAAGCCAAGCCGCGAGGGGGACGGCGACGACAGCCGCTAGCCTTCGTATCTGCGCTGCGCTAAAGGGAGCGTCAACCAAGGCAGGAAGGCAAGACCCCGGATGCAACGCACCCTCATCACCTCGGCGATTCCCTATATCAACGGGATCAAGCACCTGGGCAATCTCGTCGGCAGCCAGCTGCCGGCCGACCTCTATGCCCGCTACTGCCGGGCCCGCGGACACGAGGTGATGTTCCTTTGCGCCACCGACGAGCACGGCACGCCCGCTGAACTGGCCGCCGCCAAAACGGGAGAGCCGGTCGCAGCGTATTGCGCGCGGATGCACGAGGTTCAGGCGGAACTGGCGCGGGGTTTCCGGCTTTCCTTCGACCATTTCGGCCGGTCGTCGAGCCCGCAGAACCACAGGCTGACCCAGTATTTCGCCGGACGGCTGGCCGAGAACGGCTATATCGAGGAACGGACCGAACGGCAGGTCTATTCCAAGGCGGACAAGCGCTTCCTGCCCGACCGCTACATCGAGGGCACCTGCCCGAACTGCGGCTACGACAGGGCGCGTGGCGACCAGTGCGAGAACTGCACCAAGCAGCTCGACCCGACCGACCTGATCGAGCCGCGCTCGGCGATCTCGGGCTCCACCGATCTGGAGGTGCGCGAGACCAAGCATCTCTACCTGCGGCAGTCGGCTCTGAAACACGGTCTCGAAGCCTGGATCGACAGCAAGACCGATTGGCCGGTCCTGACCACCTCGATCGCAAAAAAATGGCTGCATGACGGCGACGGGCTGCAGGACCGCGGCATCACGCGCGACCTCGACTGGGGCATCCCGGTCAAGCGCGGCGAAGACGACTGGCCGGGGATGGAAGGCAAGGTCTTCTACGTGTGGTTCGACGCCCCCATCGAGTATATCGCGGCGGCCGCGGAATGGGCCGAGGCCAACGGGCGGGCCGAGACCGACTGGCGGCGCTGGTGGCGCACGGACGAAGGGGCCGAAGACGTGCGCTACGTGCAATTCATGGGCAAGGACAACGTGCCCTTCCACACCCTGTCCTTCCCCGCCACGATCATGGGCTCGGGCGATCCGTGGAAGCTCGTGGACTACATCAAGTCGTTCAACTACCTCAATTACGACGGCGGCCAGTTCTCGACCTCCCAGGGCCGCGGGGTGTTCATGGACCAGGCGCTGGAGATCCTGCCAAGCGATTACTGGCGCTGGTGGCTGCTGAGCCACGCGCCCGAGAACTCGGACAGTGAGTTCACCTGGGAGAACTTCCAGGCCAGTGTGAACAAGGACCTCGCGGATGTTCTGGGAAATTTCGTGTCTCGCGTAACCAAGTTCTGCAGATCCAAGTTCGGCGAGGCGGTGCCGGCGGGCGGGGACTACGGCGACCGCGAGAACGAGTTGATCGACGACCTCTACATCCGGCTGCGGGCCTACCAGGATCACATGGAGGCGATCGAGATCCGCAAGGCAGCGGCGGAGCTGCGTGCGATCTGGGTGGCGGGGAACGAATACCTGCAGGCGGCCGCGCCTTGGTCGGAATACAAAACGGACCCGGACGCCGCGGCCGCGACCATCCGGTTCTCGCTCAACCTGATCCGGTTCTACGCCGCCCTCTCCGCCCCCTTCATCCCGGATGCGAGCGCGGCGATGCTCGCGGCGCTGAAGACCGGGGACTCCGGCTGGCCCGGCGAGGACCTGCCGGCGGAGATGGCGCGGCTGGCCCCCGGTCACGGGTTCGACACGCCGGAAATGCTGTTTCGCAAAATCACGGACGACGAGCGCGAGGGTTGGCAGGCGCGGTTTTCCGGCCAGCGCGGCTGACCCGGGAGCGCTCCCGCCCCCGGCCCGCGCGGCTGAGCCGCTTGTCCGGGGTTGGGCGTGGCGCCCGGCGCAGCCGGGCGCGCCTCCGGCGGGAGTATTGGGGCCAAGCAGACGCGCCGGTCGGTGCCTGGGCCTTCGAGTGCGCGCCTCAGGCCGGCTGGCGCACCACGTAGACCGAGCAGTCGGAATGGCGCACGACCCGCGCGGCGTTGGGGCCGAGCAGGTAGTCGCGCAGCTCGGGCTTGTGCGAACCGATCACGATCAGGTCGCTGCCCGCCTCCTGCGCGGCGTGGAGGATTTCTTCATAAGCCTTGCCGGTGGCCACGATGTGGCGGATCCGGGCGTTGGCCGCGTCGCCGATGACGTCGACCACGAAGTCGTTGAGAATGCCGCGCGCTTTGGCCACCGCCTTGTCGTGGAAATCCTGATCGAAAAACTGGCCCACCACGCTCATCCCGAAATCGGGGACCACGGTGATCACGTCGAGTTGGGCGCCGTCGAGACGGGCGAGCTCGTGGGCCACGCGCAGGACCTCGCGGTCCACCTCGGGCTGGCTGACATCGATGGCGCAGAGAATCGACGAACTCATGCCGGAACCTCCTGCCGCTGGCTGCGGGCATATTGCAGGTAGCCGACGCCGGCCAGAAGCAGCAGCGCCGGGATGTACATCAACTCCTGCGGCGGCTGGGGCTGCCGCGCCCGGACCTGCGAGATCACCACCGGATCGTCGCCGTAGAAGTCGAAGCTCTGCAACTGCTCGGAGAAGGGCGTGCCGAACATCGGCTCATCGAGCCGCACCTCTCCGGCCTCCTCCATCGGCATCAGGCCGGTCGCGTCCAGCCGTGCCTGTGCGCCCTCTTCCCCGCCGACCTCGATGACCAGCGACATGTCCTTCGGTTCTAGCGTGTCGAAATCGGGCCCGGAAACCACCACCCGGATGCGGTCGCCCGGCTCGGCCTCGGCCAGCGCCTGTTCGAACTGCGCGGGCGGCACCTCGGCGAACGGCGGCACGAGCCGGTCCATAAGGTAGTCCGGCCGGAACAGCAGGAAGGCGATGAAGATCAGCGCCACGCTTTCGTAGATGCGGTTGCGGGTCAGGAACCACCCCATCGTGCCGGCGGTGAAGACCAGGATCGCGACCGTCGAGACCATGAAGACGATGATGCCCTGGAGCCAGGTCACGTCGATCAGCAACAGATCTGTGTTGAAGATGAAGACGAAGGGCAACGCCACGGTCCTGAGCGAATAGAAGAAAGCGGTGAAGCCGGTGCGGATCGCGTCGCCGCCCGAGACGGCCGCAGCAGCGAAACTGGCCAGCCCCACCGGGGGCGTCACATCCGCCATGATTCCGAAATAGAACACGAAGAGGTGCACCGCGATCAGCGGCACGATCAGCCCCGATTGCGCGCCGAGTTCCACGACGACACCGGCCATCAGCGAGCTGACCACGATGTAGTTGGCCGTGGTCGGCAGGCCCATCCCGAGGATCAGCGACAGGATACCCACGAATACCAGCATCAGGATCAGGTTGCCGCCCGAGACGAATTCCACGAGGTCGGCCATCACCTGCCCGATGCCGGTCAGCGTCACGGTGCCGACGATCACCCCGGCGGTCGCGGTCGCCAGGCCGATGCCGATCATGTTGCGGGCCCCCGCGATCAGGCCCGCGACAAGGTCCACCACCCCGGCCCGCGCCGCCTGCCCGATTTCGCGGCCGCCGCGGAACAGCGCCTTGAGCGGGCGTTGCGTGACCAGGATGGCGAACAACAGCGCGGTCGCCCAGAACGCCGAGAGGCCGGGCGATTTCTGCTCGATCATCAGGAAGTAGACCAGCACGATGATCGGCAGCAGGAAATAGAGCCCCGACTTGTAGATCTCGCCGACCACCGGCAGGCGCACGTCCTCGGCATTGGGGTCGTCGGGTTCCAGATCCGCCACGGTAGCGGCCAGCGCGAGGAGCGCGATGTAGGCGACGAAGACGAGGCCCGCGAGAATCCAGCCGGCCCCCTCGGGCACCAGCGCCACGACCCAGGCAACGGGATATTGCACGAGGTAGCAGAGCGCCGCGAAGCCCGCAAAGAAGGCGAACATGCCGCCCACCGTACGGCCCAACGACACCACGCGGTCACCGAGCGTCGGCATGTTCCGCTTCACCGCCTCCAGATGCACGATATAGACCAGCGCGATGTAGGAGATCATCGCGGGCAGGAAGGCGTGGGTAATCACCTCGACATAGGAAATGCCGACATACTCGACCATCAGGAAGGCCGCGGCGCCCATCACCGGCGGCATGATCTGGCCGTTGACCGAGGACGCCACCTCGACCGACCCCGCCTGTTCCGAGGTGAAGCCCACGCGCTTCATCAGCGGGATCGTGAAGGTGCCGGTGGTCACCACGTTGGCGATGGAGGAGCCCGAGATCAGGCCGGTGGCGGCCGAGCCGACGACCGCCGCCTTGGCCGGGCCGCCGCGCAGGTGGCCGAGCGCCCCGAAAGCCATCTTGATGAAGTAGTTTCCCGCGCCGGCCTTTTCCAGCAGCGCACCGAAGAGGACGAACAGGAACACGAACTTGGTGGAGACGCCCAGCGCGATGCCGAACACGCCTTCGGAGGTGATCCACATGTGGCTCATGGCCTTCTGCAGGCTCGCGCCCTTCCAGCGGATCACCTCTGGCACCCAGGCGCCCGAGCCGAAGAAGACGTAGATCAGGAAGATCGTCGCGATGATCGCCATCGCGGGGCCGAGCGCGCGGCGTGCGGCTTCGAACAGAAGGATCAGGCCCGCCAGCGCGAACCACTTGTCGGTATCGTCGGCCAGCCCGCCGGATTGCACGATCTTTTCGTAGAAGAAGAAGCCGTACATCGCGATGAAGGCGCCGGCGACGGCGAAGAACCAGTCCTGAACGGGGATGTGTCGCCTGGGGCTCGACCGGAAAGCGGGATAGGCGCAGAACGCCAGGAAGATCGCGAAGGCCAGGTGGATCTGGCGTGAATTGTTGATGATGTCGCCCGGAAGCACGTAATTGGCGACGGGCGAGGCCAGCAGCACCTGGAACACCGACCAGACCACCGCGACGACGGCCAGGAACAGGCCCACCGCGCCGGCGGGGTTGCGGGCGCCCGAATCCGAGGCGGCCACCAGTTCCTGCAGTTCCTCTTCGGACAGGGCGCCGCCCCGCTCGCTGCGCTCGGACATCGGTCTTCTCCCGGCTGGGGCGCGCGGGGCGCGCGGCCTTGTCGTTCACCCGGCGCCGTTGCCGCGCCTTGGTCGGACGGGGCGCAGGCACGCCCCGCCCGGTATCATGCGCGCAGGGGCCTACTCGATCCAGCCCTTTTCGCGGTAGTACTTGGCCGCGCCGTCATGCAGCGGCGCCGACAAGCCGTCGGCGATCATCTCTTCGGGCTTGAGATTGGCGAAGGCCGGGTGCAGCCCCTTGAAATCCTCGAAGTTCTCGAAGACCGCGCTGACCACGGTGTAGACCGCATCGTCGGACACATCGGCCGAGGTGACGAAGGTCGCGCCAACGCCGAAGGTGGTGGTGTCCTCGTCATTACCGCGATACATGCCGCCGGGGATGGTGGCCTTGCGGTAGTAGGAATTCTCCTCGATCAGCTCGTCGATGACCGGGCCAGCCACTTCCACCAGCACGGAATCGCACGAAGTCGTCGCCTCCTGGATCGAGCCCGAGGGGTGGCCGACCGTGTAGATCATCGCGTCGATCTGATTGTCGCAGAGCGCGGCGGACTGTTCGGCGGCCTTCAGTTCGGTGGCCAGTTCGAAATCGTCGGTCGTCCAGCCCTTAGCCTCCATTACGACCTCCATGGTGCCGCGCTGGCCCGAGCCGGGGTTGCCGATGTTCACCCGCTTGCCCTTCAGGTCGTCGAAGGTCTCGATGCCGGCATCGGCGCGGGCCACCACGGTGAAGGGCTCGGGGTGGACCGAGAATACCGCGCGCAGCCCCTCGAAGGCGCCCTGCTCCTCGAACCGCGAGGAGCCGTTATAGGCGTGATACTGCCAGTCGGACTGGGCAACGCCGAATTCCAGCTCGCCCGCACGGATGGTGTTGAGGTTGTAGACCGAGCCGCCGGTGGATTCGACCGAACAGCGGATGCCGTGATCCTTGCGGCCCTTGTTCACCAGCCGGCAGATCGCGCCGCCCGTCGGGTAGTAGACGCCGGTTACGCCGCCGGTGCCGATGGTGATGAACTCCTGCGCCGCGACGGGCGCGGCGACGGCCGTCAGCGCGGTGGCGGCGACGGTCAGTTTCAGCTTTGCAAACATGTGGTTGCTCCTCTGTTGGGTTGGGTCGTCGTTACGGGGTCAATCACGCGCTCCAGAATTCCTCCAGGCCGTGATTGCGCGCCTCCACCTCCTCGATCCGGGCCTTGGCGTCGGGGCCCGCCCGGGCCGCCAGCATACCCATGATGCTTTCGGCAAACACGAGGCTCGCGGCGTAGGAGGAGAAGAACTGCGGACTGTCCGACGGCAGGATGAAGCCGGCATCGACCCATTTCAGCGCCGGACAGGCATGGGTGTCGGTGATGACCACCACGTAGGCGCCACGCTCGCGCCCCATCTCGGCGGCCAGGATCGCGCGGCGCGCGAAGGGCGGCTTGGTCAGCACGACCAGCGCATCCCGCTCTGTCAAGTCGGTCATCGCGGTGGCCAGGGACGCGCCCATGCGGCCCGCGAGCCGCCAGTTCGCGGCGAAGTAATTGCCCATGTAGGCCATGTACTCGACGATGCCGGTCGACCCTAGCGCACCCAGCAGCACCACGTTCTCGGCCCGGTGCAGCCGGTCGACCACCGCCTCCAGCCGGGAGGGATCGATCAGACGGGTCATCGCCTCGATGTTGGCCGCGCAAGCACTGGCGTGACGGGTGAGAAACGGGGGCTGCGTGCCGGATTCGGCCTCGGCCTGCAGACGGCGTACCCGTTCGGAAAAGCTGACATAGCGCCGACCGACCGCGTTGCGGCTGAGCTCGCGCATTTCCTCGTAGCTGTCGAAGCCCAGCGCCCGGGCCAGCCGCGAGAAGGTGGCCGGCGCCAACCCGGACGAGGACGAAATCGACCGCAAAGACCGCGTCGCGACGTCCACGGGATGCGCGGCCACGTAGTCGGCAGCGTCGCGCAGCTTGGCGCTGAGCGCGCCGTATTCCGCCGCGATCTTGTCCTCGATGGAGGGCGTGTCCGGCATGTGTCTCCCTGTCGAACCTTGTGACAGATTCGTTGAAACGGAGCGTTTCATCCGTTTTAGCCGTTGTCAATTCCTGAAACGTCTGTTTCAATTTGGGCTAGAGTTTCGCAGGCGCGAGTCGCGCCGGAAGGTTGTCCCATGTCCCATGTCTTTGCCCGCAACTGCCGCGCCACGCCGCCCTTGGTGGACCGGGGCGAGGGCGTCTATCTCATTGACAGGGAAGGGAAACGCTATTTCGACGGCTCGGGGGGCGCGGCCGTGTCCTGCCTCGGCCATTCCGACCCGGACGTCGCCCGCGCGATCCGCGACCAGCTCGAAAAGGTGGCGTTCGCCCATACCGGCTTCTTCACCTCGGAACCGGCCGAGACACTGGCCGACACGCTGATCGCAAACGCCCCCGCCGGGCTCGACCGGGTCTATCTCGTCTCGGGCGGGTCCGAGGCGATGGAGGCGGCGCTGAAACTCGCCCGGCAGTATTTCATCGAGACCGGGCAGCCCGCCCGTCACCGGGTGATCGCCCGGCGGCAGAGCTATCACGGCAACACGCTGGGCGCGCTGGCCACCGGCGGCAACATGTGGCGCCGCGCGCCCTTCGCGCCCCTGATGATCGAGACCACCCACATCTCGCCCTGCTACGCCTATCGCGGGCAGGAGCCAGGCGAATCCGAATGGGACTACGGCCAGCGCGTGGCGAACGAATTGGAGGCCGAGATCGAGCGACTCGGCCCGGAAACGGTGATGGCCTTCGTCGCCGAACCGGTGGTGGGCGCGACGGCGGGCGCGGTGCCGCCGGTCGAGGGGTATTTCCGCAAAGTCCGCGAGATCTGCGACCGTTACGGGGTGTTGTTGATCCTCGACGAGGTGATGTGCGGCATGGGCCGGACCGGCACGCTTTTCGCCTGCGAGCAGGACGGCGTGGTGCCCGACATCACTGCGATCGCCAAGGGCCTGGGCGCCGGCTACCAGCCGATCGGTGCAATGCTGTGCACCGCCACGATCCATGACGCGATCGCAGCCGGTTCGGGCTTCTTCCAGCACGGGCACACTTATATGGGCCATCCCGTCGCGGCCGCCGCCGCGCTGACGGTGCTGCGAAAGCTGACCGATGGTGGGCTGGCCGCACGCGCCCAAACCATGGGCGAGAGGTTGCAGGCGGCGCTGGAGGCGGCCTTCGGCCAGCACCCCCATGTCGGCGACATCCGCGGGCGTGGCCTGTTCCGTGCGCTCGAACTGGTCGAGGACCGCGAGACCAAGCGCCCCTTTGCCCCCGAGCGGGGGCTGCACAAGGCGCTCAAGGCCGCGGCTCTGGAAGCCGGGCTTATCTGCTACCCTATGGGCGGCACGATCGACGGACGGCAAGGCGATCATGTCCTGCTCGCGCCCCCCTTCATCCTCGAGGACGCCCATATCGACGAGATCGTCGACAAGCTCGGCACCGCCCTCGCCCAGGTCGTCTGAGCGCGCGGGGCCGTTATGGCCCCCCCCCGGCAGGATATGTCAGGGGACTGCAGGGCCTGCAAGAGGTGGTGCGGGTGACGGGACTCGAACCCGTAAGCCATTGACGGCGCAAGATTTTAAGTCTCGTGCGTTTACCAGTTTCGCCACACCCGCATGTCTGTTCGGCACAGCGCGTCACAGTATATGGCACACCATGGGCCGAGGTGCTTGCGTGAATTGCCAGCGCATACCGCCATATTCGTCGCACCTCCTCAAGCCGTCGGCCCCGGGCTTGGGCTGTCGGCATGGAACAGGTGACCGGCGACGCAAGGGCCGGTTCCTTTGGCGATCGCGCACCCCCGACGCCACCGCGCGGTCCTCTCTCGGTCTTGGAGGGTGACGGGTTCGGATCGCGGCCGGTATGGCAGGCGAGGCGACGTCGGTGGAAGAAGGTACTTTGCGTAACTCCTGAATCGGACGGGAACCGGATCGCACAGACGTGCCCGGCCGCCGCCCCTGCCCGCTGCTAGCCCAGCCGGCCGATGTCGCCCCCGTCGACGATGATGGCGAGGTTCCAGAACTTCCGGAGTTCGGCCTCGACGGCCGCCGCGCCCGCGCCGTCCGGCACCCGTTCGACCCGGAACCCGAAACGTTCGAAGCCCGAATGGTCGAGACGGCTCAGGATGATGGGGATCACCCGGCGCTCGATCACGGCCGAGGCCAGATGCAGCGCCGCCCGGGCCGGGTCGTCGAGCGGCGCCGTGATGCGGATGCCGATGCGCGACAGCGTCTCGTCCTCCTGCCGCCAAAGCGCCGCAGAGACCGGCACGGCGGGGGCGGGGGCGGGGGCGGGGGCAAGCATCGCGCCGCGCGGTCGGGGCGCGGCATCGCCGCGGATCACCGCGTCGAGCTCCACCGGGCGGGCCGGGGTGATCCGGCCGACGATCGCGCTCCATACCCGGTCCATCAGTTCTCCTCCCCCACTTCGGCGATCAGGCGCGCGGCCTCGGCCGCGCCCGGCGCGGGCAGGTCCGCCCCGGCCAGCGAGGCCCGCAGGCGGCACGCCCCCCCGCCCTCCAGGCACTCCGTCAAAACCGACGAGAGCCGCAACAGATCGCCGGCCTCGATCATCTCGGCCAAGCCGCGGCTCGCCAGCGCCTCTGCCCGCCGGGTCTGATCGTCGAGATAGGGCGCGCTTTGCGGGATAAGGATCGCCGGGATCGCGTGATAAAGCACCTCGTGCACCGAATTATAGCCCGCGGCCGAGGTCACGAGGTCGGCCGCGAGGCAGAGCGACAGCGCCTCGTAAGTCTGCACGACGCGGGTGTTCGGCCACGCATGCAACGCCGGATCGACCAGTGCTCCAGGCCAGACCACGACGAGATGCAGCGTGTCTGTCCGCCCCGCCAAAAGCCCGGAGATCGCCTGCAACTGGGCGCTGCGGTCGGAAGCGACGCCGCCGCCCAGCATCGACACCACCAGACGTTCGAAGGGCTGCCCGAGATGAGCCGCCACACGCGCCCGCAGCGCCGCGCATTCCTCTTCGGTTTGCTCTCGCTGGCGCAGGATCGGCCCCACGTTACGGACCCGCGGCGTCTGGCTGTAGACGTCGTTGAGTTCCGGGAAAGCTTCCGAGGGCACGATGACCCGTTCGAAGATGCGCTCTCGGTCGAGCGCCTCCTTGCTGGCGTCGCCCTCCGGCCATAGCCCCCGCCTGATCCATATCGCGCGGGTGCCGCGCTCCAGAACGGTGCGGAAGATCGAGTCGAACACGTAGCCGCCGTCGAAGACCAGCCTGTCGGCCCTCCCAAGCAGACGCCCCAGCCGCAGGTAGGTCAGCACGTCATTGGCATAGGGCTGCGGGTGATCGCCGCTTTTCTGCACCAGGGGCAGGCAATCGAAACCGCGATCGCGGATCATCGGCACGCAGGAGGGGAACGCGGCGAAGACCGGGCGCTCGGAGGTCTCCGTCGCGTCGGCGATCACCGAGCAACGCTGGGCATGGCCAAGCCCCACGCCGTTCGTCGGCATGAACACGGTGCGCCCGCGCGCGCGCGCAGCCCTGCCCCGCGCCGGGGCCGCCGATCCGGAGGCAAGCCCGGCGGCTGCCTCCAGACGGGCGATGTCGGCCCCGGCGATCCAGGGCGACGCCGCGAGTTGCGCGCCGATTGGGCCAAGGTTCACAAGGACGGTGTCGGTCAGATAGGCTTCCAGCGCCGCCGGGTCGACCGGTCCACGCAGCGCCGGGGCCCCCAGCGCAAGGAACGCGCCGTCCTCCGTGCAATCGACCACCACACCGCCCGCGCCCAGCAGGCAGACGGACAGCGCGGCCATGCGCTCGCCCGGAACGCCCTGGCCGTAAACCGCGAAGACATCGGTGCGGGCGGCCAGCGTGACCGGCGACAGATCGGTGAAGGTCACGACCGGCAGGTCGTGGTGGCGCGAGGCCTTAACGCGCTCTTTCTGCTTGGCATTCGCGATGATCCGAAGCCTGACCCCGGCGCGATGGGACATCGCGGCGAAGCATCCCAGCACATCGCCCTTGTCGAGCGCCTTTGCGCCGAGCGCCACGGTCAGGACCGGAACCGCCCCCAGCGGCCGCGGGCGCGGCGCAAGCTCGGCCACCAGCGGCGTCGCCGCGCGGGCGACCAGCGGGCGCGGCTGGCTCTCGGACAGGTCGAACATCCGCGGCTCACGCCCCAACGCATAGGCGATCCGCGCGCGCGCGCCGAGATAGCCCTGGTGATCCTCGAACCGGCCGATGGCGACGACGGGCACAGCATCGGCGAGCGCGCGGTTGCGCAGCGCGGCGAGCGCCGCCTCCTCGATGTCCTCCGCGCCAAGCAGGAACAGCGCCTCGACCGACAGATCCTCGGAATCGACGAGGAAGGGGGCGGCCTCGTAGGTGCGCCCCCGGTCGAGCGCGCCAGGCAGGCCGGCGGCATCGAGCGCCACGCAATGCCCGCGGGCGGCCAGTTGGGCCGCGAAGGTAAGCTGCGCGTCCAGGCCGCGCAGATCGCGGCGGCCCGCTTCGACGAGGATCATGCCGCCTCCCGCGCAGCGTCCCCACCCGCGGCAAGCACGGCCGCGAACCGCGCTTCGAACGCCCCGGCTGAAAACGCATCCAGCGCCGCCTGCCCGGCGCGCGCCTGGGCCGCATAGGCCGGCGCGCTCGCGACGAGGCGGGCGATCGCCGCATCCACTTCCGCCGGCGCGCAGGCGAGGACGCCCTTGCCGAACGGCGCGGCGGTCTCGGGATCGGTCAGAACGACCTTGCCCGCTGCCAGCGCCTCGGCGATCACGCGCCCGAAGCTTTCGCGCCAGGTGGGAGCCGTGAAATACACCAGAAAATCGATCATTCCGAAATACGTCCCAACGTCGAGCGCACCGAAGGGCAGCATCTGCCAATGCGGCCGCGCCAGCCCCGAGGCGATCAGCATATCCGCCCCGAGCAGCACGTTGGCCTCGGCATGGGACGGAAAGCAATGGTCGAGCGCCTCAAGCGGGGGGAATTTCTCGAACCCCGGGCGGGAATGACGGCCGCGACGGTCGCGCGGCGCCGCCGTCGGGGCGACCCGCGGCATGTCGCATATGTTGAACCAGTCGTCCGCCAGCACATCCCACGCCCCGAGCGGCCGGCTGGCCGCCAGCCAGTCGGTCGCGGTCGCACGGTTGTGGCCGGACACCGGCGCGATGGATTTTCTCACCGCAAGCGAGGCGCGGTCGATCACCGAAAGACAGCCGCCGACGTCGAAACCTTCGGCCCCGCCCGGCCGCAGAAAGTTCTCGTGCGCGACCACGATCAGGTGCCGCGCCACGATCCGGGCGCCCAGGTGCGACTGGTGCTTCAGGAAGGCCGGGTTGTGCAGGATGACGATGTCTGCCGCGATCTCGCCCGCGTCCCAGGTCAACGGCAGACCAAGGTCGTCAAGCGCGGCCCGCAGGCTGGGGGCGACGTGCCGGCCGGGGCCGAACATCGCCGAGGCGCGCGCATGGACCGTGACGCACGCGTGGCGCGCGGCGACGCGCAATTCCGCCGCGACCGCCGCCGAGGTGCCCCCGGCAAAGCGCGGGTCGATGACGTAGGCGACACGGGGCAGCGCGGCGCGATCGGGCGGGCGAAGGTCCGGCACGGGGCTCAGTAGGTTCCCGGCGCCGCGCCGGCGCTCCGGCCGACGACGGCAGCGGCCTGGCCCGGCGCGGTTGGCGACACGTAGTCGACCCGCAGCCGGCCATTGCTGGCGTCGGAGACGAACTGCCTCAATTCCCTGCCGAGTTCGTCGTCGCCTGCCATGACCTGGGGGTTTTCCAGCAGGTAGTCCAGAAGCCCCGCGGTGTCGTTGCGCGTGAGCAGGCTGTCGATGGTCCGCAACTGCTGCAGCGTCGGCTCGGCGCCGGCGCCGAGCCCGCCCATGACCAGCATCAGCCCGGTAACGATGGCGACCAGTCTCCTATCGGGCATGCGCATCCTCCCGCGAAAGGCCGCCGCCCGAAACGGTATGCAGGATGCGCGTCATTGGCTGCCCGCCGCCCTGAGTTTCTGAACGACCTGCTGCCGGAGGCGCGCGGCGATCTGCTCTCGTGTCGGACCCGCGGCGCGGCGGGCCGTGGGCGTGGCGCGCACCGCCCCTGTCCCGTCGCCCGCGACCCAAAGCTCCAGCCGTCCCGGCGGCGGCCGCCGGTTCGCACCGCTGAAGTCGCGCGCGATTCCATCGACTCGGTCGGCCAGCGCGGCCGCGGCCTCGGCATCGGAGCGAAAATAGTAGCGCACATTCGTCCGCGCGACATCGAAGCCGACCCGCGCCGGCTCACGCATGTCGAAGCCCGCAGCGCTCAGGTTTCCGGCGATCCTTGATACGGTGTCCTCAGGCACCGTGCTGGGAACGTAAAGCTGAACCGTCGCCGGTGGCACCGGCGGCGGCAGGCGCTCTGGCGGGACGGCGGCGGCACCGGCCAGCGGGTGGTCGGACCCCAGGCGGCCGTCCGGGACGACGGGACGCACGGCAGCGAAAGGCGGCGCCTCGGGACCCGGCAGCGCAATGGCAAGGCGCTCGCCCGCGGCAGGCGCCATTGGCGGCGATACCGGCGCGAGCGCCGGCCGGTCGAGGCGCGCCGGCCGGACAAGCCCCATCGGGGTCGCCACGCCGGGGACGACCGGCGCGCGCGCCACGTCGGGTCGAGCGATCGCCGCGAGGGGGGCGACCCTGATGCCGCGGGCCGACGCCTCTGCCGGGACCGCGGGCGGCATGATCGCGGCGACCGGCGCGGGACGCACGGCGCGCGGCGCAAGGTGGGCGGAAGCGCCGTCGCCGGTAAAGAGCACCGCAGGGCGGTCCCCGGCCGGGGACCGCACGGGCGGAGCCTCCGAAGGAACAGGCCGGGCCGTGACGCCGACGAATGCCGGCACGGGCGCCAGTTCCGGCCGCAGCGCGGCAGCATGGCGCGGCGACCTCGTCCCGGCCCGCGCGCGCGCCTCCGGCCCCGGCTCCGGCGGCATGGCAACAGGGCGCGCGGCGGCCGTTGCGCGGGCCGGCGGCGCGGCCAGGGCCGCGATGAGCGTCGGTTCGGCAGGCGCCGCCATGGGGGCAACTGGCCGTTCCGAGGCGGTCGTCACGCGGGGCGCGACCGGGCGCGGCGCCGCGGGACCGGCGCCCCATTCCTCGGCCGGCGCGCCCTTGGTCGAGAGCGCCACCACGAGTTCCGGCCGCGAGTCGGCCATGGGCAATTCCCCAAGGCTCGCCGACATGTCCGCAGGTGCCATGGCCTTGAACCTCACGCCCCCGAAATCCGCGTCGGCGGCCGGCGCCTGAGCCGTGCCCGGCACCTGCGGCATCTCGGGCGCATGCTCAACGGCGAGGGGGCGCTCGCCGGGGCCCGGCCGCGCCGGTGCGGCCCGCGGGATCGAGGCGTACGGGGCGCCGGGCGGTGCCGCGTCTGGCGACGGAGTGCCAAGCCCGGCGATCTCGAACGCTCCCACACCCTGCGCTGCGCCGGTGGCGGGCCGCATGTCACGGACCGGATGGACGGGTGCAGGGGCCGGCAGGGCACCGCTTGCTGGCGCACGCCCGGCGGGCGACGGCGCATGGCCGGTCTCGGGCACCGGCCCGGACGAACCGCTTCGCGGCTCCGGCAGGCCGGCCAGATCCGGCGGCGCGGAAGTGCCGAGGCCCGCGAGGAGCGCCGGAAGCTGCATCGCGCCCACACCCACCGTAATCCCCAGAGCGAACGCGGCGGCGACAAGCTGCTTGCGGCCGCGCCCCTGCTCGGGGCTTGGGACGGCCGCCGCCGATTCACGCCGCGCCCGGGCCAGCGCCGTCTCCAGCCGGGGCGGCGTCGGGTCGGCAGACGGACCCGCACTCGCGGCGGGAGCCGGCCCATCGGGAAGAGATTTCGGAAGGGACGCCCGGCACGGCCCGGCCGGGCGGGCGTCTTGCGGCTGTTCACCGGTCTGCGGTTGGGCATCGCGCGCACGCCCCTCGGGCGGGCGCGGTCGCGGGCTGCCTTGCGGCACGCGACCAGCCGTCAGCGGACCAAGGGCTGGGCCATGCTCCTCGCGGCCGACCGTCCGGGTCCCGGCTCCGGGCTGATCATGCCGTTCAGTATCGAAAGCGGTACCGACCGTCCCCGTGCGTGCCCCGGTCGCCCGGTCGCCCGGCAGGTGCCGTTTACGGGACTCCTTGTCGGCGAGCGCCTGGCGACGCCGGGCACGCGCTTCCTCGAGGCGTTTCTCCCACGCCTCGGAGTTCAGCAGTTCCATCACCCTTGCTTGGTCGTCTCCGGGTTGCGCCGGCGCCGACGGCGATGCCCCTGCATCCGTCCTGTTGGCCATTTCCCCACCCCCCAAAAAGTGGGACTCAAACGATCACCTCAAAAAAACTGTCGTGCCGAAAGGCCCGGCACGGCCCCGGGAAATTGAGCCCAACCTCTCCCCCTGCAACCTTACAGAACCGGCGGCAGCGGAACAACGCCACAAATCCGCCATAATTCGGCGCGCGGCTTTACCGCGGACGCCGGCCAAGCACTGACAGAAGGCGGCCATGCCTCGGACGCCGCTCGTCTTTCCCGGCGGGCCGCATGTCGGTCCGCCCGGCCGAGCACGTTGCCGACGCCGGACGACCAGGCCCCGCGGGCGCGGCGCTTCAACTCTCGTAACGCGTCCGGCCGCGGCGATTCGCGTCGATCGGCAGGTTCATGTGCAAGGGCTGATGGGCGCGATGGCCGCACGCCTGGCGCGGGCACAGCCGGCAGGCGATGCCGATGCGCGCCACGGCGCCACCGTCCCGGTCCAGGTTGACCTCGCGCGCATAGCCCAGCTTGTGCGCGTCGCCCCGCTCGCAGCCCAGCGCGACGACAAGCCGGCTGGCCTGCTGGTGGCGGCTGAAGACCGGCCGCGGCGTGGTCCGGCTAAGCGTGAAGAACTGCGCGCCGTCCGGCATCTCGACCAGTTGCGGCAGGATCACATCGGGCGCGGAGAACGCGTCGTGGATATTCCAGACCGGGCAGGAGCCGCCCTTCTCGGCCAGCGCGAAGGGCGTCGCATTGACCCGCTTTGTGACGTTGCCGGCCTTGTCGATCCGCAGGAGGAAGAACCCGATGCCGCGCGCCCCGTCGCGCTGTAGCGTGGTGAGGCGGTGCCCCACCTGTTCGAAGCTGGTGCCGAAGGCTGCGCCCAGCCGGTCGAGATCGTAGGCGGTCTGCTCCGCCAGGTCCAGGAACGGCTCGTAGGGCATCAGGAGCGCTGCCGCGAAGTAGTTGGCAAGCTCCACCCGGCAGCGCGCCCGCGCGGCCTCGCTCTCGATGCCGCTGTCGTCGGTCAGGCGGTCGAGAACCTGGGGAAGCTCCACCAGCGCCAGCACATGGGCCAGCTGGAACATGCGGTTCGGGTGATCCAGCGCCTCCGACAACAGCACCTGGCCCGCCTTCGCGTCGAACAGGCGCAGGCTGTCAGGCATTTCGTCCAGCCCCACCTGGCGGACGTCGATCTGGCATTTCATCCGCAGGTAACGCTTGAGCAGCGCATACATGTCGTCGGGCGCGCCGACCAGTTGGTGACGGATGTCCTCGGCCGCGGCTTCGAGCGCGTCGAAATAGTTTGAATTGTCACGGAAGAAGTCGTGAATCGCCGTCTCCGGCGACGTGACGAGGAGATCCTCGGCCGAGCCGGCGCCGCCGAGACGGGCCAGGTTCTCCATCGCGCTGCGGTGGCTGCGGTAGAGGTGCAGGAACAGGTCGGCAAGCCTGGGGGCATGGTCCACCGCTCCGCGCAGTTCGGGCAAGTCGGGCCGGTCCCTGGCGAAGGCCGGGTCGGCGACCGCCGAACGCAATTCGGCCAGGCGCGCGGCATCGCGGTCGCTCAGCAATTCGCGCATGTCGACGCCATACGCCTCGCTCAGCGCCATGAGCACCGGGACGGACAGCGCGCGCTGGTTGTTCTCCAGCAGGTTGACATAGGCGGGGCTTATGTTGAGCCGCCGCGCCATCTCCGCCTGGGTGTGGCCATGGTCCCGGCGCAACTGCCGGAGTTGGGAACCGATCAGAGCCTTGCGCATGCCTTTACAGATTTACAAAACTGCCGACATGTCAATTCCGACTTTAGCATGCAAACCCGTTTACCGGTGGATTTTCAAGGGCCGGGCGTAGTTCACCTATCGGAAACCGGGCGGTGGTGGAGGTGCGCCCCCACCGAGAGGACCGTTCGGCGGGAATTGAGAAAAGGGAGGTCTCACATGCTCAAGACATTCACGCGCCGGTCCGCGATGGCGACGATGGCGGCAGCCACGCTGGCGCTCGGCGCTCCGGCGCTGGCCGAAGGCTGGAAGCCCAACAAGCCGGTCGAGATGGTCATAATGGCCGGCCAGGGCGGCGGCGCCGACCGCCTGGCGCGCCTGTTCCAGTCGATCATCCAGAAGAACAACTTCTCGCCGATGCCGATCCTGCCAGTGAACAAGGGCGGCGGGTCCGGCGCCGAGGCGTTGCGCTATCTCAAGGACAAGGAAGGCGACGCCACCACGATCATGGCGACGCTGAACAGCTATTACACCACGCCGCTGCGCACCGATATCGGCGTCGACATAGAGGAATTCACGCCCATAGCCCGGATGGCGAACGACAACTTCATCCTCTGGGTCAACGCCGACAGCGACATCCAGAACCTCGACGACTACGTCGCCGCGGTGAAGGACGCCGGCGGCACGTGGAAGATGGGCGGCACCGGCTCGGGCCAGGAGGACAGCCTGGTGACCGCGATGCTGGAGGACGAATTCGGCCTCGAATACACCTACGTGCCCTTCGACGGCGGCGGCACCGTGGCCAAGAACCTGATCGGCAACCACATCGACTCCACGGTGAACAACCCCGCCGAGCAGATGGGCTTCTACAAGGCGGGCAAGTCGCGCCCCATAGCCACCTTCTCGGAAGAGCGGCTGGAGGCGTTCCCCGACGTGCCGACCATGCGTGAACTCGGCCACGACCTGACCTACACGATGCAGCGCAGCTTCGTGGGCCCCGCGGACATGCCGCAGGAGGCCGTGGACTTCTACACCGAGATGTTCCGCCAGGTCTCCGAGACCGAGGAATGGCAGACATACGCCGCCGACGAGGCGCTGGACGCCCAGCTTCTGACCGGCGACGATCTGCAGGAGTTCCTGCTGCAGGGCCGCGAGACGCACCGGAAGATCCTCGACAGCATGGGCGAACTCGGCTCCTGAGCCTGCCCTGACCTGTTGCCGCCGGGCGGGCTTTCGGGCTCGCCCGGCGATCCGTGTTCCGTCTAACGCTATGGAGCCTCCATGCTGGCCGCCGACCGCATCATCGCCTTGGCCCTGATGGGCCTTTCGCTTTACTTCATGTGGCACGCCACCGTTCTGCCGATCGGGTGGGTCAAGGGATCGGGTCCGGGCGGCGGATCGTTCCCGTTCTGGCTCTCGGCGATCATGCTGACCGCCGCGGCGCTGATCCTGGTGCGGAGCTTCATCAGCCATCCCCACGAGGGCGCAAGGTTCTTCCCCGACCCAGACGCGATCCCGCAAGTGGCCGGCGTCGCGGGCCTGCTGATCGCGACCATCGCGCTGATCCCACTCGTTGGGTCCTATGTTGCGCTGGTAGCCTTCATGGTGGTCTATCTTCGGGTCTTCGGACACCACGGCTGGAAACTGATCGCGCCGCTGGCGCTGGCGATGCCGGTGTTCCTGTTCTTCTTCTTCGAGGTGACGCTGAAGATCCTGCTGCCCAAGGGGATCACGGAGCCGCTCTTCATCCCGCTCTACGCACGCTTCATGTAAGGAGGGCCGATCCATGGAAATGCTCGCCCTTCTGGCGGACGGATTCGCCACCTCGCTGTCGCCGTTCAACCTGATGATCGTCCTTCTGGGCGTGACCGCGGGGCTCTTCATCGGCGCGATGCCGGGCCTCGGCTCGGTCAACGGCGTGGCCATCGTGCTGCCGCTGACCTTCATCGTGCCGCCCTCCTCGGCGATCATCCTGCTCGCCGCGATCTATTACGGCGCGATGTATGGCGGCGCGGTCAGTTCGATCCTGCTCGGCATCCCCGGCGCCTCGACCGCGGTGGCCACCACCTTCGACGGCCGGCCGATGGCGCGGCAGGGCAAGGCAGGGCTCGCGCTGATCGCCGCGGCGGTGGCGTCCTTCGTGGGCGGCACGATCTCGGTGATCCTGTTCACGATCTTCGCCGCCCCGCTGGCCGACCTCGCCCTGGCCTTCGGCCCGACCGAGGAATTCGCGCTCGTCCTGCTGGCCTTCACCACCTTCGTCGGGCTCGGCGGCGACGACGTGCTCAAGACCATCGTGATGATCTGCCTCGGGCTGGTGCTCTCCACCGTGGGGCTCGACCTGATCTCGGGCCAGCCGCGGATGATCTTCGGCGACCTGCCGGGGTTCTATTCCGGCATCTCCTTCCTGGTGCTCGCCATCGGCGTCTACGGCGTGGGCGAGGTGCTCTACACCATCGAGACCTCGCGCAGCGCGCCATCGGTCACCCCCGCACGGCTGACCTTCGCCGCCCTGGGACAGGGCTTTCGGGAAATGAACAAGCTCTGGAGGACGATGACCTTCGGCTCGACGATGGGCTTCTTCGTGGGCATGTTGCCGGCGGCCGGGGCGACGCCCGCCTCGCTGATGAGCTACGGCATGGCCAAGACCTTCTCGAAGAAGCCCGAGACCTTCGGACGCGGCAATATCGAGGGCGTCGCCGCGCCCGAGACGGCCAACAACGCGGCCTCGACCGGCTCGCTCCTGCCGATGCTGACGCTGGGCATTCCCGGCTCGCCCACCACCGCGCTGCTGCTGGGCGGCATGGTGATGTGGGGGCTCGTGCCCGGGCCGATGCTGTTCATCGAGGAGCCCGACTTCGTCTGGGGGCTGATTTCCTCGCTTTACACCGCGAACGCGGCCGCCGTTCTGATCAACATCGCGCTCATTCCGCTCTTCGTCTGGGCACTGCGGATGCCGTTCACCGTGCTCTGCTCGGTCGTGCTCATCCTTTGCATCGTCGGCGGGTTCGCGCCCAGCCAGAAGCTGCACGATGTCTGGCTGATCGCGGCATTCGGCATCGCCGGCTACATCCTGCGCAAGGCCGACTACCCGCTTGCGCCGCTGGTTCTGGCGCTTGTGCTCGGACCGTTGATGGAGAAAAGCTTCCGCCAGACTCTGATCGGGTCGCAAGGCGACGTGATGGTCTTCGTTGAACGCCCCCTCTCGGCGGTGTTCCTCGGGATCGCGGCAATCTTCTTCGTGCTGCCGCTGATCAAGATGCTGCGGCGGGGCAAGACCAAGAAACCGGCCCCGGCCGAATGACGGCCGGGCCGACGAGACGGACAGGAAAGGACGACCAAGTGACGACCATCAAGGCACTGATCGAGGGACATGACGACGCCAGCCGCGCCATCGGCGCGCCGGGGCGCGACTGGCTGAGCTATGGGGGGCTGCGCATCCTCGCCGACAAGGTGGCGGCACAGCTTCACCATGCGGGCGTCGGCCGCGGCGACCGGGTGGCGATCGTGTTGCCGAACGGGCCCGAGATGGCGACGGCCTTCGTGACCATCGCGCAGACCGCGACGACCGCGCCCCTGAATCCGGCCTATCGCGAAGACGAATACGCCTTCTATCTTGAGGACCTGAAAGCCAAGGCCATCGTTCTGGCCGAGGGCTATGACGGCCCGGCGCTCGCCGCGGCCAATCGCGCCGGGCTGACGATCCTGCGCCTGACATACGACGAGTCCGCCCCCGCAGGCGTATTCGACCTCTCGGCCGAGGGCGGCGGCGACGGCTGCGACCGGGCCGAGCCCGAACCCGATGACGTCGCGCTGATCCTGCATACCTCGGGCACCACCTCGCGGCCCAAGATCGTGCCGCTGCTGCAGTCCAACGTCTATGCCTCTGCGAACATCATCAAGGACTCGCTGGCGCTGACGGCGGCGGATCGCTGCATGAACGTGATGCCGCTGTTCCATATCCACGGGCTGATCGCGGCGGTGTCGGCCTCGCTGGCCGCCGGCGCCTCGATCTGGTGCGCGCCGGGCTTCGACGCGCTGAAATTCTTTGGCTGGATGAAGGACGCCCAGCCCACCTGGTACACGGCCGTGCCGACCATGCACCAGGCGATCCTGAGCCGCGCGGGCCGCAACAAGGACATCATCGAGGCCACCAGGCTGCGCTTCCTGCGCTCGTCCTCGGCCTCGCTGCCGGCGCAGGTGATGACCCAGCTCGAGGAAACCTTCGACGCCCCGGTGGTCGAGGGCTACGGCATGACCGAGGCCACCCACCAGATGTGTTCGAACCCGCTGGGCAAGGGCACGCAGAAGCCCGGCTCGGTCGGTGTCGCTTCGGGCCCCCTGGTACGCATCGCGCATGAAACCGAGGACCTGTTGGTGGACGGCACCGGCGAGGTGGTGATTTCGGGGCCGAACGTGACACCGGGCTACGAGGGCAACCCCGAGGCCAACGCCAAGAGTTTCTTCGAGGCCGAGGGCAAGCGCTGGTTTCGCACCGGCGACCAGGGGCGGTTCGACGGCGACGGCTATCTGCACCTGACGGGCCGGCTCAAGGAGATCATCAACCGCGGCGGCGAGAAAGTGAGCCCCCTGGAGGTCGACGGCGTTCTGATGGACCACCCGGCCATCGCGCAGTGCGTGACCTTCGCCCTGCCCCACCCCAAGCTCGGCGAGGAAGTCGCCGCGGCGGTGGTACTGAAGGAGGGTGCGGAGTCAACCGAGCGCGAGATCCGCGAGTTCGCCGCCGAGCGCGTGGCGGATTTCAAGGTGCCCCGCAAGGTGGTGATCCTCGACGAGATCCCGAAGGGTGCGACCGGCAAGATGCAGCGGATCGGGCTCGCCGAAAAGCTGGGCCTCGTCGAGGGCGCGGCCTGAGCGAGAGCCCGGCCCGGGGGCCGGGCTGCCTCCGGCGGGGATATTTGAAGCCAGAAGAAGCAGAGGGCGGCGGGCGCGGGTCCGCGGCGAAGCGAGGGATTGTCCAATGAAGATCTGTGTGTTCGGGGCGGGCGCCATCGGTGGTTACATGGGCGCGAAACTGGCGCAGGCGGGCGCCGATCTGAGCCTGGTGGCGCGCGGGCCGCACCTGGCGGCGATGAAGGAGAACGGCCTGCGACTGATCGAGGAGGAGAGCGGGACCGATACCACGGTCGAGGTCACCGCCTCGGACGATGCCACCGATCTCGGCCCGCAGGACTACGTCATCGTCACGCTGAAGGCGCATTCCGTACCGCCGGTGGTCGACAAGATGCAGCCGCTGATCGGCGAGAACACCACGATCGTCTGGGGCGTGAACGGGGTGCCGTGGTGGTATTTCCACAAGATCGGCGGCGCCTACGAGGGCACGCGGCTGGAAACGCTCGACCCGGGCGACGTGCAGTGGAACGGGTTCGGACCGGACCGGATGCTGGGCTGCGTGGTCTACCCGGCCGCCGAAGTGATCCAGCCGGGTGTCGTCAAGCATATCGAGGGCAACCGCTTTTCGCTGGGGGAGCCCGACGGGTCCAAGTCGGATCGCGCCATCGCGCTGTCGAGGGCGCTGAGCGAGGCGGGCTTGCGCGCCCCGGTGCGGCCGAAGTTGCGCGACGAGATCTGGGTGAAGCTTTGGGGGAACCTGTCGTTCAACCCGATCTCGGCGCTGACCCATGCCACCCTCGACGTGCTCTGCACCGATCCGGGCACGCGGTCGGTGGCGCGGAATATGATGCTGGAGGCGCAGGAAATCGCCGAGAAGCTGGGCGTGAAGTTTCCCGTCGACGTGGACCGCCGGATCGAGGGGGGCGCGGCCGTGGGGCCGCACCGCACCTCGATGCTGCAAGACCTCGACCAGGGCCGGCCGATGGAGATCGACGCGCTGGTGGCCGCGGTGCAGGAGTTGGGCCGCGTCACCGAGACGCCGACGCCGACCATAGACGCGGTGCTGGCGCTGGTGACGCTGCGCGCGAAGGTGGCCGGTCTGTACTGAACCCGCCCGCGCGGTCTCGCGGAAATTGTCGCGCGGGCCGACATGGCCGGGCCTGCGGCGAGCGCGGCGGCGGGCAACACCCGGCTGTCGTCAGGGGTCGCGAACCGCCGCCCTGCGACCGACGGCAGTTCCCCCGTTCCAGCCGAACCGGTCCCTTTGCCTGCATCGCGGGCCGGGCTATAGAAGTGTGCAACGGGAACGGGCCTGCCGGCGGGAAGGCTGGCAGGCCCGTTCCGGACCGGGTCACCCGGTCCGGCGTCATAGCGGCGGTAGCGCGGCGCTATTCTTCCAGCACCGAGAGCGCCACGAAGCGCGGCTCGCCCTGGCGGCGCACCAGCAGCAGGAGCGATTTGCGGCCGGCCTCGCGCGCCTCCTCGATCCGCTCCTCCAGGTTCTCGACGCTCGTCACCTTGCGCTGGCCGGCCTCGGTGATGACGTCGCCCGCGCGCAAGCCCTTTTCGTAGGCCTCGCCCACCTCGTCGATATCCTTGACCACCAGACCCTCGGTGTTGCCGCCCAATTCCAGCTGTTTGCGAAACTCGTCGTTGAGCGGGACAAGCGTCATGCCGAGCAGTTCCTGTTCCTGCGGTGCAGCCTCTTCGGGCGTGGCGGCGGCGGGCACGGCACCCTCCGCGGTTTCGCGGCGGCCCAGCGTCACATCGATTCTGCGGGTCTCGCCATCGCGGAACACGGTCACATCCACGGTCTTGCCGACCGCGGTCTCGCCGACCTGACGCACCAGTCCGCGCGTGTCATCCACGTCGACCCCGTCGAAGCTGAGGATGACGTCGCCCGATTTCAGGCCCGCTTCCGCTGCCGGGCCTTCCGGCACGTCGGTGATGGCCGCGCCGCGCGCGTCGCCAAGGCCCATGGCCTCGGCCATATCGGGTGTGACGTCCTGAATGCGCACGCCAAGCCAGCCGCGCCGCGTCTCGCCATATTCCTTGAGCTGTTCGACCACGTTCGTGACCACCGACGAGGACATCGCGAAGCCGATGCCGATCGAACCGCCGGTGGGCGACAGGATCGCGGTGTTCACGCCGACCACGTCGCCGTCCATGTTGAACAGCGGCCCGCCGGAGTTGCCGCGGTTGATGGCGGCATCGGTCTGGATGTAGTCGTCGTAGGTGCCAGACAGCGCCCGGCCGCTGGCCGAGACGATGCCCGCGGAAACCGAGAAGCCCTGGCCCAGCGGGTTGCCCATCGCCATCACCCAGTCGCCCACGCGCATCGTCTCGGAGTCGCCGAAATCGACATAAGGAAGCGGCTCGTCGCTCTCGACCTTCAGCAGCGCGATGTCGGTGTTGGGGTCGGTGCCGACCACCTCGGCATCCAGGGTCCGGCCCGAGAAGAACTCGATCTCGATCTCGTCGGCCTTCTCGATGACATGGTTGTTTGTGACGATGAACCCGTCCTCGGAGATCACGAAGCCCGAGCCCAGCGCCTGGCTGCGCCGCGGCGGACGCGGCCCCTCCTGCCCTTCGGGCGGATTCATGAAGTCGCGGAAGAAATCCTCCAGCGGCGAGCCCTCGGGTACCATCGGGCTGGCACCCGTGTGCCCCGCGATGGTCGTGCGCGTGGTGATGTTGACCACGGCCGGGCTGACCTTTTCGGCCAGGTCTGCGAAACTCTCTGGCGCGGCCCGCGCCAACGCGAGGCTCGTTTGCGCGAACAGCAGCACGAGACCGAGCATGAGCGCCCAGACCGGGTTCAGGCGCGCCCGGCCCTCTTGGGCGGGAATGGAAATGGCCTGCGGTGTCACCGATGGTTCCTCCTGACTTCCTGCAACGTGGGGCGCTAGCCGGCGCTCCCCTTGATCCGCGATATGCGACTCGCGCTGCGGCGGTGCAAGCCGACGCCCGTCGCGGGACGTCAACAGGGCGTGAGCCAACAGTGTTTCACCCCCCGAGGCTTTGGGCAAGCCAAACGAGACCGGTACCCAGCGCCACCGCCGCCAGCCCGATCAGCCGGCGGGTTTCGGGCGGAATCTGGCGGATGAGTTCCACCACCTCGTCGAGACGCGAAGGGGCCAGTGCGAACACCAGCCCCTCCACAACCAGAACCAAGCCTATGGCCAGGATCACGAAGCTCATTGCCCGGCCGCTTCCTCGCCCGGCCGCAACGGCCGCTCGGCCTGCTTGAGATACTCGAAGAACTCGCTGTCGGGCGACAGCACCATCGAGGAATTGCCGCCCTTGAGCGACCGGGTATAGGCGGTCAGCGAGCGGTAGAACTCGAAGAACTCCTCATCCGCGCCATAGGCCTCGGCAAAGATGTTGTTGCGTTCGGCATCGGCCTGGCCGCGGGTGATCTCGGACTCCCGCTGGGCCTCGGAGACGAGTTCCACCACGGTCCGGTCGGCCTGGGCGCGAATCCGCTGGGCGGCTTCCTCACCGCGCGCGATCTCGTCGGCGGCCTCGCGTTCGCGCTCGGCCCGCATCCGGGCGAAGGTCGCCTCCAGGTTCTGCACGGGCAGGTCGGTGCGCTTCAGCCGCACGTCGACGATGTCCAGCCCCAGGCTGTTCGCTTCCTCGGCGGCGGCATTGCGGATGCGCTGCATCAGCGCGGCCCGGTCGGACGACAGGATGTCGTTCGACGAGACCGAGCCCAGCACCTCTCTGGTCGCCGCGCGCAGCAGGCTGTCGAGCCGGGTCTCGGCCGCGGCGATGCCACCCACGCCGACCGCCTGACGGAACTGGACGACATCGGTGATACGGTAGCGCGCGAAGGCATCGACCACGAGGCGCCGGTCGTCCAGCGGCGTGACCTCGAGCGGGTCGATGTCACGGCTGAGAATTCGGTCGTCGTAGCGCACGACCTCCTGGATCAGCGGCACCTTGAAGGCGAGCCCCGGGTCCTGCTTGACGGCCTTGACCTGACCGAACTGCAGCACCAGCGCCCGCTCGCGCTCGTCCACGATGAAGACCGAGGACAGGAGAACGATCAAGGCAACGAAGAGGATCGGAAGCAGGAATGCGGTCTTCTTCATGGCTCAGTTCCCCTGGGTCTGGGCGCCGCTCTGCCGGCGCAGTTCGTTCAGCGGAAGGTAGGGCACCACGCCGCTCGTGCCGGTGCTGCCCTCGTCGAGGATGATCTTGTCGACATCGCCCAGCACCTGCTCCATCGTCTCGAGGTAAAGGCGCTTGCGGGTGACCTCCGGCGCCTTGCGATACTCGTCAAGAACGGCGGTGAAACGGCTCGCCTCACCCTGGGCCTCGTTGACGACCCGGGCGCGGTAACCCTCGGCCTCTTCGAGAACCTGCGCGGCCTCGCCCCTTGCCCCGGCGACCACGCGGTTGGCATAGGCGTCGGCCTGTTTCTCGAGCCGGTCGCGTTCCTGCTCGGCGGCCTGGACCTCGCGGAAGGCGTCGATCACCTCCTGCGGCGGGTCGGCCTTGTCGAAGTTCACCCGGATCACGTTCATCCCGGCGTCGTAGCTGTCCAGGGTCGACTGGATCAGATCCTGCAGCCGGGCGGCGATCAGGCCGCGGTCGCGGTTCAGGATCGGCGCGAGTTGCGACTGGGCGATGATCTCGCGCATCGCCGATTCCGACACGGCGCGGATCGTCTGCCGCGGATCGCGCAGATTGAACAGGAATTCCGTGGGGTCGTTGACGTTCCAGACCACCTGGAAGTCGATATCGACGATGTTCTCATCTCCGGTCAGCATCAGCCCGGCATCGCCGCCGGCGCGGCCGACGCCGATATCCTCGATGCGCTCGCTGGTGACGTTGATGACCTCGGCCCTGACAAGCGGCCACGGCGCGAAGTTCAGACCCGACTGGCCGGTCTCGAGATAGCGGCCGAGGAACAGTTCAACCGACTGCTCTTCGGGCTTCACGGTGTAGAACGACGCGAAGAGCCAGACCCCGATCGCGGCCAGAAGGCCGAGAATGATGCCCCCCCGCGTCAGCTTGGGGCCACCGCCGCCACCCGGGCCACCCTTGCCGCCCATCAGCACGCGCAGCTGCTCCTGCCCGCGGCGCATCAACTCGTCGATCTCGGGGATCTGGGGCGGCTCGCCCCCGGGGCCACGGCCTCCGTTGCCGCCGCCAGAGCCGCGGTTGCCTCCGCCGCCCTGGCCCGAGCCTCCGCCCCCCCAGGGACCTCCACTTTGTCCAGCCATGCAGGTCTTACCTTCTTTTGTTTCTCGTCTCGCTCGGCACGCTTTCCGTGTGCTCTAACTGGTCGCCGCGCGACCGAATTCAACCCGTCCTCACGGGGGCTTTCAGCGTCACCAGTTCCTCGGCCATCGTCGGGTGCACCGCGACCGTGCGGTCGAAATCTTCCTTGGTCGCGCCCATCTTGATGGCGATGGCCGCAAGCTGGATCATTTCGCCGGCATGGTCGGCCACGATATGGCAGCCCAGCACCTTGCGGCTGCGGGCACAGACGATCAGCTTCATCAGCACCCTGTCCTCGCGCCCGGCAAAACCCGTCTGCATCGGCCGGAACGCGGTGGCGTAGACCTCGATCGGCCCGTGCGCGCTGGCCTCTTCCTCGGTCATCCCCACCGTTCCGAACTCGGGCTGGGTGAAGACCGCCCCCGGCACCAGCGCATGATCCGCCCTGGTCGCGTTGCCCTTGAACACCGTCTCGACGAAGGCCGCGCCCTCGCGGATCGCCACGGGCGTGAGGTTGACCCGGTCGGTCACGTCGCCCACGGCATAGATCGAGGGCACGGATGTCTGCGAATAGGCGTCGACCTCGACGGCACCGTTCTGGCGCAGCTTCACGCCGGCCTGTTCGAGCCCGAGCCCCTCGGTGTTCGGCACCCGGCCCGTGGCGTAAAGCACCTCATCGTAGACGGCATCATGGCCGTCGGTGGACTTGACCCAGAGCCCCTCCTCCACGCGGTCGATCCGCTGAACCACCGTGCCGACGCGCAAATCGATGCCGTTGTCACACATCGCCCCCGCGATATGGCCGCGCGCCTCCTCGTCGAAGCCGCGCAGGATTTGCGCGCCGCGGTAATATTGCGTGACCTCGACGCCCAGCCCGTTGAGGATGCACGCGAATTCGCAGGCAATGTAGCCCCCGCCGACGATCAGGACCCTTTTCGGGAGCGCCTCAAACCGGAACACCTCGTTCGAGGTGATGACGTGCTCGGCGCCCGGAAACTCGGGCACGAAGGGCCGCCCGCCGGTCGCGACCAGGATATGGCGCGCGGTCTTCTCGGTGCCGTCGGCCAGCCGCACGGTGTGGGGGTCGGCAAGCGTGGCGCGGGCATCGAAGATGTCCACCCCGGCCTTTTGCAGGTTGGTCCGATAGATGCCCTCCAGCCGGTCGAGCTCGGCATCGAGCTTCCCGCGGAACAGCGGCCAGTCGAACCCGCCGGCCGCCACCTCCCAGCCGAAGGCGCGGGCATCGTCCATCGCGCCGGCATAGCCCGAGGCGAAGACCATCAGCTTCTTGGGCACGCAGCCGCGGATAACGCAGGTGCCGCCCATGCGGTATTCCTCGGCGAGCGCCACTTTCGCACCCGCCTCGGAGGCCGCAAGCCGGGCCGCGCGCACACCGCCCGAACCGCCGCCGATGACGAAAAGATCGTAGTCGAAGGCCATCGCTGTCTGCTCAGATATCGGAAAAGAGGTTGTCGTTCTCGGGGATCTCGACCCGGTCGTGAGTGATCGTGCCGGCATTGATGTCGCGCACCTCGACCCGGCCGTCGCCCTCGCCGATCACGACCACGTCGCAGATGTCGATGAACAGCCCGTTCTCGACAACGCCGGGAATCTGGTTGACCACCAGCGAGAGTTGGCGCGGATTGCCGATGCGCTTGAGATGCAGGTCGAGAACGTGATTGCCCTCGTCGGTGACGAAGGGCGTGTCGCCGTCCATCCGCAGCACCGTCTCGCGGCCAAACACGTCCAGGCTTTCCAGCGCCTCCTCGACCAGCGCCCTGGTGGCGTTCAGGCCGAAGGGAATCACCTCCAGCGGCAGCGGGAAGGCACCCAGATGCGCGACCTCCTTGGCCGGGTCGGCGATCACGATCATCTGGTCGGACGCGGTGGCGACGATCTTCTCCTGCAGATGCGCCCCACCGCCGCCCTTGATGAGGTTGAGGTCGGCGTCGAACTCGTCGGCCCCGTCGATGGTGACGTCCAGCCACCTCGCCTCGTCGAGCGTGACCACCTCGATCCCCATCTCGCGGGCCAGGGCCGCCGTGCGGCTCGACGTCGGAACGCCGCGAATCTTCAGCCCTTCCTCGCGCACCCGCTCGCCCAGGCCGCGCACCATCCAGGCCGCCGTCGAGCCGGTGCCCAGCCCCACGCGCATCCCGCTTTCCACGAAGGCGCAGGACCGCTTGGCCGCGGCGAACTTGGCCCTGTCGATGGGGGACAATTCTCCTTGCATGGCAGGTCTCCTCTGTCCGGTCCCGGCCCTTATAGGCAAGATGGCCCGGAGCCGCGAGGGGCAATCGGATACCGCATGGCATGGGCCGCACCGGGGGCCGGATGTCGCCCTCGCCGGCCACGGGACCCAAGGCGCGGAAGCGGCTGGCCGGCGGCCGCCTCTCCCCTGCGCGGCCGCGACTCGTGAATCTGCGCGGGAGCGCCGAGGACACATGGTGCGTCGCTTTCGGGATGGAAAGCCAGCGCACCGACACCACCTTATGACAAGGGAGGAGCGCGCATGTATCTGTCCGTCTTCGACATCTTCAAGGTCGGCATCGGCCCCTCGTCCTCGCACACGATGGGGCCGATGGTGGCAGCCGCGCGATTTCTCGACCTGCTGCGCAACTCGCCGTTCCATCCGCACGGCGTGAAGGCCTCGCTGCACGGCTCGCTCGCCTTCACGGGGGTGGGCCATGCCACCGACCGGGCGGTAATCCTCGGGCTCGACGGCTTCACCCCCGAGGCCTACGACGCCGAGGCCGCCGAGGCAGCACTTGCCCGCATCCGCCGCGAGGCTCGCGTGGCGCCCGAGGGGCTGAAGCCGCTGGCCTTCGATCCCGCGCGGGACCTGCACTTCGACTACGACCGGCCGCTGCCCGGGCATGCCAACGGCATGATCCTCAGCGCGACCGATGCGCAGGGCGACGTGATCCTGTCGGAGACGTATTATTCCATCGGCGGCGGCTTCGTGCGCACCGAGGCCGAACTTGCCGAGGGCGAGCCCGCCACCCAGCCGGCCGCCTCCGTCCCCTACCCGTTCCGCAGTGCCGCCGAGATGCTGGAGATGGCCGCGCGCGCCGGCCTGTCGGTCGCCGCGATGAAGCACGCCAACGAACGGACCCTGCGCAGCGCGGCCGAGATCGAGAAGGGCCTCGGCACGATCTGGGCGGTGATGTCGGACTGCATCGACCGCGGGCTGACCACCGACGGCACGCTGCCCGGCGGGCTGAACATCCGGCGCCGCGCGCACGGCATCCAAGAGGCGCTGAGGGCCGAACGCGGACTGAACCTGACGCCGCCGCACACGATCAACGACTGGATGAGCGTCTATGCGATGGCGGTGAACGAGGAGAATGCCGCCGGCGGCCAGGTGGTGACCGCGCCCACCAATGGCGCGGCGGGCGTGGTCCCGGCCACGATCCGCTACTGGCTCGACCATGTCCCCGGCGCCCATTCAGGCCAGGTCGGAGAGTTCCTGCTGACCGCGGCGGCGATCGGCAGCATCATCAAGCGCAACGCATCGATCTCGGGGGCGGAATGCGGCTGCCAGGCGGAGGTGGGCTCGGCCAGCGCCATGGCCGCCGCGGGGCTGGCCGCCGTGCTGGGCGGCACGCCAGAACAGGTGGAAAACGCCGCCGAGATTGCGCTGGAGCATCACCTCGGCATGACCTGCGACCCGGTGAAGGGGCTGGTTCAGGTGCCCTGCATCGAGCGCAACGGCCTCGGCGCGATCAAGGCGGTTTCGGCGGCCTCGCTCTCCCTGCGCGGCACCGGAGAGCATTTCGTGCCACTCGACGCCTGCATCGAGACGATGCGCCAGACCGGCGCGGACATGAACGAGCGCTACAAGGAAACCGCCCTTGGCGGGCTCGCCGTCAATGTCCCGAACTGCTGATCTGCGGACCGGGGGCCAACCGTCTCCGCCCGGCGGCACCGGCTCGTGACGTCCGGCAGGCTGCGGGTGAAGGGCTGTTCGTCCGCATGCGTGTGGAGCAGTTCGCGCAGACCGAGGCGCGTGCCAGCGAGCGCGTCCCTGTCAGCCGGTCGCGGGAACGGCGCGCCGTCGGCTCAAACCCCCGTCTCCCCGATCAGCGCGCGCCGCGACCTCGACGCGAACTCCCGCCGCAGCAACACGAAGAGCGTGATCCCCGTGGCCAGGATGAGCGGCACCGCGCCCAGCAGCCAGGCCAGCCCGCCCAGCGCGAAATAGAGCGAGCGCATGCCGCGGTTGAAACTGCGCGCGGCGGTGCTGTTGAGCTCTGCAGCCTGGGCGGCGCGACGATCGGCCTGCGGGTCCGCGGCGTCGTTCGGCACGGCCGCCATGATCACCGCACAATAGCCGAACAACCGGTGCGACCAGACGAATTTCAGGAAGGCGTTGGCCACGAAGAGGAGCAACGCCATGATCTTGAGTTCCCAGACCACCGCCGGCGCCGCGCTCAGCGTCAGGTCCTCGGCCAGCCCCAGCAGCCGCTCGGTATTGCCGATCAGCGCCAGACCGCCGCCGATGATGATCATCGAGGCGGAGGCGAAGAAGGTCGTGCCCTGCCGCAGCGTCGACAGGATGTTGGAATCGAAGATCCGCGACTGGCGGGCGCACATCTGTCGCATCCACTCCCGCCGGAACCGCGTCATCAGCACCGAGACCGACGGATGCCGGGCCGGCGGACTTTCGATCAGCCAGCCGATCCCGACCCACGCCCCCACCCAAAGGCCCAGGGCGACGGCGTCGAGCGGCGTGAACAGGGCGATCCGGTCGATAAGCTCCATGGCCGCCAGCCTATCCCCGGGGGAAAACGCTTGTCAGCGCGGAATATTGGTTATATTTCCTGACCAATTCAGCGAGGAGAGCGCCATGGAGATGCCCGCCCCGGACGCCGCGGTGATGGCCAAGAAGGATCACGTGGTGCGCCGGCTGCAAGAGGTGCTGCCCGCAGATGCGGTGATCCACGACCCGGCCGAAACGCGGGCCTATGAATGCGACGCGCTGACCGCCTATCGCTGCCCGCCGCTGGCCGCGGTGCTTCCGGCCTCGACGCAGGAGGTCTCGGACATCCTGCGCATCTGTCACGAGGAGCGGGTACCGGTCGTCCCGCGCGGCTCGGGCACCTCGCTTGCCGGCGGCGCGCTGCCCACCGCCGACAGCGTGATCCTGGGCGTGGCGCGGCTGAACGAGGTGCGCGAGGTCGATCACGACAACCGCTTCATCCGGGTGCAGGCGGGCCGCACCAACCTGAGCGTCACCGGCGCCGTGGAGGAGGACGGCTTCTTCTACGCCCCCGACCCGTCCTCGCAACTGGCCTGCGCCATCGCTGGCAACATCGCGATGAATTCGGGCGGGGCGCATTGTCTGAAATACGGGGTCACGACCAACAACCTGCTGGGCGTGACCCTGGTCATGATGGACGGCACCGTCGTCGAGATCGGCGGCCCCTATCTCGACGCGGGCGGCTATGACTGGCTGGGCCTGATCTGCGGGTCCGAGGGGCAGTTGGGCGTCGTCACCGAGGCGACCCTGCGCATCCTGCCGAAACCCGAGGGCGCAAGGCCCGTCCTGATGGGGTTCGAGTCGTCCGAGGTCGCGGGCGCCTGCGTGGCGGACATCATCAAGGCCGGCGTGCTGCCCGTGGCGATCGAGTTCATGGACCGGCCCTGCATCCGCGCGACCGAGGCCTTCGCTGGCGCGGGCTATCCAGATTGCGAGGCGCTCCTGATCGTCGAGGTCGAGGGCAGCGCGGCCGAGATCGACGAGCAGTTGGGCCTGATCACGCAGATCGCGCGCAAGCATGATCCCGTCGAACTGCGCGAAAGCGGGTCCGAGGAGGAAAGCGCACGGATCTGGCTGGGCCGCAAGTCGGCCTTCGGCGCGATGGGGCAGATCAACGACTACATGTGTCTCGATGGGACGATCCCGGTCTCGTCCCTGCCCTTCGTGCTGAAGCGTATCGGCGAGATGTCGGGCGAGTTCGGGCTGGATGTCGCCAACGTGTTCCACGCCGGCGACGGCAACATGCACCCGCTGATCCTGTTCGACGCGAACAAGCCCGGCGACCTGGAACGCTGCGAGGCGTTCGGAGCGGAAATTCTCAAGCTCTGCGTCAAGGCGGGCGGCTGCCTGACCGGCGAGCACGGCGTGGGCATCGAGAAGCGCGACCTGATGGCCGTGCAGTTCGAGCGGCCGGATATCGAGGCGCAATTGCGGGTGAAGGACGTGTTCGACCCGGGCTGGTTGTTGAACCCGGCGAAGGTCTTTCCGCTGGAGGCGACCGCGGCGCGGCGGGCAGGCTGAGGGGGCGCTGCCCCCTCTTGCCCTGCGGGCAATTCACCCCCGGAGTATTTGGACCAAGAAGAATGATGACACCCGGAACGGAGGCCAAACTGGCCGAAGCGGTGGCGGGCGCCAGGGGGCCGCTCAGGATCCTGGGGGGCGGCACGCGGCCGGTCGGCGCGCCGGTCGAGGGCGACGATCTGTCGGTGGCCGGGCTCGCGGGGGTCGAACTCTACGAGCCCGGCGCGCTGACCCTGGTGGTCAGGGCGGGCACGCCGCTGGCCGAGGTCGAACGGCTGCTCGCCGCCGAGGGCCAGCGGCTGGCCTTCGAGCCGATGGACCATCGGAGGCTTCTGGGAACCGCGGGCATTCCGACGATCGGCGGCGTGGTGGCCGCGAACGTGTCCGGGCCGCGGCGCCTGCAGGCGGGTGCCTGCCGCGACGCGCTGCTGGGCGTGCGGTTCGTCGACGGGCGCGGCCAAGTGATCCGCAACGGCGGGCGGGTGATGAAGAACGTCACCGGCTATGACCTGGTCAAGCTCATGGCCGGCAGCCGCGGCACCCTCGGCCTGCTGACCGAGGTCGCCTTCAAGGTGTTGCCCGCGCCCGAGAGCGTGGCGACCGTGACGCTGCACGGCGCCCCGAGCGGGCGCGCCTTCGACGCGATGACCCGTGCGATGAAGAGCCCATTCGAAGTGTCGGGCGCGGCCTGGGTCCCGGCCGAGAAACGGGTCCACCTTCGGATCGAGGGCTTTGCGGGCTCGGTGGCATACCGTGCAGAGCGGATGACCGCGCTTCTGCGCGACCTTGGCGAGGTAACGGTGGAGCGTGGGGCGGAGGAGACCGCGGGCCTGTGGCGGGCGATCCGCGATGCCACGGCGCTGGCGGGCTGCGCCTATGTCTGGCGGGTCTCGATGGCGCCTGGGGCGATGCCCGCGGGGCTGATGGCCGATCTCGACCGGACGGCCGATCTCGACCGCCTGTTCGACTGGGCAGGCGGGCTGTGCTGGATCGGGATGAGCGAGGCGCAGGCCGCCGCCTACGCGCCGCTCTACGGTGCCGACGACCCGATGTCGGGCGCCGCCCGCTTTCACAGGGACCTGCAGGAGGCCATGGCCGATCCCGAACTCGGCGGCGGTCATGCCACCCTGGTCAAGGCACCGGAGGCGTTGCGAGCGACGGTGCCGGTCTTTCAGCCCGACGCGGCGCCGCTGGCCGCGCTGGCCCGCGGCCTGCGCGCGCAATTCGACCCGCGCGGCATCCTCAACCCCGGGCTGATGGGCCCCTGACCGAAGGAGCATGGGGATGGCGGATTGCAGCTTTCCGGCCAACTCGCTCGAGCAGCAGACCTGCCTGGCGGCCGAGGCGATGCGGACCGCGGCAGCAGCGATGGAAAGCCAATCCGGCCAGGGCGCGTCGGCCGAAGGCCTTGCGCGGCTGCTTGAAGCCCTCGGCGCAGTGCTTTTGCCGGCCGCGGTGCTCGTTCTTGTCTGGCGGTTGTGGCCCTATCTCGTGGCCGTGCTCAAATCGCGGGGTTTCACCGTCAGGATGGGCGGAGCGGAGTTGAGCGTCCAGAACGCGACCACGCAATTCGAAAAGCAACTCAAGGACTCCGCCGACAAGATTGTTCGTCTGGAACGGCAAGTGTCGCAGGTCCTCGAGGGGCGAGCGGCGCCCAAGGCGCAAAGCGCACGAGAGGCGGAGCGCACGACCCCCGCCGGGCGCGCCCGTCCGGCGGGGGTGCTGTGGGTGGACGACCACCCGGAGAACAACAGCTTCCTGGTCGCGGCCCTGCGGGACCGTGGCATTCGGGTCGAAACAGCGCGCTCGACCGAGGAAGCGATGCAGCTTCTCGGGACCGGACCCGATGCCTTCGGCGTCGTCATCAGCGATCTCGGTCGAACGGAGGCGGGCGTCAGCCGTCCGATGGCGGGCCGGGATCTGGCGCAGCAGCTCCGGAGCGCGGAGATCGACGTGCCCATGCTGGTTTTCGCGTCGGTACGGGCTTTGCGCCGGCGCGAGGAGTTGCAGGCGGCCGGGGTCAAGGCGGTGACGACCTCGGGCACCGACCTGTTGCGCTTCGTCGAGGAACACATCGCAGTGGCCGGCTGATCGGTACCTGCGCGCAAGGGACACGAGGAAGGGATGCAGACGAACTTCTCCGAACAGCAGTTGCAGGACCCCGCCATCGCGCGGTCGAACGAGATCCTGCGCGCCTGCGTCCATTGCGGGTTCTGCACGGCGACCTGCCCGACCTACCAGGTGCTGGGCGACGAACTCGATTCCCCGCGGGGGCGCATCTACCTGATCAAGGACATGCTGGAGAACGACCGGCCGGCGGACGAAAAGACCGTCAAGCATATCGACCGGTGCCTCAGTTGCCTCGCCTGCATGACGACCTGCCCCTCGGGCGTGCATTACATGCATCTCGTCGACCACGCCCGCGCCCATATCGAGAAGACCTACCGCCGACCGTTCCGCGACCGCGCGCTGCGCTGGGTGCTCGCGCATGTTCTGCCCTACCCTGCCCGGTTCCGGCTGGCGATGCGACTGGCCAAGCTGGGCCGGCCGGTGGCCGCGCTGATGCCCGACGCGCGGATCAGGGCGATGCTGGTGATGGTGCCCGAGACCCTGCCGAAGCCCAGCCCCAACGACGCGCCGCAGGTGTTCCCGGCGCAGGGGGCGCGAAAAAAGAGGGTGGCGCTTTTGACGGGCTGTGCGCAGCGGGCGCTCGACACCGATATCAACGACGCCACGATCCGGCTCCTGCGTCGGCTGGGCTGCGAGGTGGTGGTGGCCCGCGGCGCGGGCTGTTGCGGGGCGCTGACGCATCACATGGGGCGCGAGGCCGACAGCCACGCCCTGGCCGCACGGAACATCCGCGCCTGGGGCGCGGAGATCGCGGGCGAAGGGCTCGACGCCATCGTCATCAACACCAGCGGCTGCGGAACGACGGTCAAGGATTACGGCCACATGTTCCGGAACGAGCCCCTGGCCGAAGCGGCCCAGGCGGTGTCGGACCGCGCCATTGACGTCTCGGAACTGCTGGCGACGCTGGAGATGCCCGCGGGCGCAGTCGGAATGCGGGTGGCCTATCACGCGGCATGCTCCCTGCAGCATGGCCAGCAGATCAAGACCGCGCCGAAGGATTTGCTTAAACGCGCGGGCTTCGAGGTCGTGGAGCCTGCCGACGCCCATCTCTGCTGCGGATCGGCCGGCACCTACAACCTGCTCCAGCCCGAGATTTCGGCCAAGCTGAAGGCGCGCAAGGTGCGGACGCTGGAAGCCAAGGCGCCCGAGGTCATCGCCACGGGGAACATCGGCTGCATGATGCAGATCGGGTCGGGAACGGAGATCCCGGTGGTGCATACGGTCGAACTGCTCGACTGGGCCACGGGCGGGCCGCGCCCGCGGGCGCTGACGGCCTGACCTCGCACACGGCGCGGCCACAATCTTGCCGCGCGGGCCTGCTATCGCACGTCCATGGCACGCAACCTCCGTCTGATCGCGGCGCTCGCCTGGATGCTGTCCTGCCTCGGCGCAGGCAGCGTGACCGCCAAGGACATGCCGCTGCGCGCGCTGGCGACCGGGGACGACTCCCGCGGCTGGGAGGCGGTGGGGCGGCTCGAACTCGGCCGGTCCGGCTTCTGCACCGGGGCGCTGATCGCGCCCGACCTCGTGCTGACCGCCGCCCATTGCCTGTTCGACAGGCGCACCGGCCAGCCGCTGACCGTAAGCGAAGTGGAATTCCGCGCGGGGTGGCGCAACGGCCGGGCCGAGGCCTATCGGCGGGTGCGCCGGGGCATCGTCCATCCCGATTACGAATATGCCGACGACGGGGCGCTGAAGCGCGTGGCACATGACCTCGCCCTGTTGCAACTCGACCGGGATATCAGTCTGCCGGGATTGGTGCCTTTCGCCATCGCGGCCGGGCCGCGCAAGGGCGACGAGGTGGGCGTGGTCTCCTATGCCCAGGACCGGGCCGAGGCGCCCTCTCTGCAAGAGGTCTGCCACGTCCTCGCCCGCCGGCCCAAGATGCTGGTGCTGTCCTGCGATGTCGAGTTCGGGGCCTCGGGCGCGCCGGTCTTCCGGCTGGAAAACGGGGTGCCGCGGGTCGTTTCGGTGGTCTCGGCCAAGGCCGAACTGGCGCATCGCAAGGTGTCGCTCGGCACCGCGCTCGGCGACGATCTCGACCTGCTGCGGGAACGGCTCGCCATCGGCGAGGGCGTTCTGGGGGCCACCGCGCCGCCCCTGCATCGCTTCGGCCAAGGTGGCGCGCGCGCCGATGGCGGCGCCAAGTTCCTACGGCCCTGAGCGGATGCGCGCGTTCGGCCTCTGCCTTGTCGCCGGGCTCGCGCTCTCCGCGCTGGCGGCCGGCGCCGATACCGGCCTGCGCCGGCTTGGCCAGCGGGCGGACCTCCTCGGATGGGAGGCGGTCGGACGCCTCGACCATACCGACGGCGCGTTCTGCACCGGCGTCCTCGTCGCGCCCGACCTCGTGCTGACCGCCGCCCATTGCCTGTTCGGGCCCGAGGGCGCCCGGGTGGACCCCGGCCGGCTGACCTTCCGCGCCGGGTTGCGCGACGGACAAGCCATCGCCGAGGTCCGGGGCCGCCGCGCCGTGATCCACGAAGACTACCGCGACCGAAGCGAGAACGCTCTCGCCCGCCTCGAAGCGGATGCGGCGCTCGTGCAACTGGCGGCCCCGATCCCCGCCGCCACCGCCGCCCCGTTCGCGGTTGGCCGCCCGGTGCCCCGCGGGGGCACGGTCAGCGTCGTCTCCTATGCCCGCGGGCGCGCGGCGGCCCTGTCCTGGCAGCGGGGCTGCACGGTGCTGGACCGCGGCGAGGCCACTTATGCGCTGTCCTGCGACGTCTGGTTCGGCTCTTCCGGGGCGCCGGTCTTCGAGACCTCGTCGGGACGGGCGCGGATCGTCTCGATCGTGTCGGGCGGCCACCGCGAAGAGGGCGAAAGCCTCGCCTTCGGGCTCGACGCGGGCCGCGTGCTGGGCGATCTCACCGACGCGCTGCGGGCAGGCCGCGGCGTTTTCCCCAAGGAGGGGTTCGCGGCGCGACGCCTCCCGGCGGCCGATGCAAACCGCGAGATCGGGGCGCGTTTCGTGCGGCCCTGACCCCCTTGAAAGCGGCCCCGGTCTTTCCCAGATGTCGGCTCGCGGGCGCCAGACGGGTCCGCGCAATCGCCCGTCCCACGCCGGGAGGGCACTCTTCACATCGCTCCAAGGAGGATGACTGACATGCGACACTACGATTTCGGACCGCTCTACCGCGCCACCGTGGGCTTCGACCGGGTGGCCGACATGATGGACCGGCTGCTGGCCAATGACGTGACCCAGCCGAGCTACCCGCCCTACAACATCGAGAAGACCGGCGAGAACGGCTATCGCATCTCGATCGCCGTGGCGGGCTTCGCCGCCGACGAATTGTCCGTCGAGGTGAAGGAGAACGAACTGGTCGTCGCCGCGCGCAAGGCGCCGGAAGAGACCGAACGCGCCTACCTGCACCGCGGCATCGCCACCCGCGCCTTCGAGCGGCGCTTCGCGCTGGCCGACCATGTGCGCGTGACCGGCGCGACGCATGTCGACGGCATGCTGCACCTTGACCTGGTGCGCGAGGTGCCGGAATCGCTGAAGCCCCGCCGGATCGAAATCGCCACGGGTGGGCCGCAGGCGATCGAGGCGAAGGAGAAAGAGGCGACAGGCAACACCGCGAAGCACGCCGACGCAGCGGCGGTCTGACGCCGCCCGACGCCTGAACCATGCCGGCGCGCGGGACGTCCCGCGCGCCTTTTTTCGTGCCGGCGGCGCGCCGAAAGCCACTGGACGAAACGCGGCCGAGCGGGCAAACGGGGCACATGAGCGCCACGCAGGACCGCATCGTTCCCGGCATCCTCCTGATGATCGGCTTCACCGTCACCGCCCCGGTGATGGACAGTTTCGCAAAGCTCGCCGCCGCGGAGATCCCGGTGGGCCAGATCGTGGCCGCGCGCTTCACGCTCCAGGTCCTGCTGCTTTTCCCGGTCGCCGCGGCGCTTGCCACCCTCGCCCGCCCGACGCCCGCAGAGGCGGCCCTGCATTTCGCCCGCGCCGGGCTGATCCTCGTCGCGACCTCGGCCTTCTTCGCCGCGCTGCGCGCGATGCCGCTCGCCGACGCCATCGCGATCTTCTTTGTCGAACCCTTCATCCTGACGCTGCTCGGCGCGCTTTTCCTGCGCGAGGCCGTCGGCTGGCGCCGCATCCTAGCCTGCGTAGTGGGGTTCGGGGGCGCGCTCCTGGTGATCCGGCCGAGCTTTGCCGCGTTCGGCCCGATCGCACTTCTGCCGCTCGTCACCGCGTTCTGCTTCGCCAACTACGTGGTGCTGACGCGCCATGTCGCGCGGCGCCTGCACCCGGTGGCCCTGCAGGCCTGGACGGCGCTGGCCGCCTGCATCCTGATCCTGCCGGCGCTGGTCCTGTTCGAAGGCTCCGGCGTCGCGCCCCTCGACCCGGTGATGCCTCACGGCATCTTCTGGCTGTGGCTGCTGGGCGTCGGCATCGCCGCCACAATCGCACATCTCTTCATCAGCGCCGCCGTCAGCCTCGCACCCACGCCGGTGATCGCGCCGCTGCAATATCTTGAGATCGTCGCGGCGACGGTCCTGGGCTACCTGATCTTCCAGGACCTGCCGGATGCGCAGTCGCTCCTCGGGATCGCGATCATCATGGGCGCGGGGCTCTACGTCTTCCTGCGCGAGCGCCACCTCAGCCGCCCGCCGCCGCCCCCGCCATGAGCGCCGCGGCCGTCGCCTCCAGTTCCCCGACCGGCAGGATCACCGCCAGCGCCCCCGAGGCGACGGTTATCCGCACCGGCCCCGTGACCTCGTTCGAGGTGCCGATCCGGCCGCCCGGGGCGAAGTCGATCCCGGCGATGGGCCAGCGCAGCCCCTCGCTGGTCGCGGCGACCGGGCTCAGCGGAAACAGCGACAGGCGCGCGCCCTCCGGCGGCGCGAGGCGCAAGTCCGGCGGACAGAGAAAGCAAAGGTCGGTTTCGCCCAGCAGGATGCACCGCCGGCCGGGGAAGCGGGCGAGCACGTTCATCGCCGCAAGCGCATGGTCCAGCCGGGGTTCCAGGAAACCGAGCCCCAGGATCAGCGGCGCGTCCACCACGCGCAGGCATTTCTCGAAGTCGGTGCTCTCCTGTTCGGAGATGCGGTGCAAGCAGCCGGGCGGAAGCACTGCGAGCGCCGCCTCGGACACCGAGTCGAGATCGCCGATGACGCGGCCGGGCCGGTGTCCCGCCGCCAGCGCCGCATCCGCTCCGCTGTCGGCCGCCACGATCTCGGGCGCCAGCGCAAGCGCGCGCGACAAGTGATTCGCGTTAACCTTTCCGCCACCAAGAAGGGTGATTGGAGCGGAAGCCTGAAGCAAATGGGGCGACATGGTGGCACCGATGCGGCACGATTAGAGCCAACACAAGAGAAACACTGAAAAATCCAATAAAAAAACCCTTTCCGTTCATCTTTGGGAACCACACTATGGTAAACATGTGAGCCATCGGTGCAGGGAGAAAGCGAGCGACGTATGGTCGGTGCGAGCAAGATACTGACGGTGTCCTACGGCACCTTCTCGTGCACCCTGGAAGGGTTCGACGACTCCTTCGACACGATGAAGGCGATTGCCGAGTATTTCCGCGACCTCGCGGCGGATGATCGTTACTTCGGGGCGGAACCGCCCACCCCTGATGCCGAGATGCTGCAGCGGATTGCCGAGCGCGAAATCCGCAAGCGGGTCGAGACGCAGATCGGCGAGGACGGCATCGTGCTGCGTCCCGCGCGCCTGCCCGGCGCCTCGAGCGAGATGCGGTCGCCCCCGGCCCGGGGCGCCGCGCCGCCCGCCGCCGAGGACGCGCCCGTGTCCGGCCCGCGCAGCGATGACGAAACGGAATCGGTTGCCGCCAAGCTGGCGCGAATCCGCGCGGTGGTCGAGAACGCCCGCGCCGCGGCGCCCGCGATGCCGACGGACGCAGCGCCGCCCATGGCCTGGGACGACACCGGGCCCGAAGAGGACGCGCCCGCGCCCGATACGGAGGGCTCCCCCGACCCAAAGTGGCCTGATCCGGCAGCAGAAGCGCCGGATACCCCCATTGCGGAGCCGTCGGCAGAAGCCGCGACCGGCCCCACGCCGCCCGTGCCCGGACACGGCGCACCGATAAACGAAGCCGCGTCGCCCCCACCCGAGGCCGGTCAACCCACCGCCGCCGACGCGCATGGGAACGCGGACGACGCCAGGGCGGGCCGGGGCGCCGCGCACGCGCCTCCGACACTCACAGCTGGGCCGACGGCCGACACGGTTCAGGCGACCCCACCAGCGCCGCGACCGCGCGCCCGGGTTCTGAAGCTCAAGCGCGCCGATCTCGCCGCCCGCGCTCCCGATCCCGTGGCACCGGCGCCGGAAACCCCGCCGGCCGCCGTGCCGCACCCCCCGCCCGTCGCCGAGGACGGCCGGTTGCCCGAGGCCCTCGAGGCCGAGCTTCAGGCCGATCTCGCCGCAGCCCGCGCGGAATTCGAGGCCGAGTGGCAGACAACGCCGGCCCCGGCGCAGCCCACGACGGACAGTGGCCGGACGATGCCCGAGCGCGCGGAAAACGCCGCGCCGGCCGCCGCCGAGGACGCCGAAACGAAGGCCGAAGGCGCCGACGAACCCCGCGCGCCCGAGGCGACAAAGCCGGCCGGTGAGACCGCGCCGCAACCGGCCGACGACGCGCCGACCACCCCCCGGCCCGATCCGAAGGCCGTCGAAACCGCGCTGCAACGGCTCTGGGATGAAACCAATACCAAGCTCGACGGTGCCGAGCAGCAGCGTCGCCGCGCCTCCATCGCGCATCTGAAGGCCGCCGTCGCCGCCACCTTCGCCGATCGCAAGACCGATGGCGCGGGCCGCCGCCCGGACGAGGAGAACGCGCGCCGCCCCTACCGCCAGGTGCTGGCCAAGGTCGTCCGCGGCAACCGCGAGACGCCCCGACCCGAGGAGCGGCAACGCCTCGCACCGCTGATGCTGGTCTGCGAACAGCGCGTCGACCGCCCCCGCACCGCCCCGCGCGACACGGCCGGGGCGATCAGGCCGCGCCGGGTGGTGCCCGACGCCGGCGCAGAGGACGAGGCGCCACGCCCCGTCGGCAACATCTTCGCAGATGAGCCCGATTTTTCGGAATTCGTCGCCGAGCGCGGCGTCTCCGGCATGGCCGACACCCTGGAAGCCGCCGCCGCCTACCTGCTGAAGCACGAGGGGCATGACTGCGTCTCGCGCCCCCAGGTGATCCGCCTCGCGATGAGCCATCTCGGGCAGGACACCAAGCGCGAGGAGGTTCTACGCGCCTTCGGAAGCCTCCTGCGCGTGGGGACCTTCAAGAAGGTCCGCCGCGGCATGTTCGTGATGCCCGGCCTCACGACCGGCTGCGGCCTTGACGGACCCGAACGCCGGCACGCCTGAGAGGGCGGCGCAGCGGGCAGCAGATACGGCGGGGACTAGCGCCTCGGCTTGTCGTCCTTTCGAGCGTCCTGCTCTCCCGCCTCGGGATCGGGCTGTCCGATCCCGCGAAAGACGAAGCGGAACGGCAGCGCCCAGACGACCCCCAAGGCGACGTAGATCAGCAACTCCACCACGAAGGACGGCCGGTCGAACAGGTTGACCACGGTGATGGCCACCACGATATAGGCCGGCAGCCCGATCAAGAGGATCACGAGCGACCAGCGGCGGCGGGCTTTCCAGGACAGGGGCATCAGTCGGCGAAGGGGTCCGTTACAAGGATTGTATCGTCGCGTTCGGGCGAGGTGGATAGTAGCGCCACCGGGCACTGGATCAACTCCTCGACCCGACGGACATACTTGATCGCATTCGCGGGCAGGTCGGCCCAGCTGCGCGCGCCCTCGGTCGAGTCCGACCAGCCCGGCAGTTCCTCGTAGACCGGCACGCAGCGCGCCTGCTGGTCGGCCGCCGTGGGCAGGTAGTCGAGCGTTTCGCCGTCAAGCGCGTAACCGGTGCAGATCCTCAGCGTGTCGAACCCGTCGAGGACGTCGAGCTTGGTCAGCGCGATGCCGTTGACGCCCGAAGTCGCGCAGGTCTGGCGCACCAGAACCGCATCGAACCAGCCGCAGCGCCGCTTGCGCCCGGTCGTGGTGCCGAACTCGTGGCCGCGCTCGCCCAGGCGCTGGCCGTCCTCGTCGTCGAGTTCGGTCGGGAACGGCCCTTCGCCCACCCGCGTGGTGTAGGCCTTGACGATTCCCAGCACGAAGTCGACCGCGCCGGGCCCGATGCCGGTGCCGGTCGCGGCCTGCCCGGCGATGGTGTTCGACGAGGTGACATACGGGTAGGTGCCGAAATCGATGTCGAGCAGCGCGCCCTGCGCGCCTTCGAACAGGATGCGGCGCCCGGCACGGCGCGCCTCGGTCATCACCTTCCAGACCGGCGCGGCATAGCGCAGCACCTCGGGCGCGATGGTGCGCAGTTCGGCCAGCAGGGCGTCGCGGTCGATCTCGTCCAGCCCGAGGCCGCTGCGCAGCGCGTTGTGATGCACCAGCGCCCGGTCCACCCGCAGCTCCAGCGTGGCGTCATCGGCCAGGTCGGCCACCCGGATCACCCGCCGGCCCACCTTGTCCTCGTAGCACGGGCCGATCCCGCGCCCGGTGGTGCCGATCTTGGCCACCGCGGCCTGACCCTCGCGCGCCCGGTCGAGTTCGCCGTGGAACGGCATGATGAGCGGCGTGTTCTCGGCGATCATCAGCGTCTCGGGCGTGATGTCCACGCCCTGACCGCGCAGCGTCTCGATCTCTTGCAGCAGGTGCCAGGGGTCGAGCACGACGCCATTGCCGATCACCGACAGCTTGCCGCCGCGCACCACGCCCGACGGCAGCGCGTGCAGCTTGTAGGTGGTGCCCTCGATCACGAGCGTGTGGCCCGCATTGTGCCCGCCCTGGAAGCGCGCGACGACATCGGCGCGCTCGGACAGCCAGTCGACGATCTTGCCCTTCCCCTCGTCACCCCACTGGGCGCCGACGACGACAACGTTGGCCATGGCGGATCCCCTTGCGCTAGGCGTTGCAAACCCGCGCCGGTATATCGGGCTGCGACGCCGAGACAAGCCGTTTTTCGCCCCACGCGGCGGCGCCGGCGCTACAGTCACCGTCGATTCGACGGCCCATCGGAGACCTGCCGCCCATGCCCGGACTGATCCTGCGCTGCCTCGTCGCCTTCGTTCTGCTGGCGCTGACCTACAACCCGACCGACTGGAACTACGTGGGCTGGTCGCGGGCGGCCTGGGGCGAGGCGACGTCGCTCGTGGTGCTGGCGGGGCTGTTGCTGCTCACGGGCTATGTCGTCTACCTGCGCGCGACCCTGCGCTCGATCGGGGTCTTCGGGATGATCCTCGTCGCCGCCCTCGTCGCGGCGCTGCTCTGGGTCATGGTCGACTGGGGGATGCTCCGCCTCGACGATCCGGGGCGGAACACCTGGATCGGTCTCGTCGCGCTCTCGGTCGTGCTCGGCGTGGGGCTGTCCTGGAGCCTGATCCGCCGGCGGCTGTCGGGTCAGGCCGATGTCGACGACGTGGACGAATAGCACCCCAAGCTGCGACAGAACGCCCCAATTCCGGGGGGATGCGACGATGCGACAGCGCGAAATCCGACGCAACAGGCGTATCCAAGGTTAGACTCTGCCGCAGAGTCGGCACCTGACAATAACCTTGGGGGGACACGCCATGTCCGGATTCCTGCTTCGCTGGGTGATCGCCTTCCTTGCGCTCGCCGCCCTCTACAACCCGATCGAAGGTTACAACTACGTCGATTGGGCCCAGGCAAACTACGCCGATCAAAGACCGCTCGTGATCGGGATCGGCGTGATGCTGGGCCTCGTGCTCCTCGTGCTGCTGGCCGGGACGCTGCGCACGATGGGCCTTGTCGGGCTCATCCTGTTCCTCGTCATCATCGGCCTGCTGAGCTACATCCTCGAGGGCGAAGGCATCATCACCTACGCGGTCAACGACACAAACACCTGGGCCGGGCTCGCGGTCTTGTCGCTGGTCATGGCCGGTGCGCTGAGCTGGCGCAGCTCGACGCGCGCCAGCAGCCGCGCGGCCAAGGAAGCGACGAAGGCCAAGTCGGGCAAACCGGCCAAGGCCTGAGGGGTTGCGGGGGCGGCCCGTTGGGCTTAGGTAAACCGCCAGACCAAGCCCGGGGCCGTCCGTCATGGAAAACGTCATCCTCATCGTTCACCTCGTTCTCGCGCTGTGCCTGATCGGCATCGTGCTGTTGCAGCGCAACGAGGGCGGCGGACTCGGCATGGGCGGCGGCGGCGCGATCACCGGCCGCGCCCCCGCGACGCCGCTCGGGAAGCTGACCTGGTTCTTCGCCATCTGCTTCATCGCGACGTCGATGACCCTCACGATCCTCGCCGCGCGGGACACGGCCGGCACCTCGGTGGTCGACCAGATCGGCCGCACCCCCGCCCCTGTCGAGGACACCGGCGCGGAGGGGTCCGCCCCAGCCCTGCCGGACGGCGAGGACCTGCTGCCGCCGGCGCCCGTCGCGCCGGAAGGCGACGCCCCGCTTCTGCCGCCGCGGGCCGAGTGAGCCCGTCAGCACCGAACATGCGCACATGGTATCCGTCATCCGTGGCAGGCCACGCGAAAAAGCGCGTCGCGGCCGTGCCGAGCTTGACACAAGATAACGCGCCGCCGCGCCCGCCGACACGCAAGACCCACAACCATTTGCGGCAACGGCGAAATCCTTAACAGCATCTAGCGGTCAGGTTGCGGGGCGGGACAGAATCCTCTATATCTCGACCCCCGTGATGCCGCGGCGTTCCGGCGCCGAATCACCAACGCACGAGCAGCATTCACGGGGGTCGTCCTCTCCATGGCACGGTTCATTTTCATCACGGGCGGCGTGGTGTCGTCGCTTGGCAAGGGCCTTGCGTCAGCCGCCTTGGGCGCGCTGCTGCAGGCGCGCGGCTTCTCGGTGCGGCTGCGCAAGCTCGACCCCTACCTGAACGTCGACCCGGGCACGATGAGCCCCTTCGAACATGGCGAGGTGTTCGTCACCGATGACGGGGCCGAGACCGATCTCGACCTGGGCCATTACGAACGCTTCACCGGGGTCGCGGCGCGGGCCACCGATTCCGTCTCGTCGGGCCGGATCTATTCCAACGTGCTGGAGAAGGAGCGGCGCGGCGACTACCTCGGCAAGACGATCCAGGTGATCCCGCACGTCACCAACGAGATCAAGGACTTCATCCGCGTCGGCGAGGACGAGGTCGATTTCATGCTGTGCGAGATCGGCGGCACCGTGGGCGACATCGAGGGGCTGCCCTTCTTCGAGGCGATCCGCCAGTTCAGCCAGGACAAGCCGCGCGGCCAGTGCATCTTCATGCACCTGACGCTCTTGCCCTATATCCGCGCGTCGGGCGAGTTGAAGACCAAGCCCACGCAGCACTCGGTCAAGGAACTGCGCTCCATCGGCATCGCCCCCGACGTGCTGGTCTGCCGTTCGGAAGGGCCGATCCCCGAGAAGGAGCGCGAGAAGCTCGCACTGTTCTGCAACGTCCGCCCCGACAGCGTGATCGCCGCGCAGGACCTGAAATCGATCTACGAGGCCCCGCTGGCCTACCACCGCGAGGGGCTCGACCAGGCGGTGCTCGACGCCTTCCAGATCAGCCCCGCGCCCAAGCCGCACCTTGCGCGCTGGGAGGACGTGTCGGACCGAATCTTCAAGGCGGAGGGCGAGGTGCGCATCGCCATCGTCGGCAAGTACACGCAGCTTGAGGACGCCTACAAATCCATCGCCGAGGCGCTGACCCATGGCGGGATGGCGAACCGCGTCCGCGTCAAGGCCGAGTGGATCGACGCCGAGATATTTGAACGCGAGGACCCCGCGCCCTGGCTCGAGGGGTTCCACGCGATCCTGGTGCCCGGCGGCTTCGGCGAGCGCGGGACCGAAGGCAAGATCAAGGCCGCCGCGTTCGCCCGCACCCGCGACGTGCCCTATCTGGGCATCTGCCTCGGCATGCAGATGGCAGTGATCGAGGCGGCGCGGAACGTCGCCTCTCTGTCGGATGCGGGCTCCGAGGAGTTCGACCACGAAGCGGGCAAGAAACGCTTCACCCCCGTCGTCTACCATCTCAAGGAATGGGTGCAGGGCAACGCGACCGTCCAGCGCCGGGTCGACGACGACAAGGGCGGCACGATGCGGCTGGGCAGCTACACCGCGCATCTCAAGGAGGGCTCGCGCGTGGCGCAGATCTACGGGGCCAACGTGATCGAGGAACGCCACCGCCACCGCTACGAGGTCGACACCAAGTATCGCGAACAGCTCGAGGCGCAGGGGCTGGTGTTCTCGGGCATGTCGCCCGACGGCCGCCTGCCCGAGATCGTGGAGTGGCAGGACCATCGCTGGTTCATCGGCGTGCAGTTCCATCCCGAGCTGAAGTCCAAACCCTTCGCCCCCCACCCGCTTTTCGCCGATTTCATCCGCGCGGCGGTCGAAACCTCGCGGCTGGTGTAATGCGCCTCGGCCTGGCCGCGCTCGCCGCCCTGCCTCTCGCGGCGGCGGCGGAGCCGGTCGAGGTCGTCGGCTACGACCGCGCGGCGGCCCTGACCACGGGGCTCGTCGATTTCGAAACCCTGCCGTCGCTGCCCGAGCCAGGGCACGCGCTCGACCACGGCTACGCCTTCGCCGGCGGGCGCGCGGGCGAACGGTTCGCCGGGCAGCCCCTGATCGAGGAACGCGCGCGGGGCGGGCGGCACGACACCATCCCCGATACCACCGCCCCGGCGGCGCCGCTGGCGCTGCTTTCGGGCGCCCCGCAGGCGGGCCTGTCGGTTTCGTTCCACCGCGCGTTCGGGTCGAACGCGCTCTATCCCGTCGGACCGCTGCGCTGGCCTGCCCCCGAAGCCCGCGGCGAGGGCGCGGCCGCCTTCCTGTTCGACGATGACGGCTGCGCGGTCGCGCTGCGCGTGCACACCGAGTACCGCGACGACCTCGGCAGCCGCGCGGACCATCGCGGCCTGATCCGCGTCCGCCTCTACGCCCGCGACGCGACGCTGATCGCGGACCGCGCGCTCTGGCTCGGCCCCGGCATTTCGAGCTTCGGCTTCCTGCGCGCAGGCGGGCGGGCCGACATCGCGGGGCTGCTGTTGACCAATCTCGACCCGGGCGGCGTATCGATGGACGACCTGCGCTTCGGCTGCGCCCCGGCCATCGGCTGAACGCGGCGGGCCCGACCGGCCACGCGGTCGTGACGGTACATGCGTGCAGTTCCGGCTTTTCCACACGGCCGCCGGGATTTATATAAAGCCCATGTTCGCCGATTTCCTGAACCGCCTGATCCAGCCCGAGCCCGAGGTCCTGCCCGACGCCGATGCGCGGCTGGCGCTTGGCGCGCTGCTGGTGCGACTTGCCCGGTCGGACGGGGAATACGCCCGCGAAGAAGCCGAGCGGATCGACCGCATTCTCGCGACCCGCTACGAGCTGTCGCCCTGGGAGGCGACGGACCTCCGGCGCCGGGCCGAGGCTCTGGAGGGCGAGGCGCCCGACACGGTGCGCTTCACCCGCGCGATCAAGGACGCGGTGGCCTACGAGGACCGCGAAGCCGTGATCGAGGCACTGTGGGAGGTCGTCTTGGCCGACGGGATCCGCGACCAAGAGGAAGACGGTCTGCTCCGGCTGGTGGCGAGCCTGCTGGGCGTGAACGACCGCGACAGTGCGCTGGCCCGCCATCGCGCCGAGGCCAAGCGCGACGGCTGACGAAGTCTCGGTCGGCACCTCGCGGAGATCCTGCATTTCCCCGCGCTTCGCCATGTGGCCCCCGGCCATGGCGGCATTCGCACCCCCTCTGCGCGCGCACCGCCGCCAGCGATGCCCAAATCCTGTGCAACCGCCCGCGCTGCCGTCACTTCCCCGTTGCAATCCTTAATGATTTACGCCCTACTTCGGGGCCGAACGACCCGCAACCGGCAACCCGACGTGACCGAGTCCACCGCGCCCGTCCTCGAAATCCGCGATCTCCACAAGAGCTACGGCGCGCTTGAGGTGCTCAAGGGCGTCTCGATCGCCGCGAAGAAGGGCGACGTGGTCTCGCTGATCGGCTCGTCCGGCTCGGGCAAGTCGACGCTTCTGCGCTGCGCCAACCTGCTGGAGGACAGCCAGCAAGGGGAGGTGATCTTCGAGGGCGAACCCGTCGCCTGGCGCGGCCGCGGCCCAAACCGCCACCCGGCCGACCGCCGCCAGGTCATCCGTATCCGCACCAACCTTTCCATGGTGTTCCAGCAGTTCAATCTCTGGGCGCACATGACGATCCTGCAGAACGTGATGGAGGCGCCGGTCACCGTGCTCGGCGAGGACAAGGACGAGGTCGAGAGCCGCGCCCGCGCCCTGCTCGACAAGGTGGGCATCGGCGACAAGTGCGACGTCTACCCCGCGCAGCTTTCGGGCGGCCAGCAGCAGCGCGCCGCGATCGCCCGCGCGCTGGCGATGCAGCCCCGCGCGTTGTTGTTCGACGAGCCGACCTCGGCGCTCGACCCCGAACTGGAACAGGAGGTCGTGCGCGTCATCAAGGCGCTGGCCGAGGAAGGGCGCACCATGATGCTGGTCACCCACGACATGCGGCTGGCCGCCGACGTGTCGGACCATGTGGTGTTCCTGCACCAGGGCCTGATCGAGGAGGAGGGCCCGCCCGACCGGCTGTTCGGCAGCCCGGAATCCGAGCGTCTGCAACAGTTTCTCAGTGCAACCGTGGCGGCCTGACCGCCGAACCAACCAACGGGAGAGTAAGATGAACCGACTGATTCTTGGCACCGCCGCCCTGGCGCTGTCGGCCGGCATGGCGCTGGCGCAGGACGTCGTGCGCCTGGGCACCGAGGGTGCCTATCCTCCGTACAACTTCATCAACGACAATGGCGAGGTCGACGGGTTCGAGCGCGAACTCGGGGATGAGCTGTGCGCACGCGCCGAACTCAACTGCGAATGGGTGACGAACGACTGGGATTCGATCATCCCGAACCTCGTCTCGGGCAACTACGACGCGATCATCGCGGGCATGAGCATCACGCCCGAGCGCGACGAGGTCGTGGATTTCACCCAGAACTACACGCCCCCTTCGCCCTCGTCCTATGCCGCGCTCAGCGATGACGCGGATATCGAGGGCGGCGTGGTCGCGGCCCAGACCGGCACGATCCAGGCCAACCACGTGGTCGATACCGGCGCGACCCTTCTCGAGTTCCCCAACCCCGACGACACCGTCGCGGCCGTGCGCAACGGCGAGGCCGACGCGGTGATGGCCGACAAGGATTTCCTGGTGCCCTTCGTGAACGAGGGCGACATGGTCTTCGTCGGCGAGGACATCCCGCTGGGCGGCGGCATCGGCATGGCGTTGCGCGAGTCCGACCCCGAGCTGCGGGGCAAGTTCGACACGGTGATCCAGTCGATGAAGGATGACGGCAGCCTGAACGAACTGATCATCAAATGGCTCGGCGAAGACTCGCCGCGCTTCTGAGCGGCACGCGGACCGGGCGCCGTCGCGCAGCCCGGTCCGCCCCGGTCTGACCGCCGATGTTCGCGTTCTGCGAAGACCCCAGCACGATCGAGGGCCTTGCCTGGTTTGCCTGTTACCTGACCAGCGGCAAGCACATGGCGTTCTATGCCTCCTTCGGCACGGTGCTGCTGCTGCTGGCGATCACCGCGCCGGTCGCGCTGTTCTTCGGCTTTGCCGGCGCCATGGCCACGCGGTCGCGCCTGCTGCCGCTGCAGGCGGTAGGCCGCATCTACACTTCGATGGTGCGCGGCGTGCCCGACATCATCTTCTTCCTGTTCGTGCCCATCGCGCTGGATCAGGGGCTGGAATGGCTGCGCCACCACGCGAAATGCCCCGACTGGACCGAACCGATCCGCCGCGGCAACGATTTCGTGGTCTGCACCGAGGCCAAGCTGCCGCTCTCGACCGCACCGCAATGGGTGCATGAGAGCTACGGCTTCGTCCTGGCCGTGCTGGCCTTCGCCGTTGTCTTCGGGGCCTTCGCGGCGAACGTCCTTTACGGCGCGATGCGCGCCGTGCCGCGGGCGCAGATCGAGACCGCCGAGGCCTACGGCATGACTCCGCGCCAGTCGTTCTGGCGCATCCTCGTGCCGCAAATGTGGGTCTATGCGCTGCCGGGGCTGTCAAACCTCTGGATGATCCTGATCAAGGCCACGCCGCTTCTGTTCCTGCTCGGGGTCGAGGACATCGTCTACTGGGCGCGGGAACTCGGCGGGTCCAAGACCCGGATCTACGCCTACCCGCATCCCGACTGGCGGCTCTACTATTTCCTCGCGCTGCTGGTCTTCTACCTCGCGCTCACCAAGGTTTCCGAGATCGTTCTGGCGCGGCTGACCGTGCGGCTGAGCCACGGCCAGGCGACGCTCGGCGGCGAGGCGCTCAGGAAGGCGGACGCATGAGCTGCCTGCAAACGATCCAGGACTACGCGCTGCGCTCGGTCGGCATCGGCGAACGGCTGCTGCCGCGATCCGACTTCACGCTGTGCGAACAGGTCACGCTGATCGGCTCGGGGCTGATCTGGAACGTCTATTTCGGGGCACTCGCGCTTTTGTTCGGCTTCTTCCTCGCCACCGCCGTGGCGCTCGCCCGGTCGAGCCATCTCTGGGCGGTGCGCAAGCCCGCCGAGTGGTTCATCTTCCTGTTTCGGGGCTCGCCGCTCTTCATCCAGTTCTTCCTGTTCTACGAGGCCTTCGTTCTGCTGCCGAAATCGGGCATCGAGCTGAACCTTCTCTTCGTCGAGATCACCGCCGACACCCGCTGGCTGACGCGAGCCTGGGCGGGGGCGCTGATCGTGCTGTTCCTCAACACCGCCGCCTATTCGGCCGAGATCTTCTACGGTGCGCTGCGCTCCGTGCCCAAGGGCGACATCGAGGCGGCCGATGCCTACGGCCTGTCGGGCTGGGCCAAGTTCCGACGCGTGGTCTGGCCCACGATGCTGCGGCTCGGCTGGCCGGCCTATACCAACGAGGCGATCTTCCTGTTCCACGCCACGGCGCTCGTGTATTTCTCGGGCTTCCCGGCCTGGCAGCAGAAGGGCGACGCGCTCTACTACGCCAACTATTTCGCCGACAAGACCTTCAACCCGTTCGTTCCCTACCCGATCGCGGCGGTCTATTTCATCCTCTTGACGCTGGTGATCATCTTCGTCTTCGGCCTGATCAACCGCCGCCTCAACCGCCACATCGCGCCCACCGCGCGGCAGCGCATCCGGTTCCGCCCCAACCTTCTGAGATGACCGACTGGCTGGCCGAAAATCCCCATGTGCGCACGATCCGCGTGGCCGCCTGCGACCTGAACGGGCAGGCGCGCGGCAAGCGGCTGCCCTCGCGCTTCGCCGGCAAGGTCGCCGAGGAGGGCACGCGGTTCCCGCTTTCGGTGCTGAACCTCGACATCTGGGGCGAGGATATCGAGGACAGCCCGCTGGTCTTCGAGACCGGCGATGCCGACGGCGTGCTGCGGCCCACCGGACGGGGCTTCGTGCCGATGCCCTGGCTCGAAGCGCCGACCGCGCTCTTGCCGCTCTGGATGTTCACCGAGGGCGGCGCCCCCTTCGAAGGCTGCCCGCGCCAGGCGTTGGCCCGGGTGCTGGAGGCCTACGCGGCGCGGGGCTGGCGGCCGCAGGTGGCGACGGAGCTGGAATTCTATCTCGTCGACGATTCCGAGCCGGGCATCCACGCCCCCCGCTCGCCCCGCTCGGGCAAGCGGCGGGAGGCGGCGGAAATCCTGTCGCTGCGCACGCTCGACGCCTTCGACGCCTTCTTCACCGACCTCTACGACGCCTGCGAGGCGATGGACATTCCCGCCGATGCGGCGATCTCGGAGGCCGGGATGGGCCAGTTCGAGGTCAATCTCATCCATGGCGAGGCGATGAAGGCCGCCGACGACGCCTGGCTGTTCAAGCTGCTCGTCAAGGGCATGGCCCGCCGCCACGGCTTGGCCGGAAGCTTCATGGCCAAGCCCTACGAAGAACATGCCGGCAACGGGCTGCACGTCCATTTCTCGGTCCTCGACGCAAATGGCAACAACGTCTTCGACGATGGCAGCACCGGGGGCTCGGGCTTCCTGCACCAGGCGGTGGCGGGCTGCCTCGCCGCCCTGCCCGACATGACGCTGATCCTGGCGCCGCATGGCAACAGCTATGACCGCATGGTGCCCGGCGCGCATGCGCCCACCGGCATCTGCTGGGCGCGCGAGAACCGGACGGCGGCCATCCGCATTCCCGGCGGCTCCCCCCGCGCCCGGCGGATCGAGCACCGGGTGGCGGGGGGCGACATCAACCCCTACCTGGTCATCGCGGCGGTCCTCGGCACGGCGCTGCAGGGCATCGAGGAACAGCTTTCGCCGCCGCTCCCGATCACCGGCAACGCCTATGACCAGAGCCTGCCGCAGATTCCCACCTGCTGGCTCGGCGCGATCGATGCGTTCGAGACCAGCCCCCGCATGGCGCGGGTCTTCCCGCGCGGGCTGATCCGCAACCTGGTGATGACCAAGCGGCAGGAGGCCCGCCGGATCGCGGCGCTCGACGCCGAGGCGCGGCTCGCGCTCTATCTCGACACGGTGTAGGCACCGCGATCACGGAACGGCGCGCAACGACGCCTCGATCTGCCCGCCGCCCCGCGACCATCCGACATCGCCGGGCCGCGCGGGCAGGCCCTTGCCCGTGCCCGCGCGCGGGACTACCCTCCACGCGCACAACCCACGGATTTCCCATGCGGATCGGCATCCTGCAGACCGGCCATGCGCCCGACGCGCTTCGGGACACGTATGGCGACTATCCCGACATGGTCGAACGCCTGCTGGCCGGGCGCGGCTTCACGTTCCAGACCTACGATGTCGAGCATATGGAGTTTCCCGCCTCGGTCCATGCCGCCGAGGGCTGGCTCATCACCGGGTCGAAGCACGGCACCTACGAAGACCACGATTTCATCCCGCCGCTGGAGACCTTCATTCGTGACGCTTACGGCGCCGAGATTGCCATCGTAGGTATCTGCTTCGGCCACCAGATCATCGCCCAGGCCCTCGGCGGCCATGTCGAGAAGTTCGAGGGCGGCTGGTCCGTGGGCCCCCGCGACTACGAGATCGACGGGCAGACCTACACGCTCAACGCCTGGCACCAGGACCAGGTGATCCGCCCCCCCGAGGCGGCGGAAACGGTGGGCCACGGCACACGCTGCGCCCATGCCGCGCTGGTCTACGGCAACCGGGCGTGGTCGGTGCAGCCGCATCCCGAATACGGGGCCGGGTTCATCGAGGGGCTGATGACGCATCGCGCGCCCGGCGTGGTGCCCGAGGACCGGCTGGCCGAGGCGCGCGCGCGCCTCGGCACGCCCACAGACAACGGGGCGATGGCCGACCGCATCGCGCGCTTCTTCACCGAAAGACGCTGAGATGTCCGACTGGCTCGACCAGCTTCCCGATGCCGCCCGCGCCTATCTCGGCGGGCGCAAACCCGACGAGGTGGAATGCATCGTCGCCGATATCGCGGGCGTCGCCCGCGGCAAGGCGATGCCGGCGGCCAAGTTCGCCACGCAAAGCCGGTTCTACCTGCCGAACTCGATCTTCTTGCAGACGATCACCGGCGACTGGGCGCAGATCGAGGGCCAGGCCTTCACCGAGCCCGACATGATCCTGACCCCCGACTTCAGCACCGCGACCGCCGCGCCCTGGACGGCGGATTACACGCTGCAGGTGATCCATGACATCGCCGACCAGTCCGGCAATCCGGTGCAGATCGCGCCGCGCAACGTGCTCAGGCGGGTGGTGGCGCTTTACAACGCCCGCGGCTGGAAACCGATCGTCGCGCCCGAGATGGAATTCTTCCTCGTCGCGCGCAACGTGAACCCCGCCGAACCCGTCGAGGCCCCCGTGGGCCGGTCGGGCCGCAAGGCCGCCGCGCGGCAGGCCTATTCGATGAGCGCCGTGGACGAGCACGGCCCGGTCATCGACGACATCTACGATTTCGCCGAGGCGCAGGGGCTGGAGATCGACGGCATCCTGCAGGAGGGCGGCGCCGGCCAGATCGAGATGAACCTGCGCCACGGCGACCCGGTGAAGCTTGCCGACGAGATCTTCTATTTCAAGCGGCTGATCCGCGAGGCGGCGCTGCGCCACGACTGCTATGCCACCTTCATGGCCAAGCCGATCGAGGACGAGCCCGGATCGGCCATGCATATGCACCACTCGGTGGTCGACGCGGAAACCGGGCGCAACATCTTCTCCGAAGCGGACGGGCCGGAAAGCCACGCCTTCCTGCATTTCATCGCGGGGCTGCAGACGCACATCCCCTCGGTCGTCGCGCTGCTGGCGCCCTACGTGAACAGCTATCGCCGCTACGTCCCCGACTTCGCCGCGCCGATCAACCTGGAATGGGGGCGCGACAACCGCACCACGGGGCTGCGCGTGCCGGTCTCGGACCCGGCCGGGCGGCGGGTCGAGAACCGGCTGGCGGGGATGGATTGCAACCCCTATCTGGGCATCGCCGCCTCGCTGGCCTGCGGCTACCTGGGGCTGATCGAGGGCGCCTATCCCAAGGACGAATTCAAGGGCGACGCCTATTCGGGCGACGAATCGATCCCGCGCAACGTGGGCGAGGCGCTCGATCTCTTCGACGACGCGCCCGCCGTGCGCGCGGTGCTGGGCGAAGAGTTCTGCACCATCTACTCCACGGTCAAGGCGCTGGAATACAAGGAGTTCCTCCAGGTTATCAGCCCGTGGGAACGCGAACACCTGTTGTTGAACGTATGAACCTGCTGTTCGCCAACGACCGCCGCGCGGCCTATCCGGCCAGCTGGTATGCCGAGGTCACGCCGCCGCTCGCCCCGTTCCCGCCGGTTCAGGGCGACCTGCGGGCGGATATCTGCGTGGTGGGCGGGGGCTACACCGGCCTTTCGGCGGCGCTCCACGCGGCACGGGCGGGCGCCGACGTGGTGCTGGTCGAGGCGCACCGGGTGGGCTTCGGCGCCTCGGGGCGGAACGGCGGGCAGGTCGGCTCGGGCCATCGGCTCCACCAGGACGAGTTGGAAGACATGCTGGGCGACGCCGACGCCGCCCGGCTCTGGCACCTCGCCGAGGACGCGAAGGCGCTGGTCGCCCGGCTCATCGCCGGGCACGGGATCGACTGCGATTACCGCCCCGGCGTCGTCCAGGCGGAATGGACCGAGCGCGGCGTGGCCCGCGCCCATGCCTATGCCGAGAAGCTGCTGCGCGACTACGAATACGATCTCGTCGAACCGCTGACCGGCGCGGAGATGCGCGCCCTTGTCGGGTCGCCGGTCTACAAGGGCGGGACGATCGACTGGGGCGCGGGCCACCTGAACCCGCTTGCCTTCGCCTTCGGGCTGGCCCGGGCCGCCGCGGGGGCGGGCGCGCGCCTGCACGAGGATACGCTGGTGGCGCGGATCGAGCCGGGGACGAAACCGGTCGTCGTCACCGACCGGGGCCGCATCACCGCCGACCGGGTGATCCTCGCCGCGAACGGCTATCTCGGCGGGCTGGACGGTCAGGTCGCCGCGCGGGTCATGCCGATCAACACCTTCATCGTCGCGACCGAACCGTTGGGCGAGCGTGCCGCAAAGGTCCTCGCCAAGGAGATCGCGGTGGCCGACAGCCGGTTCGTGGTCAACTACTTCCGGCTGACCCCGGACGGACGGCTCTTGTTCGGCGGGGGCGAGAGCTACGGCTACCGCTTCCCCGAGGATATCCGCGCCAAGGTGCGCAAGCCCCTGACACAGGTCTTCCCGCAGCTCGCCGATGTGCGGCTGACCCATGGCTGGGGCGGCACGCTGGCGATTACCCGCACGCGCCTGCCCCATGTGGCCGCCCCCGCGCCGGGCATCCTGTCGGCGGGGGGCTATTCCGGCCATGGCCTGGCGTTTGCCACGCTGGCGGGCCGGGTGCTGGCCGAGGCCGCGCGCGGCGAAAGCGCCGCGTTCGAGACGCTCGCGCGCCTGCCCTGCCCGCCCTTCCCCGGCGGTGCGCGCATGCGGCAGCCGCTGCTCGCGCTTGCGATGGCGTGGTATGGCCTGCGCGACACGCTGGGGCTCTGACCGGCCCAGGGACCGCAACACCGTTGCCGGGTCTACGGATTTCGCTTACAGGAAACCTGAAAAGGATGTTCAGGAAAGGCGAAACCCCATGCCTCTTGCGCCCAATGTCTACGATGCCGAGCCGATTCCCGACGCGGCCCGCGCCGAAATCGAACGGCTTCTGCGCTCGGGCGACCTGTTCCGCTATACCGCGCCGGCGGATGCGCCGGTCACGCTGCTCGAACGGGAATTCGCCGACTTCATGGGCGCGCGCTACGCGGTCGCGGTGTCGTCCTGTTCGGCGGCGCTGTTCCTGTCGCTCAAGGCGCTGGACCTGCCGCGGGGCGCGCGCGTCCTGATCCCGGCCTTCACCTTCGCGGCGGTGCCCTCGGCGGTCGTGCATGCCGATTGCCAGCCGGTGCTGGCCGAGGTCGGCGCCAATTACCGGCTCGACATCGACGACTTCGCCGCGAAACTCGAAGACGACATCTCCGCCGTCATCATCAGCCACATGCGCGGCCATACCTCGGACATGGACGCGATCATGGCGCTGTGCGCGGAGCGCGACATCCCGGTGATCGAGGACGCCGCCCATTCCCTGGGCACGCTCTGGCACGGGCGCAACATCGGCACGCTGGGCGCGATCGGCTGCTTTTCCTTCCAGTCCTACAAGCTGGTGAACGCGGGCGAAGGCGGTATCCTCATCACCGACGACCCCGAGCTGGCGGCCCGCGCGGTCATCATGTCGGGCGCCTACGAGCACAACTGGAAAAAACACGACGGGCTGCAGGACAGCTTTGCCCGCTGGCAGAACAAGCTGCCGCTTTACAACATGCGGATGCAGAACCTGTCGGCTGCGGTGATCCGCCCGCAACTGGCCGAGGTCGAGCGTCGCGTCAATCACGGCCGGGCGAACCACGATTACGTGGCCGAAAAGCTGAACGCCTGCGCCTTCCTCGACGTCCCGCCGCCCCTGCCTCCCGAATCCCGCGCGCCGGACTCGATCCAGTTCAACCTCGTGGGCTTCGACAGCGACGACGAGGCGCTGGCCTTCCAGGAGGAGGCCAAGGCGCGGGGTGTGTCGGTGCAGGTGTTCGGCCTGAGCCGGGACAACGCGCGCGCCTTCTGGAACTGGCAGTTCATCGAAGGCCCGCTGCCCGAGTTGCCGAAGACGCGGGCGATGCTGATGCGCGCCTGCGACACGCGGCTGCCGGCCCGGCTGACACGCGCGGAGCTCGACCATATCGCGGGGGCCGTGGTCGACGCGGCCGAGGCGGTCAAGACGCCCGAGATGCGCGCCTACGGCACCTGACCTCGCGCGTCAAAGGACCCGCAGCGCATCCTGCAACCAGGGCTGCCGCCCGACCGCCGCCTCCACCACGAGATCGCGGAGCAGCGGCCGCAGCCGGTCGGCCATGCGCAAGGGCATGTCGCCAAGGACCCCCGCCCGCGCGATCAGCGCGATCCGCCGTGACAACGGCGCAAGCGGCAGGGGCAGCACGTCCACCTCGGTGCGGAAACGCCGCGCGTGCAACAGCCCCAGCGGCGTCAGGATCGTCCAGCCCGCGCCGCCCGCGACCATCGCGAGGATCGCGTTGTAACTGTCGAGTTCGAACCGCCCGGCGGGCCGCAGATCATGCCGGGCCAGGTGTTCGGCGATCTGCCGGCCCATCTGGTGGCGCTGGGTATACTGCACGAAGGGCAGCGCCATGAGTTGCGCCAGCACGTCGCCGGCCCGGTCCAGTCGGCCCTGCGGCGCGGCGACCAGGAACGGTTCGGTCAACAGCGGGTGCAGTTCCATCCAGTCGGCCGCCTGGCCGGGGTCGGCCGCCACGACCATGTCGAGGGCGCGCGCGTCGAGCAGCCCGAGCAATCGGTGGCTCGGCCCGGTTTCAAGCTGGAACCGAGACCGCGTCAACTCGCCCGCCATCTCGGACAACAGCCGCGGCGTCACGTCCGCCTCCAGGTCCTCGATCATCCCGAGCCGCATGAGCGGCAGCGCCGATAGATCGCGCGCGGCGATCTCGGCGCGGGCCGCGCCTGCTTCGGCCAGCATCGCCCGCGCGCGGCGCAGGAACATCTCGCCGGCGGGGGTCAGCGCCAGCGGGCGCGCAGTCCGGTCGAGCAGCGCCGCCCCCAGCGCGGCCTCCAGCGCCGAGAGCTGCTGGGAAACGGCCGACACGCTCGCCCCGAGGCGGCGCGCGGCGGCCGACAGCGTGCCTTCCTCGGCCGCGGCGACGAACACCTCGGTGCCCCAAAGCGTGATCCGGCCCGGCGGCTGCTGCCCCACCATCCCCTCCCCTGCTGCGACAGGCGCCACGCTAGGGCCCGGGCGCCCCGCGCGCAACGCGCGATTGCGCCCCGTCGGGCGCGGCGATAGCCTCCGTCCGACCCGCCCGACCAGGAGACACGCCATGCCCGACACCGCGCCCGACACGTGGCAGGCCCGCGCCGCGGCCGCAAGCTTCTACGGCTTCACCGACCTGCCCACCGTCAAGGCGCGCGGCACGGTCGTCGTCACCCATGGCGAGGGCCCCTATGTCATCGACACCGGGGGCCGGCGCTATCTCGACGCGAATTCGGGCCTGTGGAACATGGTGGCGGGGTTCGACCACCCGGGCCTGGCCGAGGCGGCAAAGGCGCAATACGACCGCCTGCCCGGCTACCACGCCTTCTTCGGGCGGATGTCGGACCAGACGGTCCGGCTGAGCGAGCGGCTGGTCGAGGTCTCCCCCTTCGACCGCGGCAGGGTGTTCTACACCAATTCCGGCTCCGAGGCGAACGACACTGCGCTCAAGATGCTTTGGTTCCTCGCCCGCGCCGAGGGCACACCGGAGCGGCGCAAGATCCTGACGCGGGTCAACGCCTATCACGGGGTCACGGTCGCGGCCTCCTCGATGACCGGCAAGCCCTACAACGCCCTCTTTGGCCTGCCCCTGCCCGGCTTCATCCACCTCACCTGTCCGCATTACTGGCGCGAGGCGCGCGCGGGTGAAACCGAGACGGCGTTCACCGCGCGGATGGCGGCCGAACTGGAAGACGTCATCGCCCGCGAGGGGGCCGAAACCATCGCCGGCTTCTTCGCCGAGCCGGTGATGGGCGCGGGCGGGGTCATCCCGCCCAGCGCAGGTTACTTCCAGGCGATCCAGCCGATCCTGAAACGCCACGGCATCCCGCTGATCGCCGACGAGGTCATCTGCGGCTTCGGACGGACGGGCGCGGTCTGGGGCTGCGACACCTACGATTTCGCGCCCGACGCGATCATCTCGTCCAAGGCGTTGACCGCGGGCTATTTCCCGATGGGCGCGGTGATCCTTGGCCCGGCCCTGGCCGACCGCTTGCAGGCGGCGGTCGAAGAGGTCGAGGAATTCCCCCATGGCTTCACCGCCTCGGGGCACCCGGTGGGCTGCGCGATCGCCCTCAAGGCCATCGACGTGATCCTGAACGAGGGGCTTCTGGACAATGTCCGCGCGCTGACCCCGCGCTTCGAGGCGGGCCTTGCGCGGCTGGCCGAGCATCCGAATATCGGCGAATGGCGCGGCAAGGGCCTGATGGGGGCGCTGGAGGCGGTGGCCGACAAGGCCACGAAAACGCCCTTCCCCGCGGAACTGTCGGTCAGCGAGCGCATCGCCAATGCCTGCACCGACCAAGGACTGATCTGCCGCCCGCTGGGGCAGTCCGTCGTGCTCTGCCCGCCCTTCATCCTGACCGAGGACCAGACGGACGAGATGTTCGACAAGCTCGAACGGGCGCTGACCGGGGTCTTTGACGGACTGTCCGGGTGACGGGGGCCGCCGTGCGGCCCGCGCTCACTCGTTCAGCTTCGACAGCTTTTCCTGCAACTCGGCAAGCTGCTTGCGGATCTCGATGAGTTCGTCCCGGTCCGGCGCATCCTCGCCCGCGTCCGCGTCGGGAGAGGGGGCGGACCCGGCCGCCCAGCCGCCGGTCATCGCCTTCAGGAACGCTTCCTGCTGCACCTTCATCGCCTCGAAGCCCGGCATCGCGGCCACCGCCATCGGGTTCATGCGGCCCATGTTCTCCATCATCTTGGACTGGCTCTCGCGCAGCATCTCGAAGCTCTGGGCCAGGAATTGCGGCACGATCGAATGGGCCGAGGTCGTGTAGCTGCGCACCAGGTCGGTGAGCACGTTGATCGGCAGCACGCTCTCGCCCTTGGCCTCGTGCTCGGCGATGATCTGCAGCAGGTATTGCCGAGTCAGGTCGTCGCCGCTTTTCAGGTCGACGATCTGCACCTCGCGCCCCTCGCGGATGACCTTGGCGATGTCCTCCAGCGTGACGTAGTCGCTCGTCTCGGTGTTGTAGAGACGGCGGCTGGCATAGCGCTTGATCAGCAACGGCGGTTTCGCGTCGGTCACGGGCGGGCCTCCCTCGATATCCATGCCGCAGGTGCAGCGGGCCGACTTTAGGCGCTGCGTGCGCAAAAAGAAAGGGCGGGCACGAGGCCCGCCCAGTCATTGACCTATCGACAGGGAGGAGGAGTCGAGGTCAATTCGAAATCGTTCAGCTCGCCGCGGCGGTCGCCTTCTTGGCGGTGCTGGCGGCCTTGGTGGTGGCCTTCTTCATCGCCGAGGTGGCGTCCTGGCTGAAGTCCTTGCCGGCGGCCAGCATCAGCTCGACGGTTTCCATCTGCACCTTCTTGGCGACCTCGGCGAAGGCGGCCATGTTCTCGGCGGCCATTTCGGCGGAGGCCGAGGCGAAGTCGGTCATCGCCTTGCCGTATTCGGTCGGCTCTTCCTTGATGGTGGCCACCTCGCCGAACCTCGACAGGGTGTCCTTCGTCCACTTGGCGGAAATCTCGGTCGATTTCTCGGCAGCCTCGAGGGCGACCTTCGACATCTTCTCGGCCAGCGCGGCCTGGGTCTTGAAGGCATCCTGCATCGCGCTCGGGTCCATCGAGAACGACGACATCATGTCTTGCATCATCTTGGTGAAGTCTTGCGTATCGGCCATCGGGGGTCTCCTTTCGACCGGGCATCCGTGCCCGTGCTTGCTGATCCTGCACAGATACATACATGCTGCAGCGCAGCATTTCAACCCCTCTTGCTGCAGTGCAGCGAAGAATCGGCTGAGGTTGGCCGTCAGGCCGAACCCTGTCCCAGGACGTAGGTGCCCGGCGCATCGCACAGCGCCCCGCCCGCCCCGTCGCCGGGGACGCGGGCGGCCACCTGCTTGCCGGATCGCCGCTTGAGCCACGCCTCCCAGCGCGGCCACCACGAGCCGTCATGGAACTCCGCGCTCTCGCGCCATTCCGCGGCAGACAGGTCCTTCATCGGCGCGTCATTGGTGTAGTGGCCGTATTTCTTCTTGCTGGGCGGGTTGACGATCCCGGCGATATGGCCCGACTGCGCCAGGATGAAGGTCTTGTCGCGGCTGCCCATCTTGCGAATGCCTTCGTAGGAGGACGCCCAGGCCGCGATGTGATCGGTCTCGCACGCCACCGCCGCGAGCGGCAGCTTGACGTCCGAGATCTTCACCCGCTCGCCGCAGATCTCGAACCCTTCGGTGGCGAAGCGGTCCTGCTGGCAGAGCCCGCGCAGGTACTCGACCACCATCCGCCCCGGCAGGTTCGTGGAATCCCCGTTCCAGTAGAGAAGGTCGAAGGCCGGCGGGCGTTCACCCATCATGTAGTTGCGGATCGCCGGCCGATAGATCAGGTCGTTCGAGCGCAGGAACGAGAAGGTCCGCGACATGAAGAAGCTGTCGAGATAGCCGTTCTCGTTCACCTCGCGCTCGATCCCGTCGACGAAATCGTCGTCGAGGAACACGCCGACCTCGCCCTGGTCGGAGAAATCGGTGAGCGTGGTGAAGAAGGTGGCCGAGCGGATCGACTTGTCGCCGCGCTTGTGCATCAGCGCCAGCACCAGCGCCAGCGTGGTGCCCGCGATGCAATAGCCGATGACGTTGACCTTGTCCTCGCCGGTAATCGCCTTGGCCTGGGCGATGGCCTCTAGATACCCTTCCTCGACATAGGTCTCCATGCCGACATCGGCGTAACCTGCATCGGGGTTCACCCAGGACACCACGAACACGGTGTAGCCCTGATCGACCATCCACTTGATGAAGGATTTCTGCGCGTTGAGATCGAGAATGTAGAACTTGTTGATCCAGGGCGGAAAGATGATGAGCGGCGTGGCATGCACCGTCTCGGTCGTCGGCGTGTACTGGAGCAGCTCCAGCATGCGGTTGCGGAACACAACCTTGCCCGGCGTGGTGCCGAGGTTCTCGCCCACCCTGAAGGCGTTGCGGTCGGCCAGCGTCACCAGGATCTCGCCCTCGTTCGCCTCGATGTCGCGGACCAGGTTCTCCAGCCCGTCTACCAGCGACCGCCCGTCGGTCTCGACCGCGCGTTCCAGCGCCTCGGGATTGGTGCCCAGGAAATTCGCCGGCGAGAACAGGTCGACGATCTGCTGGGTGAAGTATTCGAGGCGCTTGGCGTCCTTGGGCGACAGCCCCTCCACGTTCTTCACCGCGTTCGAGATCGCCTCGGCGTTCATCAGGTATTGCTGCTTGACGAAGTTGAAATAGGGATGCGTCTGCCACAGCGGGTTGGAAAACCGCGGGTCGGACGGCGTATGGTCCTCCGGCGCCTCGAGCCGCCCCTTGGCCAGAGCCTCCTGCGCCTCGACGAAATGCTTGAGCGACTTGCCCCAATAGGCGACCTGGTGCTCGATCAGCTTGGAGGGGTTGCGCATCACCTCGACCATGTAGGCGGCGGCCGCCTTCATGTAGAGGTCATGCCCCGGCCCCTGCAGGTTCGGGTCGATCCGGCGCTTCTGCGAGACGGCCGTCATGAGCCGTTCGGACAGCTCCTCCAGCTTGGCGAGGTTCTCGTTCAGGCGCTCGAGATTCCTAACGGGCGCGTCTTCCTCAGTTGTCACGGCGCGGTTTCCCCTCTAACTTCGCGGCTGCAGCATTGCCGTCACGGCCGGCTTCCGCTGCCCCTGCATCTCCGATACCCTATCGGAAAAGGAGTGGCGAATGAAACATATGGCGACCTACGACCTGATGGAAACGCTGCGCACCACCAACCAGTGGCTGGGCGCGACGGCGCAGGCGCTGGGGTCCTACCCCGCGGTCAGCATGTTTCCGAACCCGTTCTTCAAGATGGTCGCCGCCTGGGGCGAGGTGACCGAACGGACCTTCGCGCGCATGGTCGCCAAGCCCGACTGGAACATCAACACCGTGGTGGGCGCGGACGGGCGCGACCATATCGTGTCGGTCGAGAAGGCGGTCGAGCGTCCCTTCGGCGACCTGATCCAGTTCCAGGTGCACGGCCGGCCGCAGAAACGCCGCCGCGTGATGCTGGTCGCGCCGATGTCGGGCCATTACGCGACGCTGCTGCGCTCGACCGTCGCCAGCCTGCTGCCCGACTGCGAGGTGTTCATCACCGACTGGCACAACGCCCGCGACATTCCCGTCTCCGCCGGCAAGTTCGACGTCGAGGATTACACCCACTACCTCGTCGAGTTCATGCGCTTCCTGGGACCGGACACGCATGTGATCGCGGTCTGCCAGCCGGCACCGCTGGCGCTGGCCGCCACGGCCTACCTTGCCGCCGAAGACCCCGATGCCCAGCCCCGCTCGCTGACGCTGATCGGCGGGCCGATCGACCCCGATGCCGCCAAGACCGACGTCACCGATTTCGGCCGCCGCGTCACCATGGGCCAGCTCGAGCAGATCGCCATCCAGCGGGTCGGGTTCAAGTATGCCGGAGTGGGCCGCCTGGTCTATCCGGGGCTTCTGCAGCTCGCCTCCTTCATGTCGATGAACGCCGAGCGGCACAGCCGCGCCTTCACCGAGCAGATCCTCAAGGTCGCCAAGGAAGAGGCCGCCGATCACGACAAGCACAACCGGTTCTACGACGAATACCTCGCGGTGATGGACATGACCGCCGAGTTCTACCTGAGCACCGTCGAGCGCGTCTTCAAGCGCCGCGAAATCGCGCAGAACGAATTCAAGGTCGCCGGCCGCCCGGTGGATATCGCCGCGATCACCGATGTCGCGGTCAAGACCGTCGAAGGCGCGAATGACGACATCTCGGCGCCGGGCCAGTGCATCGCCGCGCTGGACCTGCTGACCGGCCTGCCCGACGAGAAGAAGGCGAGCCACCTGGAGCCCGGCGCGGGCCATTACGGCATCTTCGCGGGCAAGAGCTGGCGCAACAACATCCGCCCGCTGGTGCTTGAATTCATCGACGCGAATTCCGGCCGACCGCGACCGCAGCGCGCGCAGTTGCGGTCCGTCTGAACGGGCCGCGGGCTGCGCCTGCGGCGCATGAGTATTTGGACCAAGAAGAAGCCCCGAAGCCTTGCGGCCGCCCCGGCACGCGCCCGTTCAGCGCGCCAGCACCTCGGCGAGGGCGGCGTCGATCAGCGCGAGATTGTCGGGCTCGGAAAAGCGGTGGTCAGCGCCCTTGACGAGCGTCAGCCGGATATCCGCGCCCTCGGCATGCTCGATCAGCCTGAGCGGCACCGAAAGCGCCACGTCCGCGTCCGCCGTGCTCTGTAACAGGCGCACCGGGAAGGGCAGCGCGAGCGGCGTGCGCAGCACGAGGTTCCGGCGCCCGTCCTCGATCAGCCGGCGGGTGATCGTGTAGGGCGTGTCGCCGTAGTCGGTCGGGATCTCGATCCGTCCGGTGTCCATCAGCGCGGCGCGCTCGGGCTCGGAGAACCCGGCCCACATGCTGTCCTCGGTGAAGTCGGGCGCCGCGGCGATGCCGACGAGGCCCGCCACCCGTTCCGGAATCGACCGCGCCAGCAAGAGCGCGATCCAGCCGCCCATCGACGAGCCGACCAGGACCTGCGGCCCCTCGGTCAGCCGGGCAATGGCCGCGGCGGCATCCGCGGTCCAGTCGCCGATGCAGCCGTCGGCGAATGCGCCCGCGCTTTGCCCGTGCCCCGAATAGTCGAAACGCAGGAAGGCGCGGCCCTGGCCGCGCGCCCAGGCCTCCAGATGCCGCGCCTTGGTGCCTTCCATGTCGGACATGAAGCCGCCCAGGAACACGACGCCGGGGCCGCGGCCCGGCGTGCGGTGATAGGCGAGCCTGCGGCCCTCCGGCGTGGTCAGGAAGTCGGGCCTTTCGGCCATCTGGCATCTCCGTACGAACCGGCGCGAGCCTAGGCAGGAAGGTGCGACCGGGCAACCCCCGCCCCTTGCCGCGAGGGGCGTTTTCGGCTTTGGTCCGGCCATGACCGGACCCCGTTACACCGATCTCGTCGCCAGCCTGCCCGCCAGCGTGCCATTCGTCGGCCCCGAGACGCAGGAGCGCGCCCGCGGCCGGCCGTTTCGCGCCCGGCTTGGCGCCAACGAAAGCCTGTTCGGCCCCTCGCCGCGCGCGCTCGCCGCGATGAAGGCCGCCGCGCAGGAGGCCTGGAAATACGGGGACGCGCAGAATCACGACCTGCGCCACGCGCTGGCCGACGAGCTGGGCGTCGGGCCGGAAAACGTCATCGTCGGCGAGGGGATCGACGGGCTGCTGGGCTACCTGGTGCGGATGCTGGTGGCCCCGGGCGACCCGGTGGTGACCTCGGCGGGCGCCTATCCGACCTTCAACTACCATGTCGACGGCTATGGCGGGGTGCTGCACAAGGTGCCCTTCGCCGGCGACCGCGAGGATGCCGAGGCGCTCATCGCCAAGGCCCGCGGCACGGGGGCAAAGCTCGTCTACCTGTCGAACCCGAACAACCCGATGGGCAGCTGGCATGCCGCCGAGCGGGTGCAACGGATGATCGAGGCGGTGCCCGACGGCACGCTGATGATCCTCGACGAAGCCTATATCGAGTTCGCGCCCCGGGGCACGGCGCCCCCGATCGACCCGGACGACCCGCGCGTGATCCGCTTCCGGACCTTCTCCAAGGCGCACGGCATGGCGGGGGCAAGGGTCGGCTATGCCATCGCCGCCGCGCCGCTGATCGCCGCCTTCGACACGGTGCGCAACCATTTCGGCATGTGCCGGATCAGCCAGGCGGGCGCCCTCGCCTCGCTGGGCGACCGCGCCTGGCTGGCCGAGGTCACCGCCCAGGTCGTGGCCGGGCGCAGCCGGATCGCCCGCATCGCCGAAGAAAACGGGCTGTGCGCCCTGCCCTCGGCGACCAATTTCGTGGCCATGGATTGCGGCGCGGACGGCGCGTTCGCCCGCGCGGTGCTGACCGAACTGGCCGCGCGCGACGTCTTCGTGCGGATGCCCGGCGTGGCGCCGCTGGACCGCTGTATCCGCATCTCGGTCGGCCCCGAGGACCAGCTCGGGGTGCTGGCCCAGGAACTGCCCCGCGCGCTCGCGGCGGCGCGTGACGGGACCCGGTCCTGACCCCTTCGCCCGTGCCGGCCCCGTCTCACAACCGCGTGATCGGGCCCAATGCCTCATCGCTTAACCTGCACGGACAATGCATCTATTTTCCGCGGGGCCATCCGGCCCTTCCCCACTGCAAGCAGGACAGCCGATGAAACAGACCCTTCTGATGGAAAAGTACCCCGTCTTCGACCTCGACCTGCCGAAGACCGAGACCTCCTGCCAAAGCGTCGATGACATCCTCGCGCGGCTGAAGGCGCGGATCGACGCCCACCCCAAGGTCGCCTATATCGCCACCTTCGACCATTACAGCCACACCTGCGCGATCGAAGGCACCGTGGCGCCCGCGATCAAGGACGCGCGCAACATCGTCTTCTGCTTCGGCGTGGCGCTGCCCAATGCCCATGTGCTGGCGGTCCGGCCGCGCTCCATCGGCGTGGCCGATCTCGGCGACCGCTTCCACATCTCGTTCATGGAACCCCCGATGGAGGTCGCCACGAAGGAGATGGAGGCGTGGTGCAAGTCCCTCGCCGACAAGGGCTGAGCCACGCCGACCGCCCCCCCGGCCCCTCCCATCTTCTGGCGAGAAATATCCCGGGGGGAGTCCGAAGGACGGGGGGCAGAGCCCCCCGCCCCGCTACAGCGGCCAGAGAAACGGGATCAGCGCCGAGGCCAGCAAGCCGATACTCAGGTTCAGCGGGATGCCGACCCGCAGGAAATCGGTGAAGCGGTAGCCGCCGGGGCCGTAGACCATCATGTTGGTCTGGTAGCCGATGGGCGTGGCGAAGCTGGCCGAGGCCGCGATCATCACGGCCACGACCAGCGGCCTGGGATCGACCCCCAGCGCCTGGGCCAGCCCGATCGCGATGGGCGTCACCACCACCGCCACCGCGTTGTTCGACACCAGTTCCGTCAGCAGCGAGGTGAGCAGGTAGATCGCCCAGACCACGAAGAAGGGCGGCAGGTCCGTCAGCGCCGGCGCCACGCCCTCGACGATCAGGCGCACCGCGCCCGAGCTTTCCAGCGCCGCGCCCACCGTCAGCATCGAGAAGATCAGCGCGAGCAGACGCCCGTCGATGAAGGAGAACGCCTCTTCGGCATCGACGCAGCGCGTCAGCAGCACCACCGCGACCGCCAGAACCGCCAGCATCAGGATCGGCGCCACGCCCAGCGCCGCGAGCGCCACGATGCCGAAGACCGCCGCGATGGCGATCGGGGCATGCGCCCGGCGATAGGCCCGGCCCGAAGGGTGCGAGATGTCCACCAGCCCCTGTTCGGCCGCCAGCCGCTTGATGTCGCCGGGCGCCCCTTCCAGCAGCAGCGTGTCGCCGACCTTGACCACGAGGTCGTCGAGCTGCCGGCCGATATTCTGGTTCCGCCGGTGCGCGGCCAGCACGTAGACCCCGTATTTCCGCCGCAGCCGAAGCGCGCCGAGCGTCTGGCCGATCATCTTGCAGCCGGGCGAAATCAGCACCTCGACGGTCTGGGTCTCGATCGAGGACAGCTGCTCCACCCGCCGCAGCGACTTGTTGCGCTGGAGCGAGAGCAGCTCGGTCACCGCGGTGCGCAGCACCACCCGGTCGCCCACCTGAAGCGTCACGCCCTCCAGCTCGCGCCGCAGCGATTCGTTGCCGCGGATCACGTCGATCAGGCGCACGCCCTCGCGCTTGAACAACTGCACGCCCAGCACCTCGCGGCCGATCAGGTTGCTGTCGGGGGGGATGACCGCCTCGGTGAAGAACTTCATCCGCGACTTGTCGGACAGCAGGTCGGCCATGCTGTCGCGGGCGGGCAGCAGGTGGCGGCCGACGAGGTAGAGATAGACCATGCCCCAGGCCACCAGCACCAGCGCCAGCGGCGTGACCTCGAAGATCGTGAACGGCGCCAGCCCGTGCGTGCGCGCCACGCCGTCGACCAGCAGGTTGGTCGAGGTGCCGATCAGCGTCAGCGTGCCGCCCAGGATCGCGGCATAGGACAGCGGGATCAGCAGCTTGGAGGCCGACACCCCGAGGCTGCGCGCCAGTTGCACGAAGACCGGGATCATCACCACCACGACCGGCGTGTTCGATACCACGGCCGAGGCGGCGACGACGAAGGCCACGAGCGAGGCCATCGCCCGCCGCGGGCGGCTGCGGAGGTTGCGTTCGGCCGATTGCGTCACCCAGTCGAGCGCCCCGGTGCGCACCAGCGCGCCCATCACCAGGAACATCGCCGCGATGGTCCAGGGCGCCGGGTTCGACAGCACGTCGAGCGCGGCGTCATAGGGCAGGATGCCGGTCACCAGCATCACCGTGGCCCCCGCGATGCCGATGACCTCGGCGGGGTACCGCTCGCGCACGAAGAAGACGAACATCGCGGCGACGACCAGAAGCGACAGCACGGCCATGCCGGTGGGCGGCAGCGGCAGGTCGATCATCGGCGAACCCTCGATTGGCCCCGCCGCCCATGATGGGCCCGCGCGAGGCCGGGAACAAGACGCCTCGCGCGCGGCCGGATCATGGGGCCGCGTGCTCCAGCCGGCCGCCGATCCGCACCATGCGAACCCGGGTCGCCCGCCCGGTGCGGTCGTCCGTCTCCAGATAGACGCCCGACAGGGTCGCCTCGCCCAGCGCCGGGCTGAACCGGCCGCGCGCCATGCCGGTGATGAACCGGCGCATCGGTTCGGCCTTGTCCATGCCGATCACCGAATCGTAATCGCCGCACATCCCCGCATCGGTCAGGTAGCCGGTGCCGCCCGGCAACACCTGCGCATCCGCCGTCGGGACATGGGTATGGGTGCCGACCACCAGGCTGGCGCGGCCGTCGCAGAAATGGCCCATCGCCATCTTTTCGGACGTGGCCTCGCAATGCATGTCGACGATCACCGCCTGCGCGAGCCCGCCCAGCGGGTGCGCCTTCAGCACCGGCTCGATGGCCGAGAACGGGTCGTCGAAAGGCCGCTTCATGAACACCTGGCCCAGCACCTGCGCGACCAGCACCTTGCGCCCGCCGGCCGCCTCGAACAGCCGCGCGCCCTTGCCCGGCGCGCCCTTGGCATAGTTCAGCGGGCGCAGGATGCGCGGTTCGCCCTCGATATGGGTGAGCATCTCCTTCTGGTCGAAGGCATGGTCGCCCAGGGTCACGCAATCGGCGCCCGCCTCCAGCAGCGCGCGGGCATGGGCGGGCGTGAGCCCCGCGCCGGAGGTCGCGTTCTCGCCGTTCACCACGACGAAATCCAGCGCCCAGTCGCGACGCAGGGCGGGCAGGCGCTCGGCCACCGCGTCGCGGCCCGCCCGGCCCATGACATCTCCGAGGAACAACAGTTTCATGCGCCCAAGCCCTATGCCGCGGCGGGAGGAAGGGCAAGTCGGCAGACGCCCCCCTGTCGCGTGGCCGGCGGCCGCCTATGCCGGCGCGCCCATGCGAATGACCTCGTCCTCGGTCACGATGGCATCGAGCAACTGGTCGGTCGGCTCGACCGGCACGCGCGGCACTTCCTGGCCGGCATAGGCATAGCCGACCGCAAGCACCGGGCCGCGCGCGCGCAGCGCCTGCAGCGTCCGGTCGTAGAACCCCCCGCCATAGCCCAGCCGCGCCCCCGTCCGGTCGAATGCCAGGAGCGGGACGATCAGCACCTCGGGCACCATCGCCACCCCCTCCGCCGGCACGCGCGCACCGAACGGGCCCGGCACCAGCGCGCCGTCGGGCGTCCAGAGGTGAAAGGCCAGCGGCGCGGCCTTCCGCTCGATGATCGGCACGCCGACGGGCCCCTGCGCCGCCAGCGCCGCCATCGCGGGCAGCGGGTCGGTTTCGCTGCGCATCGGCATGTAGCCCGCGGCCGGGCGGCCCGTCTGCGGCGCCAGGAACCCGACAAGCCGCCCGGCCGCCGCCGTCCCCCGCGCCGGGTCGTGCAGGTCGGCCCGGCGCCGCTGCGCCGCGGCCCGCATCTCGGCCTTGGCGCCGGTCACAGCAGCACCATGGAGGCGAGCCCGAGAAAGGCGAAGAACCCGACGACGTCGGTCACGGTGGTCACGAAGGTGCCCGAGGCGAGCGCGGGGTCCACCCCCAGCCTGTCGAGCGCGACGGGGATGAGGATCCCGGCCAGCGCCGCAACGCCGAGATTGATGATCATCGCCGCCGCGATCACCAGGCCAAGCTGGCCCGAGCCGAACCAGATCAGCCCCACGACCCCCATCACCAGCGCGAAGATCGCGCCGTTGATCAGCCCCACCGCGAATTCGCGCCGCACCACGCGCCAGACGTTCGCCCCCGTCAGGTCCTTGGTCGCCAGCGCCCGGACCGCCACGGTCAGCGACTGCGTGCCCGCGTTGCCGCCCATCGAGGCGATGATCGGCATCAGCACGGCCAGCGCGACGACCTGGGCGATCGCGTCCTCGAACTGGGCGATCACGATCGAGGCGACGATCGCGGTCATCAGATTGACGAAAAGCCAGGGGAACCGCTGCCGCGTCGTCTCGGACACCCGGTCGCTGAGGCTCGATTCCTCGCTGACGCCGGCCAGCCGCAGGATGTCCTCCTCGTGTTCCTCGTCGAGCACGTTCATCGCGTCGTCGATGGTGATGACACCGACCAGGCGGCCGGCATCGTCCACCACGGGCGCCGAGATCAGGTGATACTGGTTGAACGCGTAGGCCACCTCCGATTCCGGCTGGGAGACGGGGATCGTGCGGAAGCTTTCCTCGAACAGCGTCTTCAGCTTCACCGACCGCTTGGAGGACAAGAGCTTGCCCAGCGTGACGTAGCCCACGGGCCGGATGCCGGGGTCGACCACGATCACGTGGTAGAACTGGTCGGGCAGCGTCTTCTTGTTGGCGCGCAGGTAGTCGATGGTCTCGCCCACGCTCCAGTGTTCGGGCGCGCGCACCACCTCGCGCTGCATCAGCCGGCCGGCGGAGTATTCCGGGTAGGTCAGCGCCTGCTGCACCGCCATCCGGTCGGCGCTTTCCAGCGCGCCGAGAATCGCGTCCTGCTGCGGCTTTTCCAGGTCCTCCAGCAGGTCGACCACGTCGTCCGACTCGAGTTCGCGCACCGCGTCGGCCAGGACGTCGGGCGGCAGGAAGGCGATCACCTCCTCGCGCAGGCCCTCTTCGAGTTCCGACAGCACGCTGCCGTCGAAGTAACGCCCGCCCAGCAGCAGCAACTCGCGCCGCCGGCCGCTGTCGATCTGCTCCAGAAGGTCGGCGATATCCGCCGGATGGAGCGGCGCGAGAAGTTCGCCGATCCGGTCGGAATCCCCCGCCGCCACGGCCAGAAGCACGGACGACACAAGGCGGTCGTCCAGGGCGTAGCCCGCGCCCTCGGCCTCCGTCTCGTCGATGACCTGCTCGTCCATGGCGACCCTGCCCGCTATGTCGCGAGCACCATACCCAAAGGCTTTGCCGGGCAACAGGGCCGGAAACGCGGGCGCGGCGGCTTTCTCGGCCGGGCGGGGCCGGTCTCAGCCGCGCGCGTGCCGGCGCGCAAGCCGATTCTGGGCCGCGATCACGCGGGGCAGATCGAGCGTGGTCGGATGGCCGTCGCGCACGACCTGCCGCCCCTCGACGAACAGGTCACGCACCCGCGTCGGCCCGGCCAGCAAGAGCGCGGCCGGGTCCCACGTCCCGGCGGCCTCGATCCCGCACATGTCCCAGATCGCCACATCGGCGCGCTTGCCCACCGCCAGCCGGCCGCAGTCTGGCCGGCCCAGCACGTCGGCGCCGCCGCGGGTGGCGATTTCCAGCGCCTCGCGCGCGCTCATCGCGTCGGCACCGCGGGAGACGCGCTGCAACAACAGCGCCTGCCGCGCCTCGGACACCAGGTTGCCGCTGTCGTTGCTGGCCGAGCCGTCGACGCCCAGGCCCACCGCCACGCCCGCGTCGCGCATCGCGCGGACCGGGGCGATTCCCGATCCCAGCCGGCAGTTCGAACAGGGACAATGGGCCACGCCCGTGCCCGAATGCGCGAAAAGTGAAATTTCGGCCGCGTCCAGCTTCACGCAATGGGCGTGCCAGACATCGTCGCCGGTCCAGCCCAGATCCTCGGCATACTGCCCCGGGCGGCACCCGAACATCTCCAGAGAATAGGCGATATCCTCTTCGTTTTCGGCCAGGTGCGTGTGCAAGCGCACCCCCTTGTCGCGCGCCAGCAGCGCCGCGTCGCGCATCAATTCACGGCTGACGGTGAAGGGCGAACAGGGGGCGACGCCGACCCGCACCATCGCGCCATCTTGCGAATCGTGAAAGGCGTCGATCACGCGGAGGCAGTCCTCCAGGATCGCCGCCTCGTCCTCCACGAGGCTGTCCGGCGGCAGCCCGCCCCTGGACTCGCCGATGCTCATCGCGCCGCGCGTGGCGTGGAACCGCAGGCCGACCTCGACCGCCGCGCCGATGGTGTCGTCAAGCCGCGCGCCGTTCGGGAACAGGTATTGATGGTCGGAACTCATGGAACAGCCCGACAGCGCCAGTTCCGCCAGCGCCACCTGGGCCGAGACGCGAAACTCCTCGGGGCCGAAGCCCGACCAGATCGGGTAAAGCGTCTTGAGCCAGCCGAACAGCAGCGCATCCTGTGCGCCCGGCACCGCGCGCGTGAGCGATTGCGACAGGTGGTGATGGGTGTTCACCAGCCCGGGCGTGACCAGGCAGCCCTCGCCCCGCACGATCTCGGCCCCCTCGGGCGCGAGCCCCTGGCCGATCTCGGCCACGACGCCCTCGCGCAGGCGCAGATCGGCCCCGGCCAGTTCGCGCCGGTCGTCGTCCATGGTGACGATCAGATCGGCCGCGCGGATCAGGATATGCGACACCGGTCTAGGCCTCGACCTTCGACAGCAGGTCGAGCGCCTCGGCATGGATCGCGGGGTTGGCCGCGGCAAGCGCCCGCCCGCCGCCATGCGCCGGGCCGCCCTGCCAGTCGGTCACGAGGCCGCCGGCCGCCTCGATCACCGCGATGGGGGCCTGGATGTCATGCGCGCCGAGCCCCGCCTCGACCACCAGGTCCACCTGGCCCAGCGCCACCAGCGCGTAGGCGTAGCAATCCATCCCGTACCGGGTGAGCCGGGCCCGCCGCGCCAGGTCGGCGAAGGCGCGCCCTTCGACGGCGCTGCCCACCTCGGGATAGGTGGTGAACACCGCCGCCTCGGACAGCGGGCGCGGCGGCCGGGTGGCCAGCGGCCGGGTGCCCGCCCGCGCCTGCAGCGCCGCGCAGCCTAGCCCGCCGATGAACCGCTCGCCGATATAGGGTTGGTCGATCACGCCGAGGATCGGGCCGCTTGCGTCGGCCACCGCGATCAGGACGCCCCAGGTGGGCGTGCCGCAGACAAAGCCCCGGGTCCCGTCGATCGGGTCGAGCACCCAGGTCAGACCGCTGGTTCCCGGCCTGTGCGCGAGTTCCTCGCCGAGGATCGCATCCGCGGGGCGGCGCTGCGCCAGAACCGCGCGCATCGCCTCCTCGGCCTCGCGGTCGGCCAGCGTCACCGGGTCGAAGCCCTCGCCGGCCTTGTTCTCGACGCCAAGCGCACCGTCGCGGAAATGCGCAAGCGTCGCCGCACGCGCGGCATCGGCCAGCGCATGCGCGGTCGCGATAAGGTCCTCGGCTTCGGGATGGGGCATTCTGCCTCCGGGCTTGCTTGGCGGTGCGGGCGGGCGCACCCTCGCCAGGGCGCTAACCGCGCAGCCGTTCCTCGTCAAGCAAGCCCCACGTCAGGCGACGTCGCTCAGCACCCGCGCCAACTCGAACAGCCGGCGCCGCTGGTTCTCGGGGATCGCGTAGTAGGAGCGCACCAGTTCGAGCGCCTCCTTGTCCGACAGGATATCGTCGGGCACGCCCAGGACGGGCGCGTCCGGCTTGCTGTCGAGCCCCTCGAAGAAGAAGCTCACAGCCACGTCGAGCGCGTCGGCGATATCCCACAGCCGCGATGCGCTGACACGGTTCATGCCCGTCTCGTATTTCTGGATCTGCTGGAACTTGATCCCGACCCGTTCGGCCAGCTGCTGCTGGGTCATGCCGACCATCCACCGGCGGTGTCGGATACGTTTGCCCACATGGACATCTACGGGGTGTTTCATAGCCGCACTCCTCTTTCACTGGATCATAAAGCAAGTTGCGTGCCAAATATCCCCGTCTGGCAGCCACTGCGCGCATTTTTCCATCAAACCGTTGCGAGGGAAAGAAACTTATTTTCACAGCCGGGCCGAAAACGTGCAAATCGGAGGTAATATAGGCCGACTCACGCTCGCGCAAGGGTTGCAGTTAGCAAAGACCCGCTGAGGCGCTTTGCAAAACGCAAAGCGCGCGGCGCCCGATCGTTTGCAGAACGCGAAATTCACCGCATCTGGCCTCCTCCCCCATGCCCGGCTAACGTCGGCACGGAATCACCCTCGCGAGGAGTCCGCCGCCGATGCGCGCCCTTCAGATCGCCGAGTTCGGCGCCGACCCGACACTGGTGGAGACCGCCCTGCCGGAACCCGGCCCCGGCGAGGTGCGCGTGCGGATCGCCGCCTGCGGGCTCAACTTCGCCGACCTGCTGATGGCCGAGGGCCGCTACCAGGAACGCCCCGACCCGCCGGTCACGCTCGGCATGGAACTGGCCGGCACGGTCGAGGCGCTCGGGCCGGGCGTGGATGACGCGCTGCGCGGGCGCCGGGTGGCGGTGTTCGCGGGCTCGGGCGGGCTGGCCGAGACGGGCGTCTTTCCGGCGGAGCGCTGCGTGCCCCTGCCCGATGCCATGCCCTTAGCCGATGCCGCGGCGTTCCAGGTGGCCTACGGCACCTCCCATGTCGCGCTCGACCACAAGGCCGGGCTTGCGCCGGGCGAGACGCTGCTGGTGCTGGGCGCGGCGGGCGGCGTGGGTCTGACCGCCGTCGAGATCGGCAAGCGCATGGGCGCGCGGGTGATCGCCGTCGCGCGCGGGGCAGAGCGGCTTGCGGTGGCCCGCGCCGCCGGGGCCGACCACCTGATCGACAGCGACACCGCCGACCTGCGCGCCGAGGTCAAGGCGCTGGGCGGCGCGGATGTCGTCTACGACCCGGTCGGCGGGGACGTGTTCACCGCGGCGATGCGCGCCTGCCGGCCCGAGGCGCGGATCCTCGTCATCGGCTTCGCCAGCGGGGACGTGCCGCAGATCAAGGCCAACCACCTGTTGGTGAAGAACCTTACGGTGATGGGGCTTTACTGGGGCGGCTATCTCGCCTTCCGGCCCGAGGTCCTGACCGGCAGCCTCGCCACCCTGTTCGGCTGGTATGCCGAGGGCGGCCTGTCGCCGCATGTCAGCCATGTCCTGCCGCTGGAGCGGGCCCTCGACGGGCTGGAATTGCTGCGCGCCCGCAAGGCGACCGGCAAGGTGGTGATCGAAATGGGCGCCGCAACCGCCGGCTAGCCCGGCCCGCCTCGCGGCTCCCCGGCCCATCCTATCGCGCGCGGTACGCCTGCCGGATCAGAGCCGCCAACTCCTCGGTCACCGGGCCCGACGCGATTTCCGAGACGTAGAGATTGATCTTGGTCGTGGTGAGTTCGGGCAGCGCGCCGCCATGCTGGATGCGCTCGACATAGGGGGGCAACGCCCCTTCGACGACCGTGTGCACCGCAAGGTCGGCGCTGACGCTGGCCTCCACCGTGCGGATCGACTCGCTCTCCACCGCCATTTCCCAGGGGATGCCCGCCGCGTCCAGCGCCCCCTGCACGCCCTGGCGGAAGATGCAGGCATGTTCGTAGGCCAGCCGCAGGGGGCGCTGCCGCCAGGCCTGCCCGCCGATCGCGCCCACCCAGACCAGCGGCAGTTCGGTCAGCGTCTCGCCGCCCTCGCCGGCCCGGTCCTCGGTGGTCAGGATGATGTCCACGCCGCCGCGGGCGAAAAGCTCGCGCAGCCGCGTCGTGTAGGAGGACAGCAGTTGCACCTTCACCCGCGGATACTCGGCGTTGAGCCGGTTCAACACCTGCGGGATCGCAGGATAGACGATGTCGTGGGGCACGCCGAGGGTGATCTCGCCCTCGAATTCCTGCGCCGTCATCCGGGCATAGACCTCGTCGTTCAGCGCCAGCATGCGGCGGGCATAGCCGAGGAGCTGCTCGCCCGCGGCGGTCAGCTTCACCCGCCGTTCCGACCGGTCCAGAAGCTGCATCTCAAGCGCTTCCTCCAGCCGTTTGAGCTGCATCGAGACGGCCGATTGCGTGAGGTTCAGGAAGCCGGCCGCCCGGGTGACGCCCCCCGCCTCGGACACGGCGACGAAGGAGCGCAACGCGGTCAGGTCCAAGTGTCGCGGCATATCACAGAGATTGATTCAATCCATAACCATCATTCGTTTGAAGAATGGAACACGAGCCTCCATAAATATCAAGAGCGTTGATGCACGGGGCGTCGGCGATCACGGATTCGCAAGAGGCAGACCATGGCACATATCGGCACCTACACCCGCCAGACCGCCCGCAGAGTGGACCTCTCGGGGCTTTTCCACCGGTTCCTGCTCGGGCTCGGCGCCGCGCGCCAGCGGCGCCGCCTGGCCGAACTCGACGACGCGCTTCTGCGCGACATCGGCCTCACCCGCGAGCAAGCCCGCGCCGAGGCGCGGCGCCCGATCTGGGACGTGCCGCCGAGCTGGCTGGGCTGACGCGGCGCCAAGCCTGACAGAAACGTTAATGTTTCGATGCGCCCAAGGCCCGGTTCGCCTTGAAAAGCGCCCGATGTCTGCCAATATTCCCGCCAGAGGCGGGATAGTCTGGCTTGCCCGCCAGTTGTGATCTCAGGGAGACAGTCAATGGCTGACTACAACACGATCCGCGCGGGCCAAACGGCTGGTGTGCGCACCACCGCGCAGATTGACGAGGGCCTGCGCGCCCACATGAACAAGGTCTACGGCACGATGTCCGTGGGCATGCTGATCACGGCGCTGGCCGCCTGGTCGATTTCCGGGCTGGCGGTGACCAGCGACCCGTCGGGCGCGGTGGCGCAGATCGGCGCGGACACGTATCTGACCGGCTTCGGCCAGGCGATCTACGCCTCGCCGCTGAAATGGCTGATCATGTTCGCGCCGCTGATCTTCGTCTTCGGCTTTTCCGCGGGCATCAACCGCATGTCGGCGGCCACGGCACAGACGGTGTTCTACGCCTTCGCCGCGGTGATGGGCGTGTCCATCAGTTCGATCTTCCTGGTGTTCACCGGCATGTCGATCGTGCAGACCTTCCTGATCACCGCGATCGCCTTCGCCGGTCTCTCGCTCTGGGGCTACACCACCAAGAAGGACATCTCGGGCTGGGGCTCGTTCCTGATCATGGGGGTGATCGGCCTGATCGTCGCCTCGATCGTGAACATCTTCCTGCAATCGCCCGCGGTGATGTTCGCGGTGTCGGCGCTCGGCGTGCTGATCTTCGCCGGCCTGACCGCCTACGACACCCAGCGGATCAAGACCGAGTACATCCAGCACGCGCAGGCGGCGGACAGCGAATGGCTGGGCAAGTCGGCGATCATGGGCGCGCTGGCGCTCTATCTCGACTTCATCAACCTGTTCATGTTCCTGCTGCAGTTCCTCGGCAACCGCGAGTGATCTGACGGGACCATCCGGGTTCGGGGGCCGGCGGCGACGCCGGCCCCTTTTTCGTTTCCCGCCGCCGCTCTGCCCGAAAAACCGGCACCGGACGCGGGCCGGCCGGCCGGATCGGCAAGCGGCAGCGCATCGCCGGCGCCGATCGGCGGCGCAGCGCCGCACGTCGACGAAAGGGACATGGAATCGTCGTTTCGACACGGCAGGCTGGCGCCGTACCGGCGCCCCCGGCACGTGCGTTCGACGATCGGAGATTACACATCTCCCGAACCGCTGGCGGCCCTGGTCCGTGCCGCCCTTTTCCTGGCGCTCAGCTCCCTTCCCGCAGCTGCCGAGATGACGCTGACCTCGCCCGACCTGTCGGCCGAGGCGCCCGTTCCCGCGGCCCATGTCTTCGACGGGTTCGGCTGCGCCGGCCCCAACCTGTCGCCGGCGCTGGAATGGTCCGGGGCGCCCGAGGGGACGAACAGCGACATCCTGACCGTCTACGCCCCCGACGCGCCGACCGGCTCGGGCTTCTGGCCCTGGTCGCTGTTCAACCTGCCCGCCGGCACGACCGCGCTGCCGCAGGGGGTCGGCACGGCGGCCGACCTGCCCGAGGGGGCGGGTCGGGCGCGCAACGACTACTCGCAGAACGCCTGTGGCGGAACCCGCCCGCCGGAGGGGGATGACCCGCACCGCTATGTCTTCACGATCTGGGCGATGCCGCAGGAAAGCCTGCCGGTCGACGAGACCGCCTCGGGCGCGGGCGTCGGCTTCTTCGCCCATACCGGCGCGCTGGACAGCGCCTCGCTGACCGCGACCTACGGGCGCCCGGCCAGCGCCCTGGCCGGCCTGCCCGCCGCAAAGAGAAAGGCCGCACCCGGCGGGTACGGCCTTTGTCGCAAATCGTTCGAAGGGCAGGCTTACTTGATCTTGCCTTCCTTGTAATCCACGTGCTTGCGGGCCACGGGATCGTATTTCTTGATCACCATCTTCTCGGTCATGGTGCGGGCATTCTTCTTGGTCACGTAGAAATGCCCGGTCCCCGCGGTCGAGTTCAGGCGGATCTTGATGGTCGTCGGCTTCGCCATGTCTCATCTCCGTCGCGCGGGATGCGTGGGCCCGGTCGGGGGCCGCCCCGCTGAATTCCATGAAGCCCGCGTTTTAGCGATCCGGGGCGCCGAGTCAAGCGCGAAGCGCCTCAGCCCAGGACCTGTTTCAGCCGCATCGCCTTGTGAATCCGCTGCCGTGCGGCCCGGCCCATGTGCAGCGCCGTGGCCAGCCGGTCGAGATAGGCGGTCTCGGCGGGGTTGCCGACATCGATCGCCACCACCGAGGCGGCATAGACCATGGTCCGCTGGTAGCTGCCGGTCTCGGCGGCGAGCGCCTCGATATCCACGGGCCGGGCGATCTCGTCCGCGACGAAATCGCGTTCCTGCGGGGAGAGGTCGCCCAGAACCTCCATCAGCCGCGCCCGTTCGCCGGGGTCGATCTCGCCGTCGGACTTGGCGGCCTGGATCATCGCGCGGATCACCAGGCGCGCATTGCGTTCCAGCGTGCCGCCGGGCGGCGTCCCGTCGCCCATCGCCGAGACCAGGTCGCGGGCGTTGGTCGAGCCCGCCCAGGACGCGCCGGACAGCGCCGCCATCAGCCCGGCAAGCCCCATCGGCGCGCTGTCGCCGGTGGCCGCGGCCCGCCCCCCCAGCCAGTCGAGATTGTCCCTCAGCGCCGAGGCGCCGCCGGGCACCTGCATCCGCTCCAGCAGCGCGCCGACCTGGCTGCCGATCCCGGCCTTCGAGGCCGCCGAGCGCAGCGAGTCGGCCAGCCCGGCGCCGCCGCCCATCCGCTGGAATTTCTCCGGCCCCCGCGCCGCGGCAAAGCCCACGGCGAGGGTGGCCATCGTTCTGACAAAGCTCATCGTCGTTCCGCCCCGCTGGTTGGCGCGCGTTTCCGGCAAGGTCGCCGGGGCCAGAGTAGCGGGGCCGCGCGCCGCGCCCAACGGCCCCGTTGTCGCGCCGCGGTGCGCCCCGTCGGCGCCGCGCCCGCGACGCCCGCCGGGCCGCCGGGTTTCGCCCGGGCCGACGCCCGGGCGACCCGCCGGGGGGGCGCTGCCCCCCGGACCCCCCGGAGGATTTCCGCCAAGAAGAAGACCAGGCGGCGCGGCGGCCGGCCGGCTCAGGGCGACAGCCCCATCCCGCTGCGAATCCGCGCGACCGTCTCCGCCTCGAGGCCCAGCGCGGTGGCGAGGTTCTGCAGGAAGGCCGTTTCGGCGGGGTTGTCCAGCCGCACGGTCGTCGCCGCGGCGGCGTAGACCTGCGCCCGCATCGCCTCGGAGGTGTCCTCGGCCAGGCCGACCGGATCGACCGGGGCATCCATCTGCGCCTCGACGAAGGCGCGCTCCGCGTCGGAGACGTCGCCGAGATGGTCGAAGATGCGCGCGCGCTCCTCGGCGTCGATCTCGCCGTCGGCCTTGGCCGCCTGGATCATCGCGCGGATCATCAGCTTGGCGTTCTCCTCGGTCGTCGCGGTCGCCGCCGTAGTGCCGGTGATCGCGTCGAGCATCTGCGTGGCCTGATGGGTGCCCGCGGCCGCCGCGCCGCTGATCGCGGTCATCAGGCTGCCGAACCCGGCCGTCGCGGTCTCGCCGGCCTTCCGGCTGCCCTCGCCCATGCGCTTCAGCGTCTCCTCGAGCCTCGCCTGGCCGTCCTTGACGCCCATCCGCTCCATCATCTCGCCGACCTGGGCGGTCATCTGGCCGAGCTGCTCGTTCGACCTGAGCTTTTCCTGAAGGCCCGCCATGCCGCCCATTTTCCGGTACTGGTCCACACCCTTGGCCGCGGCGAAACCCGCCGCCAGCGTCGCCAATGTCCGAACGAAACTCATCGAAATCCTCCCGCATTTGAAATCGAGCGCGTGAAGCGCGGGCGCCATCCTACAGGGAATCGAGCTCTCTCACGACGGTTTTGCTTGGGGCGTGATGCGCGGATGGCCTGTAAGCCGGATTCTGTCGGGGGCTCGCGCCCCCGGATGACCATTCCTCTGGGCGCACCGTTGCCGGTGCGCTCGAGCTGCCAACCCGGACCCCTGGGCCGAAGCCGCCCTGCGAGCGCGTCGCGCGGGGTCCCTATTCGGCATTGCTCCCGGTGGGGCTTGCCGTGCCGTCCCTGTTGCCAGGGCCGCGGTGGGCTCTTACCCCACCGTTTCACCCTTACCCCCGCGGACGGGGGCGGTCTGTTCTCTGTGGCGCTTTCCCTGGGGTTGCCCCCGCCGGGCGTTACCCGGCACCGTCGCTCCGTGGAGTCCGGACTTTCCTCGGGCGCTGCCGCCCGCGGCCATCCGGCCATCCGCGCGTTCCGTAGTTAGGCGCCCGCACCGCCCCGGTCAACGGGGAAGCGCCGGGCGAGGTCTTCGGCCGCGGCCATGTCGGCCGCCTCCAGAGGCCCCGACGCATGCGGCCGGAACCGCAGGCGAAAGGCGTCGAGCACCGTCTCGGCAGGCCAGTCGGCCCCGTAGCCGAAACGCGCGGCCGCCGCGCGAAAGGCGCCGGTATCGGGCCGGCCGCCCTGCCCCGGCGCGGGCCAGACCGCCAGCCCCTGCCGCGCGAGGCGGCGCCAGTCGAAGCGCCGGCCGGGGTCGCCTTTCCGCCCCGGCGCCATGTCGGAATGGCCGATCACCCGCTCGGGCGGCACCGCCCGGCGCGCCATCACCTCCCGCAACAGCGCCTCGAGCGTCGTCATCAGCGGCGCGGAAAACGGCCGGTCGCCGGGATTGTCCAGCTCGATTCCGATCGAGCGCGAATTCACGTCGGTCACGTCGCCCCAACGGCCCGCCCCGGCATGCCAGGCCCGCGCCGCCTCGTCCACCAGGTGAAACAGCCGGCCGTCCCGCGCGACCAGGTAATGCGCCGACACCTCGGCCCCGGGGTCGCACAGGCGCGCCAGCGCCGCCTCGGCATCGGCCATCGCGGTGTAGTGCAGCACGATCATGTCGGGCCGCGCGCCGCCGCGCCTTGGCCCGCAATTGGGCGAGGGGCGCCAGAGCGCGCCCATCGGCGCTAGCGCAGCGCCGCCCGGAACGGGGTCGGGTCCCAGTAGCAGGCAAAGCCGTCGCCGTCGGGGTCGACGCCCAGCCTGTCGCGCTGGGGCCCGCCGGCCTTGAGGAGCGCCTCTTGCGCGAGGTCGGACGAGGCGTATTTCGCGCAGTTGCGCAGGAACCGGTCCTGGCTCACGCGGCCCGGACGGCTGTAGACCGGCTGGCCGACGGCGTTGGGCGCGTTGATCGCGTATTGCACGATGTTCGGCCCGCCCGCCGCGGCGCGGCCCGGCAGCGGCTCGGGCTCGATCACGCGGTATTGCTGGCGCTGCGCCTCGAGGCGCTGGCGGTCGCTCTGGATCGACTCGCGCGCGGTGACGGCGGAAAAGTCCTGCTCGTCGGAAATCCCGGGATTGTTGGTCCGGGCAGACGGTTGCGGCGCGGCTTCGCCCGCGGGGCCGAGGGCGGCCATGGTCTGTGCCGCGACCGCGCTGCCCTCGTCGGCCTGCGCCAGGTCCTGCGGCGACAGAACCGCGACCTCGCCGCGCAGCTGCGCCTCGCGCCCGGCAGTGTACTCGGCGTAGTCGTCAAACCCCACGCCGGCAGCGGAATCGGGGATTTCGGGCGCGCACGCCGCCAGCGCCAGAAGCGCCAGCACCGGAAGGCCAACTCGCATCGGGGTCATCCTGCTCTCGATCCACGGGCGGGTTTGTTTACCACCATTTCCCGGGCTTGGAAACAAAGCCCGCGGCGCGCTCAAGGACTTGTGCGGTGTTCATCAGATCGCCCTCTTCCCAGGGCCGGCCGATCAGCTGCAGCCCCAGCGGCAGCCCCTGCCGGTCGGCCCCCGCGGGCACCGCGATGCCCGGCAGCCCGGCGAGGTTCACCGTCACCGTGAACACGTCGTTGAGATACATCGCGATCGGGTCGGCCTCGGCCATCTCGCCCAGCCCGAAGGCGGCGGACGGCGTGGCCGGTGTCAGGATCGCCTCCACCCCCTCGGCAAAGACCGCCTCGAAGTCGCGCTTGATCAGGGTGCGCACCTTGCGCGCGCGGTTGTAATAGGCGTCGTAGAACCCCGCCGACAGCACATAGGTGCCGATCATCACCCGGCGCTGCACTTCCGGGCCGAAGCCCTCGGCGCGGGTCTTCTCGTACATCTCGACGATGCCGTCGCCCTGCGCGAGTTTCGCCCGGTGGCCGTAACGCACCCCGTCATAGCGCGCGAGGTTCGAGGACGCCTCGGCCGGCGCGATCACGTAATAGGCCGGCAGCGCGTATTTCGTGTGCGGCAGCGAGATGTCCACGATCTCGGCGCCCGCGTCCTTGAGCATCTCGGCGCCCCTGGACCACAGCGCCTCGATCTCCTCGGGCATCCCCTCCATGCGGTATTCCTTCGGGATGCCGATCTTCTTGCCGCGAATGTCGCCGGTCAGCATCGCCTCGAAATCCGGGACGGGCAGGTCCGCGCTGGTCGAATCCTTCGGATCGTGCCCGGCCATCGCGCCCAGCATGATCGCGCAGTCCTGCACCGTCTTGGTCATCGGGCCGGCCTGATCCAGCGACGAGGCGAAGGCGACGATGCCCCAGCGCGAGACCCGCCCATAGGTGGGCTTGAGCCCCACGATCCCGGTGAACGCCGCCGGTTGCCGGATCGACCCGCCGGTATCGGTGCCGGTCGCCGCAAGGCAGAGATCGGCCGCCACGGCACTGGCCGAGCCGCCCGAGGACCCGCCCGGCGTCAGCTTGCGGTCATCCACCTTCCAGGGGTTGACCACGTCGCCATAGGTGCTGGTCTCGTTCGACGAGCCCATGGCGAATTCGTCCATGTTGAGCTTGCCGAGCATCACCGCGCCCGCGTCCCACAGGTTCTGCGTAACGGAGGATTCGTATTCGGGGCGGAACCCGTCGAGGATGTGCGAGGCGGCCTGGCTGGGCACGCCGCGCGTGCAGAACAGATCCTTGATCCCCAGCGGCAGCCCGCACATCGCCGGCGCGTCGCCCGCGGCGATCCGGGCATCGGCGGCCTTGGCCTGCTCCAGCGCGATCTCGGGCGTGATGTGCACGAACGCGTTCAGCGCCCCCGCCCCCTCGATCTCGGAGAGGCTCGCCTCGGTCAGCGCCAGCGCGCTGGTCTCGCCCTTGCGCAGCGCGTCGCGCGCCCCGGCCAGCGTCAGAGTGGTCAACTCCCCCATCGCGCTCACTCCACCACCTTGGGCACGGCAAAGAACCCCTCGCGCGCATCGGGCGCGTTCGACAGGATCTTCTCCGGCATGCCGCCGTCGGTCACCACGTCCTCGCGCCGCTTCAGCCGCATCGGCGTGACCGAGGTCATCGGCTCGACGCCCTCGACATCGACCTCGCCCAGCTGTTCCATGAAGGTCAGGATGCCCGAAAGCTGCTCGGCCAACCCGGGCAGGTCGTCCTCGGCCACGGCGATCCGGGCCAGATGCGCCACCCGGCGCGCGGTGTCGATGTCGATGGACATGGGGCCGTCCCTCGCTGCCTTGGAAAGTCCCCCCGCCTTTAGCCCCGCGCCGCGCCCGCTGCAAGGGCGCCGGCACCCCGCACATGCCGGCGGTAGACCTCGATCATCCAGCCCAGCATCGCGCCGTTGAGGATGTGCCACATGAAATGCGTGCCCAGGGGAAACCCCGCGCAAAGCGGTTCGTCCAGCGTGCGGAAGGTCAGCGAGGCGACCAGCAGCCCCCCGCCGACGGCCAGGCCCCGCGCGGTCGCGGGCGCGCGGCGGGCCAGCAGCGCCGCATAGGCCAGGATCAGCAGCGCCACCGGCGCATAGCCCGCCGATGAGCCGAGAAAGGCCAACTGTCCGAAGGCCAAGCCGGCCACCGCCGCATAGGGAAAGAACAGCGCCGTCGCCCCCAGCGCCGCCCAGGGCCCCAGCCCCCAATAGGCGCGGTTCGCCGCGAACAGGTAAAGCAGGATGAACCCCAGGATCGGCAGGACATCCGCCATCGCCGCCCAGGCCGTGGCCAGCGTGTGGAACAGATAGCTCCCCACCCCGATCGCCGCGAGCACGACACACAGCGCCCGGCCCAGCGGCAGCCCCTCGGTGCGCCGCCACATCACCAGCGCGGCGACCAGGAAGGCGGCGTTGGTCACCGCGTTCACCGGCTCCGACCAGTAGGTGAAGTCGGTGCGTTCGCAATACGCATCTATCTGGCGCATCCACTCCATGGACTGCGGCGGCTCCTCTGTTACGATCAAGGCCGACTGTGGCGACGGCCGGCCCCCATGGCCGTAAAGATAAGGAGAACGCGATGAAAATCACCTGGCTCGGGCATTCCGGCTTCCGCCTCGAGATTGCGGACCAGATCCTGCTCGTCGACCCCTGGCTCACCGGCAACCCGATGTTCCCCGAGGACCGCCGCGCCGAGGCGATCGGGGGCGCGACCCATGTGCTGGTCACCCACGGCCATTTCGACCACATCTCCGACGCCGTCGCGATCTCGCGCGAGCTCGGCATCCCCTGCGTCGGCATCTTCGACCTGATGAGCTGGTGGGAAGAGAAGGAGGGGATCGAGGTGATCGGCTTCAACAAGGGCGGCACGGTCAAGCTGGGCGAGGTCGCGGTGACCCTGGTCAACGCGGTCCACTCCGCCTCGGTCGCCGGGCCGGACGGGCCGGTCTATACCGGCACCGAGTCGGGCTTCATGATCGCGGGCGAGGGCCACACGATCTACGTCACCGGCGACACCGACGTGATGGCCGACATGGAGATCTTCAACGACCTCCACGCCCCCGATATCGGCATCCTCTGCGCGGGCGGGCATTTCACCATGGACATGAAGCGCGCGGCCTACGCGGCGCGGACCTTCTTCAACTTCAAGACGGTGATCCCCTGCCACTACAAGACCTTCCCCCTGCTCGAACAATCCGCCGACGTGCTGAAGAACGAACTGCCCGAGGTGAACGTGGTGGAGCCCGAGGTGCTGGTGCCGATCGAGGTGTAGCCCGGCATCGCCGCCGACCCGAGGCCGCGGACGGTCCGGACCGCGCGCCTCGGCGCCACGACGTGCCCGCCAGCGCGGCCTCGATCCCGCGCCCGCTCAGGGAAGCGCGTTGAGCCGGAACATGGTCGCCAGATCGCGCGGCACCTCGGCGATACTGAAATGGCGCAGCACGAGCTTGCCGATCTCTCCGCTCCGGTAGAGGTCGGCCAGGGTCCGATCCACATGGTAGCGCAGCTCGCGCGCGCCCGCCGGCAGCGCCAGCGCGTAAGGCTCGTAACTGAGGAAGCGTTCGGACAGCGCCACGTCTTCGCCGAGCCCGTCCTGCGCCTTCAACAGCCGCTCCAGCACCAGCCGGTCCCCCAGGAGCAGATCGATGCGGCCGGCGGCCAGCGCCTCGGCCGCCTGGTCGTAATCGCGGAAGTAGACCTGCGGCTCCCCCGGCCCGCCCCCGGACGCGGACGCGTTCTGCGCCCGCATCGCGTCCGAGGCGGTCGTCCCGGTCACCGCACCGATCTTCCCGGTCCCCGCCTGGCCCTTCTCCAACGTGCCTTCGCGATAGAGGAAGGTGCCCCCGGTCACAAAGGTCATCATGCTGAAGTCGACATTCTCCGAGATCGGCCGTTCGACCGTGACGGTGGTCGCCTCGCACAGAAGGTCCGCCTGCCCCTCGCGCAACGCCGCGAAGCGGTTGAGCGCGGTCACCTCGACCGGCTCGACCCGAAGATCGCGCTCCAGCGCCGCCCCGAGATGGCGCACGACCGCGCGGCACAGATCGACCGAGTATCCTTCGTAGCGCCCCGACCGTTCGTCGAGATGCGAAAACGGCTCCACGTCGGGGCGCACCGCCAGCCGCACGATGCCGGTCTGCTCGATGGCCCGCAGCACGTCCTGCGCGGCGGCCGCCCGCGCGCCGAGACCGAACACGACGAGCGCCACCGCCCCGGTCACGCCCGGCAGGAGCGCGCGGGGGGTCATTCCGGCGGCAACTCGATGTCGATCCCGCCGCTCTCGACCTGGTAGGTGCTGCGGAAGATCGCTGCCATGAGCAGATGCGTCAGGTGGCCGAGCATGCGCATCTGGGTCCGCTCGTCCTCGTAGTCTTCGCCATAGTAGACCGAGGCGACCCGCCTCTCGTTGGCGAGGAATATGCCGAGGGTCTCGCGCCACAGCATGTATTCGTTGGGGTCCTTGATCTGCCAGAAGACGCCGATCTGCGCATCCTCGGCGCGTTGGGAATCGGACTGCTGGCCGTAATTCTCGACGAGACCCGGCACACCCTCCCTGCCCCTGGCCTCCGCGACCTCGCTGTAGATCTCGAGCAGGTCCTCGACCGGCAACTCGATCCGCTGCCGTTCGACCTGCGGATGCTCGAGGATGATCGTGCGCAGGCTCACCGGCGTTTCGTCCTCGCAATTCGCCACCATGCGGATGTCGCGCACCTTGTCGAAGCTCACCGACGACCGGTCCTGCAGGATCAGCACGGCGGAGGTGTGGAACATCTCGTCGGCCTCGTAGTTCTCCGACACGATGGCGCTGTTCTTGATGATCCCCTCCAGCTTGGATTTCAGCGAGGCGATGGCGTCGGGGCCGATGTTGACCGCGAGGCTGTTGACGTTCTCGAGATGCCGCTGAAGCTTGGCCTCGTAAAGCTCGCGGCATTCCTTGGTGTGCAGGTCTTGCCCGAAGACGATGTCCTCGGGAAGGCTCTGCGCCTCCAGCAGTATCGAGAAGCTCACGTCCGAGGCGTTCGGGAACACCACCGACACCGAGGGCGAATGCATCTGCCGGGCCCCTTCCAGCGTCACGATCCGCAGGGGCCGCGGCTCCAGGTGATCGGCGGCCAGGTTGAGCTGACACATCGTCAACGAAACCGCCTCCAGCACCGGCGCCTCGGTCGGCAGGGCGCCGTTCTGGTAGAGCGCGCCGGCGTTCAGCGGGTCGCAGAAGCCGTCGCGCCAGCGCTTCGTGTCGGGGGTATGGCCGCCGAAGCGGCGCTCCAGGAACGTCTCGCGCCGGGATTGCGAGATCAGCGGGTTGAAATACATCACCGCGCTCAACTCGGCCTGGCGGCGCAGCCACTCGATCTGCTCCGCCGAGACATCGTATTGCGCAAGCTCGTCGAAGGTCGCGTGGGTATAGCCCGTCGCCCCGTCCATCAACGGCTCGCTGTCGCGCTGGCGCAGATAGGGGTTGCACTCGCCGCTGCTGATCTTTCCGCTGTGGCACAACGGCATGCGCCCGAAGCCCGTCCACGCGAAAAACACGTCCTGCGGCCCGATGCGGGCCAGCCAGTCGCGGTCGAAGATCAGGTTCAGCCCGTGTTCGGTCTGGCCCATCACGTAGTCGTCGCCCTCGTGCACGAAGGCGAACTGCGAGTCGACCACCTGCCCGACCGGGAAGTAGACGAGCCGCTGCAACCCCGAGGTGCAATCGATGAAAAGCGCGTTGCCGCTCGTGGCGGTGACGTAGAAGGTGTCCGGCTCATCGCGGATAGGGTCGTCTTCCGGCGTGTCCGACGACCCGAAGACCCCCCGCCAGAGGTCGCCCAGCCGGTAAACGCTCGCCTGCGTGGGATCGGCGCCCTCGTTGGCGCGGATCGTCGCCCGCACGATCTGCGCGCAGGTCAGCGACGTGTCCTGCACCGCGAAGGCCGCGTTCGGAAGGGAAAACCCGGCCAGCGCAAGCACGAGCGCGGCGGCAAGGCGGCCCGGCCGCATCACTCGTCCCGCCATGTCGGCGCTTCGACCTCGGGCAGGCTGCGGCCCGACGCGCCCGGCGCATCGAGCGAAAACTCGACGGCCAGCGCCATCACGCTGTCGCGCAGCCCCCGCGCCGCCTCGGCGCGCCGCCGCGGGTCCGCGAAGCGGTCCCTGAGCACCGGATCGTCGTTGAAGACGGCCGCGATGATCGCATGCCACATGAAGAGTTCGGCTTCGTCCTTCACGTCCATGCTGTAGCCGGCGTAAAGGCCCTGCTTGCGAAAGTAGTCGCTGCGGTATTCGTAGCCCTCGATTTCCGCCTCGAACGCGTCCACGACCTTTCGTGCCGAAATGCTCACCGGCTCGGCAAAGCCGGGATGGTCGATGACCATCGCATCCGCACGCAGAGGCAGGCTGTCCTCCGTGCAAAGAACCCGCATCACCGTGGGCGCCAGCGCCCCGCCCCGCCCCGGCGAGACCTGGTCGAGGACCAGAACCCCGAAGACATGCAGCATCTCGGTCCCGGGGCTTTCGACATCGTCGGGCAAGCCGTCGCGCGCGACCGGCCGGGGGGCGGGCGGGGACCGGTCCGGCCCGCCGCTCATCCCGACATCCTCGTCGTGGAACGCAAGGCTGTAGGGGGCCTGGGCCAGGCCCGCGTCGAACGGCTCCTCCTCATGGGCCGTCTGCACCAGGCGCTGCATCAGCGGGCGCTCGTCAGGGCGCCGGATCTCGGCCCAGTCCTGCGCGGCGTCGGGGGGCCAGCCGGTCGCCGGCGCGTCGACCCGGGCCAGCTTGTCCACCGACTCGCCGATCCGCGCGAACCTGCTGCCGTCGATCCGATGGGAAATGCCGCAATCCTTCGCATTGATCACGGGCGGTTGCTTGGCCTTGAACAGCCCGCCATCGAAGCCGATGCGGGACATGGTGGCGTGCACATCCGCGAGCGAGCGCAAGGCGACGCTGCGCCAGCCGATCGACGGGCGCGGCGCGGAAAACCCGGCGGGCAGAATGCGGACCGCGCTGCCGGACGTGACCGCGCGCACCGCCGCCGCCGAGGGCGACGAGATCGGAGAGAGACAGATTTCCGTCCCGCCCGCGGCAAGGCGCCCGCAGACCGCGTCTTGCGCCGCAGGGTCGGTCCTGCGCCACAGGCTCGGGCCGTTCAGGCCCGGATCGGCGGACAGCGACACCAGCTTGTCCGCCACATGGCCGCAGTCGGGCTGGCCCGGCGGGCACAACGCGCGGCGCTCGGTATCCCACGCGAAGACAAGGGGGGCCGAGGACCGTTCGCGCGAAAGGTCGTTCCGCCGGACCGCGAAGACGCTGCGCCCTTCGGTTTCGACCAGGGCGAACCGCTCGCCCAGGTGGTCGAAGGCGTAGAACTCCCCAAGCTGCGCGCCCGGCGGCAGGACGATGCCGCGCGAAAGCCCCAGCGTGCAGTCGATGCTGAAGGCCTGCGTCGGGGCAAGGGTGACCGCCACGGAGCCGACCGGCAGCTTGGCCGCCGCCTGCACGAGGCGCGAACAATCGGCCATTTCCTCCGCACGAAGGCCGGACGCGGCGAAAAGCGCGGTCGAAGCGACGAGGAATCGGCGGAGAAAAGACAAAGCGCACCCGAGATGGCTTTTGAATTTAAAATAAGTTAACACGAAACGAGAGTTCCTCAAAGGGAAACTCCCGCAAGGCTTGCAGGGCCCACGCGACGGACGGACGGTCGGGCGGCCCGGCCGGACGGGCGCGGGTCCGGGCGGTCTGCGGGCTGGCAGGACACGCGCCGACGGGCGGCCGCACCCGCTCGATGGCGCATGTGCGAGCGGGCTGTTGCCGCGGGCGGCGGGCGCGCGGTCCGACGATTTGCCATATGAAAGTCCGATGGAATTCCGATGGAATTCCGATACCGCACGTCCAGCCGCACGCCCCGTTAACCGCCCGACATCTCCGCCGCCCCGCGGCGGTCGGCGAAGAACGACTTGAGCAGCCGCTCGGCCTCTGCCGCGCCGATTCCGTCATATATTTCGGGCACATGGTGGCTTTGCGGATGATCGAAGACGCGCGCCCCCTGCGCCACGCCGCCCGATTTCGGGTCCGCCGCCCCGTAATACAGCCGCGCGATCCGCGCCTGCGAAATCGCCGAAGCACACATCGGACAAGGCTCCAGAGTCACATAAAGACCATGCCCGACAAGCCGTTGCGAACCGATCTGCGCCGCCGCTGCCCGGATCGCGAGGATTTCGGCATGCGCCGTCGGATCGCACAATTCCCGCATGCGGTTGCCGGCCCGCGCCACCACTTCTCCGTCGGGCGCGACCACGACGGCCCCCACCGGCACCTCGCCGCGGAGTCCGGCGGCGCGGGCCTCTTGCAAGGCGTCCTCCATATGGCTTCGGAACGGGCTCATCGCCTAGACTTCGCCCGCCGCGCCCGCCCGCGCAACCCGCTTTTCGCCAGCGCGAATCCGGCGTAGACGGGAGCCATGAGCGACAGGTCGAACGAGGGCGAGCGGATCGCCAAGGTGCTTGCGCGGGCGGGGCTGGCCTCGCGCCGCGAGGCCGAACGCATGATCGCGGCCGGCCGCGTGGCGGTCAACGGGCGCCGGATCGACAGCCCGGCGCTGAACGTGACCGGGCGTGACCGGATCGAGGTGGATGGCACCCCGCTGCCCGTGCGCGACCCGGTGCGGCTGTGGCTGTATCACAAGCCCGCGGGGCTGGTGACCACGGCCCGGGACGAGAAGGGCCGCGAGACGGTCTTCGACAAGATGCCCGAGGGCATGCCGCGGGTGATGACCATCGGCCGGCTGGACCTCAATTCCGAGGGGCTCCTGCTGCTGACCAACGATGGCGGGATCAAGCGGCGTCTGGAATTGCCTTCGACCGGCTGGCTGCGTAAATACCGCGTCCGGGTCAAGGGCGCGCCCAAGGACGAGACGCTCGCCCCGCTGCGCGCCGGGATCACCATCGAGGGCGAGCGGTTCCAACCGATGGAGGTGACGCTCGACCGCCAGCAGGGGGCCAACGCCTGGCTGACCATGGGCCTTCGCGAGGGCAAGAACCGCGAAATCCGCCGCGCGATGGAGGCGGTCGGGCTGAGCGTGAACCGGCTGATCCGCGTGGGCTACGGCCCCTTCCGGCTGGGCGAGCTGAAACCGGGCGAGGTCGAGGAGGTGCGCCCGCGCGTGGTGCGCGACCAACTGGGACTCGACAAGGACGACCGCCCCGGCGCCGGCCCGCGCAAGACACGCGTACCGCGTAGGCAGCCCTCCCCGCGCCGCCGCACGGATTAACCATTACGCTTGCTTTTCACCGCGCTGTCGCATCCCATGTATAGTCAGAGAGCGACTGCAGGGGGGCGGATGTCCGAAAGCGGGCTGCAAAAACTGGCGTTCATGCTGCTCATGTTCCTCGTCTTCTACGTCGCGGCGACGGGGGGCGGGTGATGGCGCAGCGCTATGGCGGGAAATTCAGCCCTGCCCCGCGGGCCGACGAGAGCGCGGCACCGCCACGGCATCCGTTTCACGGGCGCCGGCCGCGCCGCGCGGCAAGCCGGTCGAACATCATGTTCTTCGTGCCGATGCCGCTGGCGATCCGCGCCTTCGCGGGCGGGCCGGCGGAAATGGCGCTTGAACTGATCGCCTTCGGCTTGCTGATCCTAGCCGCCTGGATGACTCGTGAGGGGCTCAAGGCCGAGGACGCCTGGGCCGCGCGCAAGGTCGCCCGACGCCCCGCGATCCCGCGCAAGATCATGGGTTCGGGGCTGACGGGCGCAGGGCTCTTCGTGGCCGCGCTGGGCAGCGGCTACGGGTTCCTGGGGCCGGCGATCTACGCCGTGCTGGGCATCGTGCTGCACAGCTTCGCCTTCGGGCTCGACCCTCTGAAGGACAAGGGCATGGAGGGCATCGACAGCTTTCAGCAGGACCGCGTCGCGCGCGTGGTGGACGAGGCCGAGAAGCACCTCAAGACGATGTCCGAGGCGATAAGGCGGGCCGGCGACCGCCCGCTGGAAGCGCGGGTGGACCGGTTCCAGGCCACGGTGCGCGAGATGTTCCGTACCGTCGAGGAGGACCCCCGCGACCTGACCGCGGCGCGAAAATACCTGGTCGTCTACCTGATGGGCGCGCGCGACGCGACGGTGAAGTTCGCCGACCTCTACGCCCGCACCCGGGACCCCAAGGCGCGGGCGGATTACGACGCCCTGCTGAAAGACCTGGAAGAGAACTTTTCGGCGAGAACCCGCGCGCTCATGCTCGATGACCGCGCCGATCTCGACGTGGAGATTGAAGTGTTGCGCGACCGGTTGCAGCGTGAAGGCGTGCGCCCGGATCCGGCCGCGCAGAATTTGGGAGACTGATCATTATGTCCGAACTCATTCGTCAGAAGGCCGAGGCCACGCTGAAAGACGTGGAACACCTGACCTCCGTCATCCTGCCCGAACCGGCGCAGGATGTCGTCCCGCTGGAGGCGGCCGACGCCAATGTCGCGCTCGGCATCCGCACCCGCATGGACGAGATCGACATGTCCGACACCAACTCGATCATCTCCTTCGGCTCGTCGGCCCAGGCCGAACTGCAAGAAATCAGCCAGGCGATGCTCTCGGACGTGCGCAACAAGGATGTGGGCCCCGCCGGCGACGGCTTGCGCGACATCGTGACCACCATCCGGGGCTTCTCGGTGTCGGAACTCGACGTGCGGCGCGAGCGCAGCTGGTGGGAAAGGCTGCTGGGCCGCGCCGCGCCCTTCGCCAATTTCGTCGCAAAGTTCGAGGACGTACAGGGCCAGATCGACAGGATCACAGACACCCTGCTGACCCACGAACATACGCTTCTCAAGGACATCAAGTCGCTCGACAAGCTCTACGAGAAGACCCTGTCGTTCTACGACGAACTCGCGCTCTACATCGCCGCCGGCGAGGCCAAGCTGCGGGAGCTGGACGACACGGAAATCCCGGCGATGGACGCCGCGGTCAAGGAGGCGCCGGAGGCGGACCAGGTCATCAAGGCGCAGGAGCTGCGCGACCTGCGCGCGGCGCGTGACGACCTGGAACGCCGTGTGCACGATCTCAAGCTGACCCGCCAGGTCACGATGCAGTCGCTGCCCTCGATCCGGCTGGTGCAGGAGAACGACAAGTCGCTGGTCACCAAGATCAACTCCACGCTCGTGAACACCGTGCCGCTTTGGGAGACCCAACTGGCGCAGGCGGTCACCATCCAGCGTTCGAAGGAGGCAGCCGAGGCGGTGCGCGAGGCGTCGGACCTGACCAACGACCTTCTGACGGCGAATGCCAAGAACCTGCGCGAGGCGAACAAGGTGGTCCGCGAGGAGATGGAGCGGGGCGTGTTCGACATCGATGCCGTGAAACAGGCCAATGCCGAACTCATCGCCACGATCGAGGAAAGCCTGCAGATCGCCGACGAAGGCAAGGCCCGGCGCGCCAAGGCCGAGGAAGACCTCAAGAAGATGGAGGCGGACCTGCGCGACACGCTGGCCTCCGCCAAGTCCCGCGCGGACGGCGCGGGCGCCGTGCCGGGGGTCTGAACGCACCGTGAGACCCCGCCTCCGTGCCTTCCTGACGATAGCGCCGCTTCTCGGGGCACTGAGCGCGTGCCAGATCGCGCCGCAACAGACGTCGCTCCGGCCCGCGCCGCGCCCGGAGGCCACGGCCCCCGCGCCCGGGCCGTCGGAGGAGAGCCGCGCGATCGCCCGGCACTTCGCACGCGTCGAGGCCGATCTTGTGGCGCGCGGGCTGCTGCGGACGGATTCGGGCGGGCCGGACGTGCCGTTTTCGCGGCGGACATTGGTGGAGAACTTCGTCCGCATCGCGCTTTACGACGAATACGTCTCGCGGGCGGGCCAGCTTCTGGCGCGCGAGACAGAGAGCCGGCTCAGGCGCTGGGAGCAGCCGATCCGGCTGGGAATCGTGTTCGGCGAAAGCGTCTCGCCTGAGCAGCGCGAGGAGGACCGGGCCGAGATTTCGGCCTATTCCCGGCGGTTGGCCGGGCTGACCGGGTTGCCGATCCGCATGTCTCCGCCGGAGCAGGCCAATTTCCATGTCTTCATCGTCGACGAGGACGAGCGCCGCGCCATCGGCCCGCGGCTGCGCACGCTGGTTCCCGGCATCGACGGGACCGCGATCCGCACGATCGAGACGATCCCGCGCTCGACCTTCTGCCTGGTCCTGGCGTTTTCGCGGGGCGATACCAGCACCTATTCCCGCGCGGTCGCCGTGATCCGGGCCGAGCATCCCCCGCGGCTGCGCCAATCCTGCATCCACGAGGAACTGGCCCAGGGCATGGGGCTGGCCAATGACAGCCCGGCCGCACGCCCGTCGATCTTCAACGACGACGAGGAGTTCGCGCTGCTGACGCGCCATGACGAGTTGCTGCTGACGATCCTCTACGACCGACGCCTGCGCCCCGGCATGACCCCGCGCCAGGCCCGCCCCCTGGTCGAGAGCATCGCCGCCGGACTGGTGGGAGGTGAAAGCTGACGGGCCTTTTCGTTCCCGCGCCCGCCAAAGCCGACTATAATCTCACCGAGTTTCCCTGAGAGGACCAGAGCCATGGGCATCTTCGACTTCCTGTCCGGCGAGTTCATCGACGTCATCCACTGGACCAACGATACCCGCGACACGATGGTCTGGCGCTTCGAGCGCGAGGGCCACGAGATCAAGTACGGCGCCAAGCTGACGGTGCGCGAGGGCCAGGCCGCGGTCTTCGTCCACGAAGGGCAACTGGCCGACGTCTTCACCCCCGGTCTCTACATGCTGGAGACCAACAACATGCCCGTGCTGACCACGCTCCAGCACTGGGATCACGGCTTCAAATCGCCCTTCAAGTCGGAAATCTACTTCGTCAACACCACCCGCTTCACCGACCTGAAATGGGGCACCAAGAACCCGATCATGCTGCGCGACCCGGAATTCGGCCCGACCCGGCTGCGCGCCTTCGGCACCTACTCGATCCGCGTCACCGATCCCGCGAAGTTCCTGGTCGAGATCGTCGGGACCGACGGCGAGTTCACGATGGATGAGATCAGCTTCCAGATCCGCAACATCATCGTGCAGGAGTTTTCGCGCGCGATCGCGCAATCGGGGATTCCTGTGCTCGACATGGCCGCCAACACCGCCGATCTGGGCCGCCTGATCGCGGCGGAGGTGTCCAAGCCGCTCGCCGCCTACGGCCTGACGATGCCGGAATTCTACATCGAGAACATCTCGCTGCCGCCGGCGGTAGAAAAGGCGCTCGACAAGCGCACCTCGATGGGGCTGGCGGGCGATCTGGGCGAGTATACCCGCTATTCCGCGGCAGAGGCGATGACCGAGGCCGCCGCGAACCCTGCGGGCGGCGGCATGGCCGCGGGGCTTGGCGCCGGGATGGGCATGGCGATGGGCACGCAGATGGCGCAGCCGGGGCCCTGGGGGCCCGTCGCTGCGCAGGCCCAGCCAACCCCGCCGCCGCCCCCGGTCGAGCATGTCTGGCACATCGCCGAAAAGGGCGAGACCCGCGGCCCCTATTCCAAGGCCGATCTCGGACGGATGGCGAGCGAGGGCGCGCTAAAGCGGCAAAGCTGGGTCTGGACCGCCGGCCAGGACGGCTGGATGCGCGCCGAGGACGTGCGCGAACTGGCCCAGCTTTTCACCGTGGCCCCGCCGCCCCCGCCCGCCGGCGCCTGAGCCCCGCCGCCGGAGGCGGATCCGCATGTCCGAACGCGTCGCGCCCCTGCCCCCGGAACACCGATTTCCCTGCGGCCAATGCGGGGCGGACCTGCGCTTTGCCCCCGGCGCGGGGCGGCTTGCCTGCGACCATTGCGGGAATGCGCAAACGATCGGCGACGAGGGGCCGTGGTCGGGCGGCATCTACGAACTCGATTTCCGGGCCGGGCTTGCGACGGCCTTGCCGAACGCGGAGATGGAGGAGGCCCGGCAGCTGAAATGCCCCAATTGCGGGGCGGAGTTCGAGATGGGCAGCGATTCCCATGCCGGGGCGTGCCCGTTCTGCGCCACCCCTGTCGTCACCGACACGGGCACCCGGCGCCGCATCAAGCCGAAAGGCGTTCTGCCCTTCGCGCTCGAGGAACGCGACGCCCACAAGGCGATGACCGACTGGCTGGGCCGGCTGTGGTTCGCCCCCTCGCGCCTGCGCGACTATGCCCGCAAGGGCCGCAAGATGGACGGCATCTACGTGCCCTACTGGACCTTCGACGCCGACACCCGCTCGCGCTACAGCGGGGCCCGCGGCACGGTCTACTACGAAACGCATACGGTGGTGCGGAACGGCAAGCGCCAACGGGTTAAGGTGCAGAAGGTACGCTGGACGCCGGTGTCCGGCCGCGTGGCGCGGTTCTTCGACGACATCCTGGTACTGGCCTCGGCCAGTCTGCCCAAACGCTTCACCGACGGGCTGCAGCCCTGGGACCTCTCGGAACTGGACCCCTACCGGCCGGAATATCTCGCCGGGTTCCGCGCCGAGGGCTACACCGTGGGGCTGGAGGACGGCTTTCGCGAGGCGCGCGCCTATATGGACCGGGTGATCCGCCGCGACGTGAAATTCGACATCGGCGGCGACCGCCAGCAGATCGGCGCGCTCGAGACGCAGGTCTCGGACGTGACCTTCAAGCACGTGCTGCTGCCGGTCTGGCTGGCCGCCTACAAGTATCGGGGCCGGACCTACCGCTTCGTCGTCAACGGGCGCACAGGGCGGGTGCAGGGCGAACGCCCTTGGTCGGCCTGGAAGATCGCGCTGGCGGTGATCGTCGGACTGCTCCTCGCCGGAGCGGTGGGCTATCTCGTGGCGACCGGGCAACAGGGCCAGGGCGCGGTGATCGAGATCCGGTAGAGCGCGCGGCGCGGCGCGGGGGTTGAATCCGCGCCCCGGAATTGCGATATATCACTCCGTTGATCGGGAACCGCCGCCCAAGGCGCACAATCCCGGTCCCGGGGCTTGCTGTCGCGCCTGTCGCGCCGCCCCGGCTTCGATGTCAGGGACCCCCGCGCCTTTCGCCTGAACGGTTGTTCCGGCACCGCCGGGCCGCGTTCCGGCATCCGATCCGAAACGGAACGAAGGAGTAGCGAATGCGCCCGACGATGAGCGACGACGAACTGAAACGCCGGATCGACGATCTGCAGGATGCCGGGATGAGCCTGGCCGCCAAGGCCCTGCTGCGCGAACTCAGCTTCCGCGAAAAACACGCCTGACCCGGCTCCGGGCCGCGGGGCACCGCCCTGCGGCCCGCCTGCGTCGCGCGGTGTTTCAGCCCTTCTCGATCGGGATCGAACTGCCCCCTTTCGCCTCCGACGGTGCCTTCCTGCCCGCGCTGATCGTCAGCACGCCATCCTTCAGCGATGCCTTCACCGCCTCGCCATCCGCGTCCGGCGGAAGCCGGAAGCTGCGCGAGAACGACCCGTATTCGCGCTCGCTGAAATACCAGGTCTCGCCCTTTTCCTCGCGCGAGGACTGTTTCTCGCCCGAAACGGTCACCACCCCGTCGTCGAGCGATACCTCGATGTCCTTTTCCTCCACGCCCGGCAACTCCATCCGGATGCTGTAGCCGCCATCGTCGTGCGACGCCTCCGAGGCCGGGGCGAACCAGTCCGCGACCCGCGTCCCGAGCCCGCGGAGCGGATCGTAGAGCGACGGCCAGAAGCCGGTGCTGTGCGATTTCTCGACCATGATCGACTCTCCTTGCTGCGTTTGGCAACGCCCGTCAGTCTGGCGCGGTTCGCCCCGCGCGTCGTTGACGCCCGTCAAGGCACGCCCGCGCCGACGGGGTTTGCAGCCGGTGCCCGGCAGGGGTAAGCCTGCGTGACCCGGAGGGAAGAGGCCGACAACATGATCCTCTGCGCAGGAGAGGCCCTGATCGACATGCTGCCCGGCCGCACCGGGGCAGGCGCGGAGGCCTTCGTTCCGCACCCGGGCGGCGCGGTGTTCAACACCGCCGTCGCGCTGGGCAGGCTCGGAGCGCCCACGGGCTTTTTCTCGGGTCTTTCGACGGACCTGTTCGGAGAACGGCTCGCGGCGGGCCTGGCCGAGGCGACTGTCGATACCCGCCTGTGCGCACGCTCCGCCCGCCCTACGACGCTCGCTTTCGTCCACCTTTGCGACGGGCAGGCGGACTATGCCTTCTACGACGAGAACACGGCGGGGCGGATGCTGACCGAGGCCGACCTGCCCCCCCTGCCCGACACGGTCGCGGCGCTGTTCTGCGGCGGCATCTCGCTCGCGGTCGAGCCGTGCGGCAGCGCCTACGAGGCGCTGATGCTGCGGGCGGCGGGATCTGCGCCGACCATGATCGACCCGAACATCCGGCGCGGCTTCGCCGCCGACGAAACCGCCTATCGCGCGCGACTGGCACGGATGATCGCGGCGGCCGATATCGTCAAGCTCTCCGAAGAGGACCTGCGCTGGGTCGAGGGGCCGGGCGCGCCCGAGGCGCAGGCCCGCGCCCTGCTCGACCGGGGGCCACGGCTGGTGCTGCTGACCCGCGGTGCCGCCGGGGCGCAAGCCTTCGGCGCGGCGGCCGAGGCCCGGGTGGCCGCCCGCCCGGTCCGCGTGGTCGACACGGTCGGCGCGGGCGACACCTTCAACGGCGGCATCCTCGCCGCGCTGCACCGGATGGGCGCTCTGTCGAAAGGGCGGCTTGAAGCGCTGACCGGAGACGACCTGACCGAGGCGCTGGGCTTCGCCACCCGCGCCGCGGCGATCACGGTCAGCCGCGCCGGCGCCAACCCACCCCGGGAAAAGGATCTGGCATGAGGGCACTGATCCAGAGAGTCACCGAGGCCGCAGTACGAACCGAGGGCGAGACCGTCGGCGAGATCGGACCGGGGCTGATGATCCTCGTTTGCGCAATGGCGGGCGATACCGACGCGCAGGCCGAGAAGCTTGCCGCCCGGATCGCCCGGATGCGCATCTTTCCGGACGAGGCCGGCAAGATGAATCTTGCGTTGCTCGACACGGGCTGCGCGGCGCTGGTGGTCAGCCAGTTCACGCTGGCCGCCGACACCTCGCGCGGCAACCGCCCCGGATTCTCGGCCGCGGCGCCCCCGGCCGAGGGCGAAAGGCTTTACGAGCGGTTCGCCGCGGCGCTCGCCGCCCAAGGGGTCGAGGTCGCGACAGGGCGGTTCGGGGCCGACATGAAGGTCGCGCTGACCAATGACGGGCCAGTGACCATCTGGATCGAGGCCTAGCCGCGCAGGGCTGCCATCGCGGTTCCGCTTCTGGCGGATGCAAACGCCGGGCGGCCGCGCTACATCCGGCCCATGGACTTGCCCGATTCCTTCGCTACCTGGTTCGCCGCCCGCGGCTGGTCGGTTCATCCGCATCAGAAGGCGATGCTGGAGCGCGCGGACGCGCCCGCGCTGCTGCTCATCGCGCCCACGGGCGGGGGCAAGACGCTTGCAGGATTCCTGCCGTCCCTGGCCGAAATCGCCGCGAATCCGGCGCCGGGCTTGCACACGCTCTACATCTCCCCGCTCAAGGCGCTCACCGCCGACATCGGCCGCAACCTGCGTGCCCCGGTCGACGAGATGGGCCTACCGGTGCGGATCGAGGACCGCACCGGCGACACCTCTTACACCGCCCGGCGGCGGCAACGGGCCGACCCGCCGCATATCCTGCTGACCACCCCCGAAAGCCTGGCGCTGCTGCTCAGCTACGAGGACGCGCCCCGCATCTTCGCCGGGCTGCAACGCGTCATCGTCGACGAGGTCCACGCGCTGGCGGAATCGAAGCGGGGCGATCAGTTGATGCTGGGGCTGGCGCGGCTTTCCACGCTTTGTCCGGGGCTTCGCCGCGTGGGGCTGTCGGCCACCGTCGAGGACCCGCCCGCGCTCGCGCGCTTCGTCGCCCGCCACCCCGACACTTGCGAGATCCTCACCGCCGATCCCGGCCCCGCCCCCGACATCGCGATGCTGCAGACCGATGCCCCGCCCCCCTGGGCCGGCGGCGGCGGGCGCTACGCGATTCCGGCGGTGCTGCAGGAAGTCGCCCGCCATCGCACCACGCTGATCTTTCACAACACGCGCGCCCAGGCGGAGTTGTTCTTTCACGACCTTTGGCTGGCGAACGCCGATGGCCTGCCCATCGCCATCCACCACGGCAGCCTGTCGCGCGCGGCCCGCGCGAAGGTGGAGGCGGCGATGGCGGCGGGCCGCCTGCGCGCGGTGGTGTGCACCGGCTCGCTCGACCTTGGCATCGACTGGGGCGACGTGGACCTGGTGATTCAGGTCGGCGCGCCGAAGAACGTCAAGCGCCTGGTCCAGCGCATCGGGCGCGCGAACCACCGCTACAACGCGCCGTCGAAGGCTTTGCTGGTGCCGGCCAACCGCTTCGAGGTGGTGGAATGCGTCGCCGCGCTGGAGGCGGTGCACGCGCACGATCTCGACGGCGAGCCGCGCGGACCCGGCCCCGGGGATGTGCTGTGTCAGCACATCCTGGCCACCGCCTGCGCGGGCCCGTTCGAGGCCGACACGCTCTATGCCGAGGCGACGACAGCGGGCCCCTATGCCGCGCTCGACCGCGCGCGCTTCGATGCCTGCCTCGACTTCGCGGCGACGGGCGGCTACGCGCTTCGGGCCTATGACCGCTGGCAGCGGCTCAAACGGGAGCCGGACGGCCGCTGGGGCCTGCGCGACCCCCGTGCGGCGCGCCGGATTCGCATGAACCTCGGCACGATCGTCGAGGAGGAAACGCTCAAGGTACGCATGAAACCCGCCCGCGGCGGCGCGCCCCTGGGCGAGGTGGAAGAGGCCTTCGCCGCGACACTCACCCCCGGCGACACGTTCCTGATCGGCGGGCAGGTGGTCCGCTACGAGGGCCTGCGCGAGATGGTGGTCGAGGTCAGTCGCACGCCCGGCCGCGAGCCCAGGATCGCCGTCTTCGCGGGCACCAAGTTCGCAACCTCCACCCGGCTCTCCGACCGCATCCTCGGCATGTTCCGCCGCGAAAGCTGGCCGGAGTTGCCCACACACACCGCCGAATGGCTGGCATTGCAGCGCGAGGTCTCGCGCCTGCCCGAGCGCGACCGGCTGCTGGTCGAGACCTTCCCGCACGAGGGGCGGGCGTACCTTTGCATCTACGGTTTCGCGGGGCGCAACGCGCAACAGACGCTCGGCCTTCTGGTGACGCAGCGGATGGAGGCCGCGGGGCTTGCGCCGCTGGGCTTCGTCTCGACCGATTACGCCACGCTGATCTGGGGTCTGGACGAGGTGACGGCGCCCGCGGACTTGCTGGATTCGAACGGGCTGCGGGTCGCTTTCGAGCATTGGCTGGCAGGCAACGCGGTCATGAAGCGCACGTTTCGAACATCCGCGGTAATCGCGGGCCTGATCGAGCGGAACCTGCCCGGCGGCCGCAAGACCGGGCGTCAGGCAACGTTTTCCTCGGACATCCTTTATGACACGCTGATGAAATACGACCCTGGGCACCTGATGCTCGAGATCACGCGGGAAGAGGCGATGAAGGGCCTGGTCGATTTCGGCCGGATCGAAGGTATGCTGGCCCGCATCCGCGGTATCGACCACGTCCGCCGCCCGCGGGTCACGCCGCTGGCCGCGCCGCTCTTCCTGGAGGCGGGGCGCATCCCCGTCCAGGGCGCGGCCGAACAACGGCTGATCGACGAGGCCGCGGACCGCCTGATGGCCGAAGCGGGCCTTGCCTGACCCCTTGCATAGCGGCCCCGGTTCGGGTGAAAACAAAGCATGAACGGCCATGACTTCACCCTCGTGGGCACGTCGCTCGCCGCGCTGCCCTCGGGCGCGCTGTGGTGGGCCGCGCCCCAGGTGCTGACGGTGTCGGACCTGCATCTCGGCAAGTCCGAGCGGATGGCGCGCCGCGGCGGCACGCTGCTGCCGCCCTACGACACGGCCGAAACGCTCGCGCGGCTCGAGGCGGACGTGGCGGCGACCGCGGCCCGCACGGTGATCTGCCTCGGCGACAGCTTCGACGACGAGGCCGCGGCGCGCGCGCTGCCGCCGGCAGCCCGGGAACGGCTCCTGCGCCTGATGGCGGGGCGGCGCTGGGTGTGGATCGCCGGCAATCATGACCCGGGCCCGGCCGATCTGCCCGGCAGCCATCTCGGCGTGCTGGTCGAGGGGCCGCTCACCTTCCGCCATATCGCTGAGCCCGGCGCCACGGGCGAGGTGTCTGGCCATTACCACCCCAAGGCACGGCTCCGCCTCGGCGGGCGGCAACTCTCGCGGCCCTGCTTTCTGGTCGACGACGCGCGAGTGATCCTGCCCGCCTACGGCGCCTATACCGGCGGGCTCGACGCGGATGCGCCAGCACTCGACGGGCTGATGCAGGGCGGGGCCTCCGCGATCCTGACCGGCCCGCGGGCCGTGGCGGTGCCTATGCGTCCGGCGCGAGCACGCGCGCCTCGACGTCGGGCCGGTAGCGTCGGCTGACCGGCACCTCGGTCCCGTCGCGCAGCACGAGAAACAGGCGGCCGTCGGCGTGCCGATGGCCCGTCACGGCGTCGGCCGCCACCCAGTGCGAGCGATGCACCTGCAGCCCGTCGATACCCTCAAGCTCGGCGATGGCGTCCGCAAAACGCATCAGGATCTCGGCGTGGCCCGCATCGGTCACGACCCGAACGTAATGGTCGCGCGAACTGAGACGGATCACGTGCCCGCGGCTGACCTCGGGCAGTCGCGCGAGCAGGGCCGGCCGCGGGGTGTCCGACGCCGGCTCGCGCGGGATCAGGGCATACCGGAGCGCGTGAAGCCCCATGGCGCAGAGGAACACCGCGGCCCCCGCCTCGGCGAGGCCGGAAGCGGCGTCATCCATCGACGCGCGCCCCGCCATAAGCGCTGTCACGCGCTGGGCCGGAAGGGCCAGCAGGCCAGCGACAACGGCGGAACTCAGGCCCGCGCGCTGCCAATAGGTGAAATCGGGAAACCGCCGCCGGATCGCCAGGCGCGCGGCGATGCCGAGGCAAAGGCCCGCCGCGGTCAGGGACGACCAAAAGACCAGCCGGTCGGCCAACGGTGCGATATAGGTGGCGAACGGGCCGGACACGGTCAGCAGGACCGACAGGACCGCCCACTGAACAAGGGTCGCGGGATGAAAAAGCGCTGCCTTGAAATCTCTCACCACCGGATCACACTCGAATACCGACAAAACAAGCAACAATCGAAAAAGCGCAAGAAGTTCCGTGCCAAACGTTTATCGTGCACCCAGCAACTTGCATCGCCACAATCTGTCATGCAACCCCCTGAAAAACGGGGCACTTGTCTCCCGGCAGGCGCGACGGCTAGGGTGGAAGCCGTCTTGCCCCCGCCCCCGTGGAACCCATGTCGCACGCGCCGCGCAATCCCGATTTCGCCGAAACCGTGGCCGAGAGTTTCGCGCGGCAGGCCATGATGCAGAGCCTGCAGGCGGACATCCGGTCCCTTGCCCCCGGCATGGTCGAGATCGCGGCGCCCATCCTGCCGACCTTCGGCCAGCAGCAGGGCATGGCCCACGCCGCCGTCAGCTTCGCGCTCGGCGACAGCGCGGCGGGCTATGCCGCGCTGAGCCTCATGGAGCCGAGAGTCGAGTTCGTGACCGCAGAGATGAAGATCCAGCTTCTGGCGCCCGCGCGCGGGCAGCGGCTGGTCGCGCGCGGCGAAGTGGTGCGTCCTGGGCGTCGGCTGACGGTGGTCCGCGCCGATGTCCATGCCGAGGACGGGGGCGAGCGTCGCAACGTGGCGACGCTCTTGGGCACCATGGTGCCGGTGTCGCCCTGAGGGCTCAGGCGGTCAGCCCCTCGGGCTCGGCCAGGCCATTGGCTCGACAGCAGGCGGTGACCGTGTTCGCCAGGAGGCAGGCGATGGTCATCGGGCCGACGCCGCCGGGCACCGGCGTGATGGCGCCTGCGACCTGCGCGGCGCTGTCGAAATCCACGTCCCCCACCAACCGTGTCTTGCCCTCGCCACGTTCGGGGGCGGGAATGCGATTGATGCCCACGTCGATCACCGTGGCGCCGGGCTTGACCCAGTCGCCCGGGATCATCTCGGGCCGGCCCACGGCGGCGACCAGGATATCGGCGCGGCGGCAGACCTCGGGCAGGTCGCGCGTGCGGGAATGGGCGATGGTCACGGTGCAACTGTCGCGGAGAAGCAGATGCGCCATAGGCTTGCCCACGATGTTCGAGCGGCCGACCACGACGGCATCCATCCCCGACAGCGCCCCGTGCCGGTCGCGCAGCAGCATGAGGCAGCCGAGCGGCGTGCAGGGCACCAGCGCCTCTTGCCCCGTCGCCAGCAGGCCCACGTTCGAAATGTGAAAGCCGTCCACGTCCTTGGCCACGTCGATCGCGTTGATGACCTTGGCCTGGTCAATATGGTCGGGCAGCGGGAGTTGCACCAGGATGCCATGCACCGCAGGCGCCGCGTTCAGCCGCGCGATCAGCGCCAGCAGTTCCGCTTCCGAGGTCTCGGCGGGCAGCCGGTGTTCGAAAGAGGCCATTCCGGCCTCCTCGGTCTGCTTGTTCTTGTTGCGCACATAGACCTGGCTGGCCGGGTCCTCGCCAACCAGCACAACGGCCAGCCCGGGCGTAAGCCCGTGCTCGGCATGCAGGCTTTTGACATGCTCGGCCACCTTGCCGCGAATCGTGGCGGCAAAGGCCTTGCCGTCGATGATGTCTGCACTCATACCCGCTCCTCTCTCTGTCCCATCGCCACCTCTTCGCGGCGGATCGACCACTCTATCAGTTCGCGCCAGAGCCGCTCGACCAGATCCGGGTCGAGCCCGGTTTCAGCCGCTCGCGCACGCACCTTGCCGACCACCTCTTCGACGCGGGGGCCGATCCGGGCGGGAAGGCCCTCGGCGGGCTTCAACTCCGCCGCCCTGTCGATATAGCGCGCGCGCAGGCCCAGGCGCGCCACCAGGTCTGCATCCAGCGCGTCGATCTGCGCGCGCAGTTCGGCCATGGTCCGGCAGTCTTCAGGCGGGGTCATCGGGCACCTTCCTCTTGTCGGTTGCGATGTTGCGTTCCTGTTAGACCGCGTCCCCGGGGCCTGCAATGCGGCCGTCAGAACAGGCCCTCGATCTGGCCGGCTTCGTTGAGACCGATGGTCTCGGCCGCGGGCTTACTGGGCAGGCCGGGCATGGTCATGATCTCGCCGCAGATGGCGACGACGAAGCCAGCGCCGGCCGACAGGCGCACCTCGCGGATCGGCAGGGAATGGCCTTCCGGCGCGCCGCGTTGGTTCGGGTCGGTGGTGAAGGAATACTGCGTCTTGGCCATGCAGATCGGCAGGCTGCCATAGCCGGCCGCTTCCCAAGCCGCCAGCTGGTCGCGGATTTTCTTGTCGGCCACCACCTCGCCGGCGCGGTAGATGCGCTTGGCAATGGTCTCGATCTTCTCGAAGAGCCCCATCTCGTCGGGATAGAGCGGCGCGAAGGTGTGGTGGTCGGCCTCGGCCAGTTCCACAACGCGATGCGCCAGCGCTTCCGTGCCCGCGCTGCCGTCGGCCCAGTGCTTGCACAGGATCGCCTCGCTGCCCTGGTGGGCCACGAAGTCCTGCACCGCGGCGATCTCGGCCTCTGTATCGCCCGCGAAATGGTTGATCGCCACGACCGCCGGCACGCCAAAGGATTTGACGTTCTCGATATGGCGCCCCAGGTTCGCGCAGCCCGCCTTGACCGCGTCCACGTTCTCGGCGCCCAGATCGCCCTTGGCCAAGCCGCCGTTCATCTTGAGCGCGCGCACCGTCGCGACGATGACCACCGCCGCCGGCGACAGGCCCGCCTTGCGGCACTTGATGTTCATGAACTTCTCGGCCCCGAGGTCGGCGCCGAAGCCCGCCTCGGTCACCACGTAATCGGCCAGCTTCAGCGCGGCTGTCGTCGCCATCACCGAGTTGCAGCCATGCGCGATATTGGCGAACGGCCCGCCATGAACGAAGGCCGGCGTGTTCTCCAGCGACTGCACGAGGTTCGGCTGCAGCGCATCCTTCAGCAGCACGGTCATCGCCCCGTCGGCCTTGATGTCGCGCGCATAGACCGCCTCGCGATCGCGAGTATAGCCGATGATTATATCGCCCAGGCGCCGCTGCAGGTCGTGGATGTCGGTCGCAAGGCACAGGATCGCCATTACCTCGGAGGCCACGGTGATGTCGAACCCGGTCTGACGAGGGAAACCGTTTGCAACGCCGCCGAGCGACGTCACGACGTCGCGCAGCGCGCGGTCGTTCATGTCCATCACCCGGCGCCACGCGACTCGGCGCTGATCGATGCCCAGCGCATTGCCCCAGTAGATGTGGTTGTCGATCATCGCCGAGAGCAGGTTGTGGGCGGATGTGATCGCGTGGAAATCGCCGGTGAAGTGGAGGTTCATGTCCTCCATCGGCACGACCTGCGCATAACCGCCGCCCGCCGCGCCCCCCTTCATCCCGAAACAGGGGCCAAGGCTCGCCTCGCGGATGCAGATCGCCGATTTCTTGCCGATCCGCGCCAACCCGTCGCCCAGGCCCACGGTGGTCGTGGTCTTGCCTTCGCCCGCGGGGGTGGGATTGATCGCGGTCACCAGGATCAGCTTGCCGTCCGGGCGGTCCTTCAACCCGGCGATGAAGTCGGCGCTGACCTTGGCCTTGTCGTGGCCGTAGGGCAACAGGTCGCCGTCGGGGATGCCCAGCTTGGCGCCGATCTCCTGGATCGGGCGTTTTTCGGCGGCGCGCGCGATTTCGATATCCGTCTTCGGGGCCATTCACTCCTCCCTGCTTCGCCCGCTCCCCCGGGCGTTTCCCGTCGCAGAATTAGCCATGTCCGCGCGTTCGGACAGTCATTTTTCCGATATTCTCCCACATTGTTGCGGTGCGCCCACCGCAATGGCGCGATGCAGGTCGCTCGCGGTCGGCCACGGCATGGCACCGCAAGAGAAAACCCGCCGCGTTCTGCGCGGCGGGTCTGTATCGCGATCGCGGCCCGCTCAGGTGGGCTCGGGCTCGAGGCCGCCGGGTTTCGGCCGCGGCTTGGTCTTGGGAATGGCGGTGACCGAGGGGGTGTTGCCGCTTTGCGGCGGCGTATCCTCATCGTCGCCGCGGTTCAGCGGCTCGCCATTGATCACCTTGGTGATCTCGGGCCCGGTCAGCGTCTCGTATTCCAGAAGCCCCTGGGCCAGCCGCTCTAGGTCGTCGCGCTTCTCGGTCAGGATGCGCTTGGCGGTCTCGTAACCCTCGTCGATGATCTCCTTCACCTTGTCGTCGATCACCTTCTGGGTCGCGGCCGAGTGATTGCTGCCCGCGCCGTAGGGGCCGAGATAGCTTTCCTGCTCATTGGCATAGTCGACATAGCCCAACTCGTCGTCGGCAAAGCCGAACTGGGTGACCATCGCGCGGGCGATCTTCGAGACTTGCTGGATGTCGGAGGCCGCGCCGGAGGTGACGTTCTCCTTGCCGAAGACCAGTTCTTCGGCCACGCGCCCGCCCATCGCCATGGCGATCTTGGACTTGTACTTGGTGTAGGTCACCGACAGTTGGTCGCGTTCCGGCAGCGACAGAACCAGCCCCAGCGCGCGGCCGCGCGGGATGATCGTCGCCTTGTGGATCGGGTCGTGCTGGGGGACGTTCAGGCCGACGATGGCGTGCCCCGCCTCGTGATAGGCGGTCAGCTTCTTCTCGTCGTCGGTCATCACCATCGACCGGCGCTCGGCGCCCATCATGACCTTGTCCTTGGCGTTCTCGAAATCCTCCATCGTGACGAACCGCCGGCCCACGCGCGCGGCCATCAGCGCCGCCTCGTTCACGAGGTTCGCCAGATCCGCGCCGGAAAAGCCCGGCGTGCCGCGCGCGATGATGCGCAGGTCCACATCCGGGCCCAGCGGCACCTTGCGGGCATGCACGCCCAGGATCTTCTCGCGGCCCTTGATGTCGGGGTTCGGCACCTGCACCTGCCGGTCGAACCGGCCGGGGCGCAGCAGCGCGGGGTCCAGAACGTCGGGCCGGTTGGTGGCGGCCACGATGATGATGCCCTCGTTGGCCTCGAACCCGTCCATTTCCACCAGCAGCTGGTTCAGCGTCTGCTCGCGCTCGTCATTGCCGCCGCCATAGCCCACACCGCGCGAGCGCCCCACGGCGTCGATCTCGTCGATGAACACGATGCAGGGCGCATTCTTCTTGGCCTGTTCGAACATGTCGCGCACGCGGGACGCGCCGACACCCACGAACATTTCCACGAAGTCCGAGCCCGAGATGGTGAAGAACGGCACGCCCGCCTCGCCCGCGATGGCGCGCGCGAGCAGCGTCTTACCGGTGCCCGGGGGGCCCACCAGAAGCGCGCCTTTCGGGATCTTGCCGCCGAGGCGCGAAAATTTCTGCGGGTTGCGCAGGAATTCCACGATCTCTTCCAGTTCGTCCTTGGCCTCGTCGATGCCGGCCACGTCGTCGAAGGTGACACGGCCGTGCTTCTCGGTCAGCAGCTTGGCCTTGGACTTGCCAAAGCCCATCGCGCCACCGCGGCCGCCCCCCTGCATGCGGTTCATCAGGAAGATCCAGATGCCGATCAGGATGATGAAGGGCAACAGCGTGCCGATATAGGCCAGGATGCCGTTCTGCTCCTGCGGCTCGGCGCGCACCTCGACGTTGTTCGCCACCAGCCGGTCGGTAATGTCCGCGCCTTCCGGCACGATGGCCGTCGCCGTGGAACCATCGGTTTCGCGGATCACGGCGCGTTCGCCGTCCAGCGTCACGCTTTGCACTTCGCCGTTGTCGACGCTTTGCAGGAATTCGGAATAGCTGATCGAGCGCGAGGACATCGTCCCCTGCCCGCCGCTGAAGAGATTGAAGAGCGCCAGGATCAGAAGAAAGAGAACGACCCAGAAAGCGATTTGTCGCGCGTTGCCCAAAGCGGTCTCCTTGGATTCGGGGCAGCCGGTGCATGGCGTCCGGCCGTTGGCCTAAGATAGCGACTGGGCGCACATGTTCAATGCGAGACTATCCGGTCGGTGAAGGCGGTGGCGGGCCAGGCCCGCCACCCCTCCGCACGCCCCGCCAGCGGGGCCGCGACGAGGCGGTCGCCGCGCCAGACCGCCGGAGAGGCCAACAGCGAGGCGCGCGGCAGGCCGCTCTCGCGCCAGTCCGGGCACTGGGCAAGGCCGCTCTCCCCGAGCGCGCGCACCTCCTCTCCGCCCTCGACGGAACCGTCAACGCACCAGCGCCCGTCCCAGAGCGCACCGGGAGCGGCGACGGCCCGCACGACGGCGGCAGGCTCGCGCGAGATACGCAGCTGCCCGCCCCCGCGCGCGATCAAGCATCCGTGAAGAGTCGCGCGCGGGGCATGGGCAAGGGTTGCGCGCATCTCGAGCAGCGCCTCGGCCCGCGGCGGATAGTCGGCCGAGGCCACCCAGGTCAGGGCGGCGTTCAGCAGGCGCCGGGCGATTTCCTCGGGCAGCGCGTCGAGCCCGACCTCCGACAAGAGCACGTCGCCCCGGTCCTCCTCGGCCACGCGAGCGGCCGCGTCGGCGGTGCAATGCGCAAGCGCCGCGCGGGCCGAGGCCAGACGCCGAGCCGTCGCGGCCAGGCCCTCGGCGGTGACCCCGAGCGGGCCGAGCACCGCGAGCGCCTGCCGGATACGCACCCGGTCGAAGCCCTCGTCCTCGTTGGTGGGATCATCGATCCAGCGCTGGCCCCGCGCGGTCAGGTAGGCCCGCAGGTCCGCCCGCGACAGATCAAGAAAGGGCCGCAACCAGGTCAGGCCACCCGCCTGCCGGTCGGGGGCCATCGCCGACAGGCCGTCGAGCCCCGCCCCGCGCGCCAACCGCATCAACACGGTTTCTGCCTGGTCGTCGCGGGTATGGCCAAGCGCCACGCGCCCGATGCCCCGGGCATGCGCCCAGTCGGCGATCAGCGCCTGGCGGGCGCGGCGCGCGGCGTCCTGCAGATTGCCGCGCCCGTCCCACCCCTGCCACCGGAGCGTCGCATGGGGCACGCCGAGACCCGCGCAAAGATCGGCAACGAACCGCGCCTCCCCCGGCGCCTCGGCGCGCAGCCCGTGATCGACGGTGACCGCGTGCACCGGGGGGCCGCCATCCGCCGCCCGGCCGGCCGCCGCAAGAAGCAAGGCTACCGAATCCCCGCCGCCCGACACCGCCACCCCGAGCGGCGCATCACCGGCGCAGGCCGCGGCCAGCGCCGCGTCCGGGCCGGCGGCGCCGCCGGTCAGTTGCACCCGATGGAGTCCATCGCGGCATCGGCCTCCTGCGCCTCGGCCGCCTCGGGAAACCGCGTGCCGACCTCGCCCAGCGTCACGCAGGCCTCGCGGGTCTGGCCCAGCGCGTCCAGCGCAAGCCCGAGCTTCAAGAGCGACTGGGGTGCGCGGTCGCCGGACGGGCTGCCGGAAAAGCTCTCCAGATAGGCGCGGGCGGCGGCCGAGGTCGCGCCCTCCGCCGACAGCGCCTCGCCCCGCAGGAAATGCGCCTCGCCCGACAGCGGGCTGCCGGGATAGGTCTCGGTGAAGGCCGCGAAGAGGTCGGCGGCCTGCGCGGTGTCACCCGCCTCGAAGGCCGCCTTGGCGGCGTCGAAATCCGCCCGCTCGCCCACGGCGAGTTCCACCCCGCCCGCGCTTTCGGGCGGCACAGCCGGGGCGGGCGCCGGGGCGGCGGCGATGTCGGCGCCGCCCAGCGTGGTGGTCTCGCCCAGTTCGCTCACGTCGCCCCCTTCCAACTCGACCAGGCGGAATTCCAGGTCGCCGATCCGGCGCGTGCCGTCCTCGACGATCTTCTGTATGCGGAATTCCATCTCCTCGATCTGGGCGGTCAGACGCTGCACCTCCTGCTCGATCGAGTCGATGCGTTGCAGCGCCGAACCGCCCAGTTGCGGGGTGTTGGGCGCGCCGGTGGTCGACAACTCGCGCTTGAGCTTCTGGATCTCGACGAACAGGACCGACAATTCCTGCCGGATATCGGCCAGCGTCTCGTCGCGCGACTGGGCCGCGGCGGGCAGCGCCAGCCCCAGCGCAAGGATCAGGACAAGCAGACGCGCGGCCATCCCCGCCCCCTTACGAACTCAGCCCGCCGGCGGCGACCACGGTCACGGCGCGGCGGTTCTTGGCGTAGCAGGATTCCTCGGAACAGATGGCGATGGGCCGCTCCTTGCCGTAGCTCACGGTGCGCAGCCGCGCGGGACTGACGCCGCGCGAGACAAGGTATTCCTTGGCGGCATTGGCCCGGCGCTCGCCCAAGGCGAGGTTGTATTGCGTGGTGCCCTGCTCGTCGGCGTGGCCCTCGATCGTGGCGCTGTAGCCGGTGTTCTCGATCAGCCAGCGCGCCTGCTGCTCCAGCGTGGCGCGCGCAGCGTCCGACAGGGTCGACTGGTCGACGGCGAAAAGCACGCGGTCGCCAATGGTCTGGTTGAAATAGGCGACCGTGGTCGGGTCGGACGCGGCGCCGGCCCCCATGCCGGGCGCCCCGGCCCCGGCGCCCGGGCCGGTCCCCATGCCGAACCGGTCGGGGTTCGAACAGGCGGAAACGGCCAGCGCGGCCAGCACGAGAACGGTCCTGGAAATCGGTGTCATTCTGCTCTTCCTCTTGTCGGGGCCGCGTCAGGCGTATCCTACCAGCGCGGCCCGGGTTTGAAAACGCGGGCGTCAGGGCAACAGGGGCGACCAGGCCGGGTCCGAGGCCGCGCCTTGGTAGGGCACGCGACGCAGGTTGCGCCCGGTGATGTCGACGGAATAGAGCGCGGGGGCGCCCTCGGCCCCGGCGGTTTCGCGGGTGAACATGATGACACGACCGTTGGGCGACCATGTAGGCCCCTCGTCCAGGAAGGACGAGGTCAGAAGCCGCTCCTCGGAGCCGTCGGTGCGCATCACGCCGATATGGAACCGCCCCCGGTTCTGCTTGGTGAATGCGATGAGGTCGCCGCGCGGCGACCACACGGGCGTGCTGTAGCGGCCCTGCCCGAAGGAGATGCGCCGCGCCTCGCCGCCCGAGGCGGGCATGATGTAAAGTTGCTGGGTGCCCGAACGGTCGCTTTCGAACACGACCTGGCGCCCGTCCGGCGAGAAGCTGGGCGCCGTCTCGATCGAGGGCGCCTGGGTCAGCCGCGTGCGCCGGCCGCTGCCGAGGTCCAGCATGTAAAGGTCGGTATTGCCGCCCTGGGCGAGCGAGAACACCACCTGCCGGCCGTTCGGCGCGAAGCGTGGCGCGAAGGTCATGGTGCCGGGCTGCTCGTCGAGCGCGCGCCGCGCGGCGGTGGTCAGGTCGAGCAGGTAGATCCGCGGAAACCCGGTCTCGTAGCTCGTGTAGAGCACCCGATCGCCCGTTGGCGAAAAGCGCGGCGCCAGCACCAGCGCCGAGGCATCCGTCAGGTATTGCGCGTTCGCCCCGTCGTAATCCATGATCGCCAGCCGCTTCTGGCGCGCCCCCTTCGGCCCGGAAACGGCCACGAAGACCACGCGGCTGTCGAAATAGCCGCCTTCGCCAGTGATCCGCGCATAGACCTGGTCTGCGACCTTGTGGGCGACGCGCCGCCAACTGGAGGCCGAGCCGCCGAATTGCAGACCGTCGCCGAGCTGAGCGTTGGAAAAGACATCGAAGAGCCGGAACTTGACGGTCAGCCGCCCGTTGCCGTCGACCGCCACCGCGCCGGTGATGAGCGCCTGCGCGTTGATCGCCTTCCAGTCGGCATATTGCACCGGGCTGTCGAAGCTGGTGACCGAGGAGATATGCGCCTCGGCCGGGATTTCCCGGAACAGCCCGGTGCCGGCAAGGTCGGCGGCGACCACGCGGGCGAGGTTCTGCGCGTAGTCCGCGGCCGCGGCGTTCTCGGCCACGAAACCGGGGATCGCGAAGGGCAAGGGCTCGATCACGCCCTCGTCGATCTCGATCCGCAGCGGTCCGGACTGGGCGAACGCCGGAAGCGTCCCAAGAACAAGGGCGAAGGCCAGGGTCAAAACGCGCAGCATCTATCGAATCCTCATGTTCTCTGGATTAAACGTCATCTCGATCTCGCGCCATTGGTCGTATTTCTCGACCGGCAGCGGAAATCCCGACGCGCCGCAGCGCACGATGGCGCGGCGGGCGGATTCGTAGGTTTGCCGCGCCGCGGCCTCCGAGCCACCCTCCCAGGAGATGAGCCGGATCGTGTCGATCCGCGGGCGGCCGGTCTCCTCCATGTCGACACCGACGACGACGGACGTGCCCAGCGCCTCTGTCGACAGCGATCCCACGTTCCAGCAGCGCGAAACCGCGACGCGCAGCGCATCGCGCTCGCCGGCGGTGATCGGCGGCCCCACGGCCGCGGTCCCGCGGCCCGCGCGGGCCTCGTCGGCGGGGCTGTCGGACAGGGCATCGGCCACGGCACCCGCGACCGCGTCGGCCAGCGGGTCCTCGGCAGGACCGTCCTCCGGGGCGGAGGTCTCGGCGGTGTCCGTTTCGGATGCGGCCTCCGGCAGCGGGTCGGGGCGCGCGGGCCGGCCCCGCGGACGGGGCGAGGACGCCATGGCAAGGCCGGTTTCGGGCCGTTCCTCGGCCTCGGTCACGATCTCGGTCGTCGCCTCCTCGGGCGCGGCTTCCTCGACCTCCTCGGTCGCCGGCGCGTCGGCACTTTCGTCGGGGCGCACCGCCTCGCGCGGCTGCAGGGCCACGACCGCGTCCTCGGGCGGGGCGGGCGCCGCCTCGGGGGCCACGCGCGGCGCGGGGCGGGGCGGGGCGGTGTCGACCACCGGCCCCTCCGGCGCGTCGGTCTCCTCGGGCGGCGGCGGGGCGAGCGGAGGCACCGTCTCGGTCACCTCGGTGTCCGGCAGCGGCTGGATGCCGCTGGTGTCGGGCGCGGCATCGGGGGCCGGCGTTTCCTGCGGCGCGGGAGGCGCGGGCCGTTCGGGGCGGTTCTCGGGCGCCGGCGCGGGGCGCGGAGAGGCGGCCACCTCGGGCGGATCGGGCGCCTGGACATCCTGGGCGGGGGCCTGCGGTGCCGCGGCCGGTGCGGTCAGGGCCGCGAATTCCTCGCCCGACAGGATCGTCACGTCCGTCACCTCCATCGGTCGCGGCTTCGGCGCCCAGAACAGCCCGCCGAACAGCACCCACGCGATCAGCATCAGGTGCCCCGCCCCCGAGATATAGATGCCGGTGGTCATCACCCGCCCTATTCGGTGCCGTCCAGCGTCGGTCCGCCGGTGTCCGTCACAAGCCCGATATCGCGGAACCCCGCGGCGTTGAGCGCGCCCATCACCTGCGCCACGCGTTCATATGCGATCGACCCGTCCGCGCGCAGATAGACTTTGTCATCCTCGCGCTCGGCCGCGACCGCACGCAACCGGGGGATCAGCACCTCCGCCGCCACCTCGGTTTCCTGCAGCATCACGCGGCCATCGGCGGTCAGCGTCACGGCGAGCGGCTCTTCCTGGGCCGCGGGCAGGGACTCGGCGGCCGTCTCGGGCAGTTCGACGGGCACGCCCACGGTCAACAGCGGCGCGGCGACCATGAAGATGATCAGCAGCACCAGCATCACGTCGACGAAGGGCGTGACGTTGATCTCGGACATGGCGGGGGGGTGGCGGCGGTGCCGGCGCACCCGCTTGCCGCCCGAGTTCTGCCGGGGGGTCAGGGTGGCGCCCATCTCAGGAATCCAGCTGGCGCGAGAGGATGGTCGAGAACTCGTCGGCGAAGGACTCGTAGCCGCCGACGATCCGGTCGCTGTCCGACGAGAGCTTGTTGTAGAAGATCACCGCCGGGATCGCGGCCAGAAGCCCGAGACCGGTGGCCAGCAGCGCCTCGGCGATGCCCGGCGCCACGACCGCCAGGTTGGTGTTCTGCTGGAGCGCGATCTGCTCGAACGCGTGCTTGATGCCCCAGACCGTGCCGAACAGCCCGACGAAGGGCGCGGTCGAGCCCACCGTGGCCAGGAAGGACAGCCCGCCGTTCAGCTCGTCCGCCTCCTTGGCGATGGCCACGTCCATCGACCGGTCGATCCGCGCCGCCGCGCCGGGGATCAGCCCGCCATCCTGACGGTGGCTGCGGCGCCACTCCATCATGCCGGCGGCGAAGATACGCGCCGGCGCCGCGGCGGGCTCGGGCCCGATCTTGTCGAACAACTCGTCCAGCGGCTCGCCCGACCAGAACGCCTCGTCGAATCCCTGCGCCTCGGCGCGTGCGGTGCGATAGTTGATCAGCTTCTGGATGATGATCGCCCAGGACCAGAAAGAGGCCACGATCAACAGGATCATCACGATCTGGACGGTGAAGGTGGCGCGCGCAAAAAGCGCCAGCAAGGAGAAGTCGATCTCCTGCGCCATCGCAAGGGTGTCGGGTTCCATTATGCCTGCTCGCCTGTGGTGGCCGTTGTTCTCCGGCCCTTGTTACACCGGAGTTTACGCGGTTTTTAGGGGGATTGCCAACACAACCGCGTCAGCGCGCGGCGGCGCTCAGTCGGTCTGCAGCGATTGGCGGAACTCTGCCGGAAGCCGCACGGGCCGCCCGGCCGCCCCGAGGGCGACGACGGTCACGCCGGCGGTGAACAGCACGGCCCCCGCGCGCAGCACCCGCTGGTCGAGAATGAGCCGCGCGGGCGTGACCTGCGCGACATCGGTCTCGACCGTCAGAAGGTCGTCGAACCGCGCGGGAGCCAAGTAATCCGCCTCGACCCGGCGCACGGCGAAGACGAGGCCGTGCTCGGCCTTGAGCCGCACCTGGTCCACTCCCAGCTCCCGCACCCACTCGCTGCGCGCGCGCTCGATGAATTTCAGGTAGTTGGCGTAATAGACGATCCCGGCGAGGTCGGTGTCTTCGTAATAAACGCGGCACTGGAAACGGTGGGTCATTGCACACCCCTCATCCGCGCCGCCAGCCGCAGCGCATGGGCCCGATCGTCCGCCATCACCGGCATCACCGGGTCATAGCCCGCTCGGATCACGTCCGCGATCTCCGGGCGCAGGACCAGCGTGCCCTCCGGCGTGCGGGCGAGCGGGCTCTGATCGGTGAAGGCGGTGTCGGACCACAGCAGGATCGTCTGGACCATCTGGTTCAGCGCGATGGTCTCGGCCGGCAGCCCGGCCAGTTCGTCATCCATGCGGACAAAGACGAAGGCCGCCTTGATGCCGCCCGCCGCGTCGAACCGGAAGAAGCGGTACTGGTTGGCCCCCGCCGCCCCGAGCCGGTCGACCAGTGGCCCAAGGTCTGGCACCAGCCGGTCGAGATCGGGCACCTGCGCAAGCTCCGCCCAGTCGCGGAAGAAGAAGACCATCAGGTTCGCGCCCAGTTCCGGGTCGGTTTCGGCAAGCTCGTGGCTCGCCAGCGCCGCCACCGCCTCGCAGGCGCCCTTGACGGTGGCGAGCGTCTCGTCGGTCACGCCGAAGACCACCGGCGCGATGGGCCGGCCCCAGCGCGCGAACAGATAGGCGCCGTCCGCGCGCGTGAACAGGGCCTCGACCGCGTCGGACGTCATCCCGGCACCTTCTTCTTGGCCCAAATACTCATGGCACCGCCTTAGCGGCGCGGCCGGACGAGAGCAATGAGGTCATCCGTCGAACAGGGTGCCCTGCCCCGGCGGGCGCGGCGGGGCAAGGCCGAGATGCGTCCAGGCCTTCGGCGCCAGCATCCGCCCGCGCGGCGTGCGCTGGATCAGCCCCTGTTGCAACAGGTAGGGCTCGATCACCTCCTCCAGCGCATCGCGCGCTTCCGACAGCGCCGCCGACAGCGTCTCGATGCCGACCGGGCCGCCCACGTAGTTCTCGGCGATCAGCCGCAGGTAGCGGCGGTCCGCCCCGTCCAGGCCCATCGCGTCCACCTCCATCCGGGTCAGCGCGTGGTCGGCCACCGCACGGGTGATCCGACCGTCGCCCTCGACCAGCGCGAAATCGACCACCCGGCGCAACAGCCGCCCGGCGATTCTGGGCGTGCCGCGCGCGCGCCGCGCAATCTCGGCCAGCCCGTCCGCATCGGCGGGCACGCCCATCAGACGCGCCCCGCGCGAGACGATCTGTTCCAGTTCCGCGTCGGTGTAGAATTGCAGCCGCACGGGAATGCCGAACCGGTCGCGCAAGGGCGTTGTCAGCAGGCCGAGCCGCGTGGTGGCACCGACCAGCGTGAAGGGTTGCAGCTCGATCCGCACGGTACGCGCCGCCGGCCCCTCGCCGATCACGAGGTCCAGTTCGAAATCCTCGAGCGCGGGATAAAGCACCTCCTCGACCGCCGGGTTCAGCCGGTGGATCTCATCGATGAAGAGAACGTCGCGCGCCTCCAGGTTGGTCAGGATCGCGGCCAGATCGCCCGCCTTGGCCAGAACCGGGCCGGAGGTCATGCGGAAATTCACGCCCAATTCGCGCGCGACGATCTGGGCGAGCGTGGTCTTGCCGAGGCCCGGGGGGCCGTGGAACAGTGCGTGATCCATCGCCTCGCCCCGCTGGCGGGCGCTTTGCAGGAAGACGCGCAGATTGGCGCGCGCCTCGGCCTGGCCGATGAACTCGTCCAGGGTCTCGGGCCGCAGCGCCCGGTCCGCATCCTCGGGGCGCTTGTCCGGGCGCAGGGTCGGATCGGGCTCTGTCATGGTCTAGCCCTTTGGCGCCAGCAGTTTCAGGGCGGCGCGGATCAGCGCCGGCGTCTCGGCCTCCGGCGCCTCGCCGGCGGCGCGGGCCACCGCTTCGGCGGCCTCGCCCGGAGCATAGCCGAGGTTGCCCAGCGCCGACAGGGCCTCGGCCTGGGCGGTCGCCGAGGGCGCCGGCCGCGGGGCGGACCGGCGCGATGTGTCCGCCGCGGCGTCCTGCGAGACCGGCGTCTCGGTCACGACCTCGTCGAGGCTGGCGCCCGCCGCCATCACCGCCGGCGCCTTGCCCTTCAGTTCGTTCACGACGCGCTGGGCGATCTTCGGGCCCACCCCGGGCGCGGCCTTGATCGCCGCCCAGTCGCCCAGCGCCACCGCGCGGCCGACCCCCTCGGCCCCCAGCGTGCCAAGGATCGCCATCGACGCCTTGGCGCCGATCCCCTGCACGCCCATCAACAGCCGGTGCCATTCCCGCTCCATGAGCGTGGGAAACCCGTAGAGTTGGAGCAGGTCCTCGCGCACCAGCAGGTCGGTGAACAGCGCCACCGCCTCTCCCGGGCCGGGCAACGCGGCCAGGGTGCGGTCCGAGACGTGGACGATGTAGCCAACCCCGCCCACGTCGACCATCACGTGGTCGGGACCGCGATGGACCAGCCGCCCCGCGATCCGCCCGATCATGCGCCCGCCCTTGCCAGCGCCGCCGCCAGCCGCCCGCCCGCGGACAGGTGAAACGCGTGACACAGCGCGACCGCCAGCGCATCGGCCGCGTCCGCACCCGCGATCTCGATGCCGGGAAATTGCAGGCGCACCATGTGGTCGATTTGGCACTTGTCGGCATGGCCGACCCCGACCACCGCCTTCTTGACCGCATTGGGGGCGTATTCGCCGACCGCGAGTCCCGCCCGCGCCGGCACCAGAAGCGCGATCCCCCGTGCCTGGCCGAGCTTGAGGGTCCCTGCCCCGTCCCGGTTCACGAAGGTCTGCTCGACCGCCGCGGCATCGGGCGCGTGGCGCGCGACGATCTCTGCCAACTGGTCGTGGAGAGACAGCAGGCGCTCGGCCAGGGTCGCCCCCGTCGAGGCGCATATCCCGTTCGCGACATGGGCGAGTCGCCCGTTTTCCTGCTCGATCACGCCCCAGCCGGTGCTGCGAAGACCGGGATCGACCCCCAGAACACGCATGCGCGCCCCGCTCATTTGTGTCTTTTCGGACGCAGTAGCACGAAAAGCGAACACCGACCAGCATCAATCCGCCGATGCGGCGCGGAAGCCGGAACGGCGGCGGGCGGGGGAAAGGTGCCTGAATCCGTCACGCAGAAGCCTGAAAACGACATCTCCGCGTGCATAGTTTTTCATTCGGTAACAGAGCGTTAGCGGATCGGCGCGACATGCGCCCGGTGCATGAGTTCCATGCGAAATAACTGCCTTGCGATACACGAATCCGAAGCCTAGCTGCGAGATCATGAGACGATAAAACCCCATTGCCCGACCGCAGAAGGACCCCTGAGATGGCCGTTCAGAACATGACCCGCCCCGACCTCGACTGCCGCGTCTTCGAAGGACATCTGCACCGCATCCTGCCCGACCTGCTCGGACGGCTTGCCGCCTGGAACGATGCCCGCGTCACGCGCCACGCCCTGTCCCGGCTCAGCGACCGGGAGCTCGACGATATCGGGCTGTCGCGCGGCGATATCGAGCGTATTGCCGGCTAAGTTCGGCCCGGCCCGGCGCATCCCCCTCGAGTGCCGGGCCGGCCGACGCCGTGACCACGGAAAAGGCCGCGCCCCCCGGACGGGCACGGCCGCTTTTGTCTGTTCGGAGACCACGCCGACCTCGCGAAAGCCGGCGGTTGCGCGGTTCAGCCCAGCGCACCGAACAGCGTGCGCAACTCGCCCGCCATCCATTCGGTAATCGGGTCGATCTGCATGATGTAGGTCGAGACCTGCTGCACGAGCGAATCGCCGGCAGCCCGTTCGAGGCGCAGGGTGTAATCCGCCGGGCCGATCTGCGCGAGGATCAGCGCCTTCACCACGATCACCGCCAGAGCGATCATTCCGAGCGAGCGCCACAGCGGCAGGCGAAGGGTCGAGCGGCTCCGGTAATAGGACCGGCCGATCGTACCCGTCGCCTCGAAGCCGTAGCCGCGGCGATGCATGCGCTCAAGCCTTTCCAGGCGGCCGCGGAACTGTTCGTACTGAGGATCGTACATGGCCCTCTTCCTTCCCCACTGTGTCGATAATGCGGGGAAAAAAGGGCGAAATTGCGGCCTAACCGGCGGTTTTCCGGAGACAGAGCGTCATCCATTCGCCGATTTCGATCGCCTCGCGGACAATCAGGCCGTTTTCGGCATAGCGCGCCGTCACCTCGGCGCCTTGGTCGATCAGGAGGCCAGACAGGATCGCGTGCCCGCCGGGGGTGATTCGCGCCGCCATGTCGGGGGCCAGCGCAAGCAGCGGCGCCTTGAGGATGTTCGCGAAGACGAGGTCGTAGGGGGCCGCATCTTCCAGGTCGGGATGGTCGAAGCCCGCGGCCTCGAGGCACCGCACCCGTCCCCGAAGACCGTTCGCGGCGGCGTTGGCCTCGGCCACCTCGACCGCGACCGGGTCGATGTCGGAGGCCAACACCGGCACGTCCCAGAGCCGCGCGGCCGCCATGGCCAGCACCGCCGTCCCGCAGCCGATATCGGCGACGGCGCGCGGGGCGACGCCCTCTTCCGCCAGCCGGTCGAGCGCGGTGAGACACCCCTGCGTCGTGCCGTGATGTCCCGTTCCGAAGGCCATCGACGCCTCGATCAGCAGCGCGAGACGGCCCTCGGGCACGCGGTCGGCATCATGGCTGCCATAGACGAAGAAACGGCCCGCCTCGACCGGCGCAAGCTCGCGCCGGACCTTTGCGACCCAGTCGGTCTCGGGCAGTTCGGACACCGCGAAATCTGCCGCCCCGTGCATCGCGGCCAGCAGCGCGAGCCCGGCGGCATCGGGCGCCTCGGTGAAATAGCCGCCCACCTCCCACAGGCCCGAGCCGTCCTCGATCTCGAACACGCCCACGCCGGTCGGTGCGGGGTCCAGCCGTTCCATGGCCGCACCCAGTGCCTCGGCAGGGGTCTTGCCGGTCAGGGTCGTGAGCGCGGTAAAGGTGGGCATGGGGCGGGCTCCTGCTGGGCTGGCCCGGCGATAGCCCCCGCCCCGGCCCCGGTCAAGCGTTGGCGCCGGTCGGACAACTGACCCCGGTGCCGCCGAGCCCGCAATAGCCGCCCGGATTCTTCGCAAGATACTGCTGGTGATAGCCTTCCGCGTAGTAGAACGGCGGCGCCGGCCGGATCTCGGTGGTGATCTTGCCGCGCGCCGCGGCCTCCAGCCGCTCCTGATAGGCGGCGCGGCTGCTCTCCGCGGCCGCCTGCTGGGCCTCGGTGTAGGTGTAGATCGCCGAGCGGTACTGCGTGCCCCGGTCGTTGCCCTGGCGCATGCCCTGGGTGGGGTCGTGCCCCTCCCAGAAGGTGCGCAGCAGACGGTCATAGGATATTTCGGACGGATCGTAGACGACATGCACCGCCTCGGTGTGGCCGGTGCGCCCCGAACAGACCTCCTCGTAGGTGGGGTTCGGCGTGTAGCCCCCGGCATAGCCCGCCGCCGTCATCCAGACGCCCGGCAGTTTCCAGAACAGCCGCTCGACGCCCCAGAAACAGCCCATGCCGAACACCGCCTCCTCCATGCCCTCGGGCACCGGCGCCTTCAGCGGCCGGTCGAAGACGTGATGCGTCTCGGCGGTCGGCATCGGATCGGGACGGCCCGGCAGGGCCTCGGACTCGGCCACCATGTCGGTCTTGCGCGACGTGAGAAAGGAAAACATGCATCACTCCTTGTGCTTTGGCCCGAAAGCTAGGGCGCGCGGCCGCCTTGCACAGGGGCGCGGCGCCCTATTCCGCCGGCGTGGCGACGAGACCGGCGAGGATCGTCTCGTTGCCGGGCGCTGGGTGGCGCGGGATCATCAGGGCCAGCATCAGCGAGGCGCCTGCCATCGCCGCGGCCAGTGTGAAGACCGCACCGGGCGAGCTCACCCAGAGATAGCCCAACAGCGCAGGCAAAAAGACCGCGGCGATATGGTTGATGGTGAAGGCGACGGCGGCGGTGGGCGCGATGTCGCCGGGGTCGGCGATCTTCTGGAAATAGGTTTTCAGCGCGAAGGCCAGCGCGAAGAACAGGTGATCGATCACGTAGAGCGAGGCGGCCAGCACGACGCCCCAGCCGAAGAAATAGATGCCCCCATAGGCCAGGAAGACGACGATCAGCCCGACATACTCGAAGGCCAGCGCCCGGCGTTCGCCCCATTTCGCCACCGCCCGGCCCATCAGCGGGGCGAAGGCCATGTTGGCCAGGAAGTTGATGAGGAAAAGCGCCGTGACTTCATGGACTTCGAAGCCGAACCTCTCGACCATCATGAAGGCGGCGAAGACCACGAAGATCTGCCGCCGGGCGCCCGACATGAACTGCAGCAGGTAATACAGCCAGTAGCGCCGGCGCAGGATCAGCCGCTTGACCTGCGGGTTCGGCGCCTCGAACTGCGGATAGGCGAACAGGCAGATGAGCGCGACGAGCGCCGTGAACCCGCCCGCGGCCAGGTAGACAAAGGCATAGGAAAGGTCGAACGCCTTCCACGTCACCACCAAGAGCCCATAGGCCAGGAGCGAGGCGGCGGACCCCGCCGCCACCAGCCAGCCCAGCGTCTGGGGCGCGCGGTCCTTGTCGATCCATTGCAGTTGCAGCGACTGGTTGACCGTCTCGAAATAGTGGAAGCCGATCGAACTGAGCAGCGTAACCGCCAACAGCCCGCCAAGGCTGGGAAAGAAGGCGGTCACCGCCGTCGCCACCCCAAGCATCATCAGCGACACGATGCCAAGCACCTGCTCGCGGATGAAGATGATCAGCGCGATCACCCCCACGGCGAGGAAGCCGGGCACCTCGCGCACGGTGTGCAGCCAGCCGATATCGACCCCGTCGAAATCCGCGACCTCGATGACGAAGTTGTTCAGAAGCGCCGACCAGGTGGCGAACGCCACCGGCATCGCGAAGGCCATCACGAACAGCAGCGCGACAGGCCGCCGCCAGAAAGGCAGGTCGCGGGCGTCGTCAAGCGCCATGGGCACGAGGCGGAACTGGGGGCGCATCGCCTTCCCATAGCCCCGGCCCCGGGCCTTGGCGAGGGCATTCTGCGCACAGGGCGCGCGCCGGATGCGCACGGTCTTCACTGATCCAGATCAATGCACCGGCGCGGCATGACGGGCAAGACCACGCCTCAGGGAGCATGGGAGACACGCGTCATGGACATCCTGGCGATCGTGGAGCGTATCGGCGAGGCGCCGAGCGCGGCGCTGTTCGGTCTGATGACCGGGGTGATCTTCGGCGTCGCGGCGCAACGGTCGGCCTTCTGCCTGCGCGCCTCGACGGTCGAATTCGCCCGCGGATCGCTGGGCCCGCGCATGGCGGTGTGGCTGTTGTGCTTTTCCACCGCGCTGGTCTGGGTGCAGGGCGCCGAACTCGGCGGACTCATGCGGTCGGACGAGGCGCGGATGATGGCGGTGACGGGCTCCTATTCCGGGGCGATCATCGGCGGGCTGATCTTCGGCGCGGGCATGGTGCTGGCCCGCGGCTGTCCGGGGCGGCTGCTGGTGCTGGCGGCCACGGGGAACCTGCGGTCGGTCGTGTCGGGGCTGATCTTCGCGGTCCTGGCGCAGATGAGCCTGCATGGCTGGCTGTCGCCGCTGCGCGACACGCTGGCGGCGCTCTGGATCACCGAGGGCGGGCGCAACGTGAACCTGATCTCGGCGGCGGGCCTGCCGGACCATGCCGGGCTGCTGCTGGGCGTCGGCTTCGCCGCGGTCGCGCTGTGGATGGCGCGGCGCAACCGCATCTCGTTCCGCAAGCTGTTCTTCGGCGCGGGCGTGGGCTTTGCCGTCGCGGTGGGCTGGGTGCTGACCTTCGGGCTGTCCCAGGTCAGCTTCGACCCGGTCACGATCGAGAGCATCACCTTCACCGGACCGTCGGCCAACACCTTGATGTTCTTCCTGGAAAGGCCGGCGCTTCTGCATTTCGACATCGGCCTCGTGCCCGGCGTGTTCCTGGGCTCGTTCCTCGCCGCCTGGGTCACGCGCGAGCTGAAATTCCAGGGCTTCGAGAAGGAAGTCGACATGCGCAAGGCGATGATCGGGGCGGCGCTGATGGGGTTCGGCGGCATGCTGGCGGGCGGATGTTCCATCGGCGCGGGCGTCACCGGGGCGTCGATCTTCGCGGGCACGATGTGGCTTGCGCTGGTCTCGATGTGGATCGGGGGGATCGCGACCGACTACCTGATCGACCAGCCCAAGGGCGCGGCGAAGCCGGTCTGAGGCGCGATTTCCGCGATCGGAATTCCATCGGACTTCCATCGGACTTTCATCGGACTTTTGTCGGACCTTTCCCGGCGGGCCGGCCGCGCCGTCAGAGAAAGCTCTGCGGGTCGATATCGACGGCGAGCCGCACATTCGCCGGCAGCTTGACCGGCGCGAGCCACTCGCGGATCGCCGATTGCAGGGGCGTGCCCTTGGCGGCCTTGATCAGCAGCCGCACCCGGTGGCGGCCGCGGATCCGCGCGATGGGCGCGGGCGCGGGGCCGTAAAGCTGCGCCCCGATCCGGCGCAGGGGCGCGTCGTTCCGGGCGAGATGGGTGCCAAGCTCGAAGGCCGGTTTCGCCTCGGGCGCGGAGAGGACGATCCCGGCCATCCGTCCATAGGGCGGCACGCCGGCGGCGCGGCGTTCGGCCGCCTCGGCGCGCCAGAAGCCTTCCTCGTCGCCGGTCAGGATCGCGCGGATCACCGGGTGCTCGGGCTGGAAGGTCTGCAACAGCGCCACACCGCGTTCGGCGCCCCGGCCCGCGCGCCCCGCCACCTGGCGCATCAACTGGAAGGTGCGCTCGGCCGCGCGCAGGTCGGAGCCCTGAAGCCCCAGATCGGCGTCGATCACGCCGACCAGCGTCAGCAGCGGGAAGTTGTGCCCCTTCGCCACGATCTGCGTGCCGATGATGATGTCCGCCCCGCCGCCCGCGATGGCCTCGATACTTGACTTGAGCGCGCGGGCGGTTGTGAAGAGGTCGGAGGACAGGACGGCCACCCGCGCCTCGGGGAAGAGTGCGGCGGTCTCCTCGGCCAGCCGCTCCACCCCCGGGCCCACCGGGGCCAGCTTGCCCGCCGCCTGGCAGGACGGGCAGGCGTCGGGGATCGGTCGGGTCTCGCCGCACTGGTGGCAGACGAGGCGTTTCAGGAACCGGTGTTCCACCATCCGCGCGTCGCAATTCTCGCAGCCGATCATGTGCCCGCAGGCCCGGCAGACGGTGACCGGCGCATAGCCCCGGCGGTTGAGGAACAGGAGCGACTGACGCCCGGCGGTCAGGCGTTCCCCGACCGCGCGCTGCAGGCCTGGCGAAATCCACCGCCCGGCGGGCACATCCTCGGCCCGCATGTCGAGCGCGGCCATGTCGGGCATCTCGGCCTCGCCGAAGCGCGAGGTCAGGTCGATGCGCGCGTATTTCCCCGCCTCGGCATTGGCCCAGCTTTCCAAGGACGGCGTGGCCGAGGCCAGCACCACCTGCGCGGAACACAAGGACGCCCGCAGCACGGCCATGTCGCGGGCGTTGTAAAGCGCGCCCTCTTCCTGCTTGTAGGAGCTGTCGTGTTCCTCGTCGACGACGATCAGGCCGAGATCGCGGAACGGCAAAAACAGCGCCGAGCGCGCGCCGACGACAAGCTGCGCGCCGCCCTCGCCCACCATCCGCCAGAGCCGGCGGCGTTCGACCATGGTGACGCCCGAATGCCACTCGGCGGGCCGCGCGCCGAACCGCGCCTCGACGCGGGCGAGAAACTCGGCCGTCAGCGCGATTTCCGGCAGCAGGACAAGGGCCTGCCGGCCTTTCCCGAGGCATTCCGCGACCGCCTCCAGGTAGACCTCGGTCTTGCCCGACCCGGTCACGCCCTTGAGCAGCGTGGTGGCGTAGTCGCCCGCCGCCACGCCCGCGCAGAGCCGCCCGGCGGCCTCGGCCTGGTCGTCGGCCAGCGCCACGCCGGGGCGCGCGGGATCGAGCCGGGGATAGGGGCGGTCGCGGGGCGTGTCCTCCTCCAGCACCGCGCCGGAGGGGAGGAGGCCCTTGACCACCGAGGGCGAGACGCCGGCCTCGCCCGCCAGTTCGCCCAGCGTGAAGGCGAGCCCGCCATAGGCGTCGAGCGTGTCCAGCACGCGGGTGCGGGCGGGTGTCATCCGGTCGGGCGCGCCCGGGCCGCGGCGGTAGACCTTCTGCATCGAGGGCGCGTCGCCGAGGCCCGGCGCGCGGGTGGCCAGCCGCAGCATCGCGGAGAGCGGCGTCAGCGTGTAATCGGCCGCGCGTTCGAGGAAGCCGCGCATCTCGTCGCGCATCGGGGCGGCGTCGAGCACGCGGGCGACGGGGCGGAGTTTCGCGGCGTCGAAATCGCCCGCGCCCGGCCCCCAGACCACGCCCAGCACCCGGCGCGGGCCCAGCGGCACCTCGACGAAATCGCCCGTCGCGCAGCCGCCCTCGGGCGCGCGGTAATCGAGGATGCGGTCCAGCGGCTCGGTCGTCAGCACGCCCACGCGCGCGCCCGGGGCGAAACCGGGGCTCATGCGAAGGCGCCGGAAAGACGGGGTTTCGGCACCTTCCGGCATCGGCTATCACCGGCGCGACAAAACGCATCAAGCCGCGGGGCCCCTGCCATGAAGTTCTTCGTCGATTCCGCAGATGTGGACGCGATCCGCGACCTGGCCGAACTGGGCATGGTCGACGGCGTGACCACCAACCCCTCGCTGATCCTCAAATCGGGGCGCGACATCACCGAGGTGACCCGCGAAATCTGCGAGATGGTCGAAGGCCCCGTCTCGGCCGAGGTCGTGGCGCTGGAGGCCGACGCGATGATCGAGGAGGGCCGCAAGCTGGCCCAGATCGCGCCCAACATCGCGGTCAAGGTGCCGCTGACCTGGGACGGGCTGAAAGCCTGCAAGCAACTGGCGCGCGAAGGCCGCATGGTCAACGTCACGCTGTGCTTCTCGGCGGCGCAGGCGCTTCTGGCCGCCAAGGCGGGGGCGAGCTTCATCTCGCCCTTCATCGGGCGGCTGGACGACATCAATCTCGACGGCATGGACCTGATCGCCGACATCCGGACGATCTATGACAATTACGGCTTCGGGACCGAGATACTGGCCGCCTCGATCCGGTCGGTCAACCACATCGCCGAGGCCGCCAAGATCGGCGCCGACGTGGCCACCGCGCCGCCCGAGGTGCTGAAGAAGATGGCCGCGCACCCGCTGACCGACAAGGGCCTGGCCGCATTCCTCGCCGATTGGGAAAAAACGGGGCAGAAAATCATGTGAGTTTGCTGTAAGGTCCGGGGCAAAGACAAGAAACCACGAGGCAGACATGAGCAGTTCCCCGGCCCCCCGGCCCGTTTCCATGGCCGACGACCTTCGCGCGCGCATCATCGACGACCCCGCGCTGATCCTGGACGATGTCGACGTGATGCGCGCGCTCGTCGCCGAGAACGAGAAGAAGCTCGGCGCCAATATCGTCGACCTGCGCGGCATCGCGATGGAGCGGCTGGAGACCCGGCTCGACCGGCTGGAAGAGACCCACCGCTCGGTGATCGCGGCGGCCTACGAGAATCTCGCCGGCACCAACCAGATCCACCGCGCGGTGCTGGCGCTGCTGGAGCCGCAGGACTTCCCCGGCTTCCTCGGCGCGCTCTCGGGCGAGGCCGCGGCGATCCTGCGGGTGGACTGCCTGCGCCTGGTGCTGGAGACGCGCCGCCCCGAGGACGAGGAGGCGCTGAACGCGCTGGACGAGGCGGTGACGGTGGTGCCCGCGGGCTTTGCCGATGCCTATGCCGCCGGCGCCCATGGCCGCGGCGCGCGCGCGGTGACGCTGCGCCAGATGGTGCCGGGCAGCGACGCGCTTTACGGGGCGAAATCCGCCACCATCCGGTCCGAGGCCCTGCTGCGGCTGGACCTCGGCGAAGGGCGCCTGCCGGCGCTGCTGGCGATGGGGTCCGACGACCCGCAGCAATTCGCGCCGAACCAGGGCACCGACCTTCTGACCTTCTTCGCCGGCGTGTTCGAGCGGGTGCTGCGCCGGCACCTGGGATGAGCCTCGCGATTTCGCCGGCCGCGCGCGACGCGCTTGCGCGCTGGCTGGACGAGGAACGCGCGCTCAACGGCGCGGCGGAGGCGACGCTCCGGGCCTATGGCGCGGATGTGGCGGGGTTCCTCGAGTTCCTGGCGGGCTATGACGGGACTCCGGCCGGCCCGGCGCGGCTGGCCGGGATCGAGCTGCGCGACATGCGGGCATGGATGGCGCATGCGCGCGGGCGCGGGCTGTCGGCGCGCTCGCTCGCGCGGGCGGTGTCGGCGGTCAAGGCGTTCTTTCGCTGGTATGGCCGGCGCGAAGGGTTCGAGCCGACCGCGGCGCTGTCGGCCCGGGCGCCGAAATTCCACCGCAAGCTGCCCCGCCCGCTGGCCGAGGACGCGGCGCGCGCGGTGCTGGACGTGGTGGGCGAGACGCCGGACACGCCCTGGATCGCGGCCCGCGACGTGGCGGTGGTGACGCTGCTCTACGGCTGCGGGCTGCGGATTTCCGAGGCACTGGGGCTGCGGGGGCGCGACGCGCCGCTGCCCGACGTGCTGCGCATCCGCGGCAAGGGCGGCAAGGAACGCATCGTGCCGGTGATCGTCCCCGCACGCGACGCGGTCGACGCCTATCTGGCGCTCTGCCCCTACGAGCTGGCCCCGGACGCGGCGCTGTTCCGCGGCCTGCGCGGAGGGGCGCTGAACCCGCGTCTGATCGCGAAGACGATGGAACGGGCCCGCGCGCAACTGGGCCTGCCGGCCACGGCCACGCCGCATGCGCTGCGCCACAGCTTCGCCACGCATCTGCTGGCCGCGGGCGGCGATCTGCGCGCGATCCAGGAATTGCTGGGGCACGCGTCCCTGTCGACGACGCAGGCCTACACGGCCGTGGATACCGCCCGGCTGATGGAGGTCTACGCGGCCGCCCACCCCAAGGCGTGACCCATCGGTGCGCGCCGTCGCGCGCACGCCTTCTTGAGGCGGCCCCTACCGGGCCGCATTCTGGATATTTTCAGCCAGAAGAAGACCCCGCTTCTTCTGGCCTCAAATATCCCCGCCGGAGGCAGCCGCGCGTCCAGCGCGGCTTACCCCAGCGCCGCATTGCAGCGCGCGCAGGTCGCGGCATGGGCGTGGTGACCGACATCGGGCAGGATCTTCCAGCAGCGCTGGCATTTCCGGCCGTCGGCCTTTTCGAAGACCACGCCGACGCCGTCCACTTCCGGCAGGCGGAATGCCTCGTTCGGGCGGGGGTCGCCGGTGAGCTGGATGCCGGAGGTGATGCAGATATCGGCGAAATCGACGGTTTTCAGCGCCTTGAGCACCTCGGCGTCGCGCACATGCACCACCGGGGCGGCCTCGAGGCTGGCGCCGATCACCTTGTCGCGGCGCTGGATTTCGAGGGCCGCGGTGACCACGCGACGCACCCGGCGCACGCCCGCCCATTTTTCCGCCAGCGCGTCGTCGCGCCAGCCTTGCGGCGTCTCGGGGATGTCCCGGAGGTGGACGGAGCTGTCCTCGCCGGGGAAGCGGTCGAGCCAGACCTCCTCCATCGTGAAGACGAGGACGGGGGCGAGCCAGGTCGTCAGCCGGTGGAACAGGATGTCGAGCACCGTGCGCGCGGATTTCCGGCGCAGCGAGCCGGCCCCGTCGCAATAGAGCGCGTCCTTGCGGATGTCGAAATAGAAGGACGACAGGTCCACCGTGCAGAAGTTGAACAGCGCCTGGAACACGCCCTGGAAATCGTATTCGTCGAAGCCCTGGCGCACGGTCTCGTCCAGTTCGGCCAGCCGGTGCAGCACCCAGCGTTCCAGTTCGGGCATCTCGGCAGGCGCGACCTTCTCGTCCTCGGAGAAGCCCGCGAGGTTGCCCAGCATGAAGCGCAGGGTATTGCGCAGGCGGCGATAGCTGTCGGCCACGCCCTTCAGGATTTCCGGCCCGATCCGGAGGTCGGCGGTATAGTCCGACTGCGCCACCCAGAGCCGCAGGATGTCGGCGCCGTATTGCTTGGTCACGTCCTCTGGCGCCACGGTGTTGCCGAGCGACTTGGACATCTTGTTGCCCTTCTCGTCGAGCGTGAAGCCGTGGGTCAGCACGCCGCGATAGGGGGCCCGGCCGATGGTGCCGCAGGCCTGGAGCATCGAGGAATGGAACCAGCCGCGGTGCTGGTCGGTGCCTTCGAGGTAGAGGTCGGCGATACCGTCCTCGGACCCGTCCTCGCGGTCGCGCAGCACGAAGGCATGGGTGGAGCCGCTATCGAACCAGACGTCGAGGATGTCGAAGACCTGTTCGTAATCGTCCGGGTTGTGGTCGTTGCCGAGGAAGCGTTCCTTGGCGCCGGGCTTGTACCAGGCGTCGGCGCCTTCCGCCTCGAAGGCGGCGACGATGCGGGCGTTGACCGTTTCGTCCCGCAGCAGGAAGTCGGGGTCGGTCGGTTGCGCGCCCTTTTTCACGAAACAGGTGAGCGGCACGCCCCAGGCGCGCTGGCGCGAGAGCACCCAGTCCGGGCGGCTCTCGATCATGGAATAGAGGCGGTTGCGGCCGGTTTGCGGGGTCCATTTCACCAGCTGGTCGATGGAGGTCAGGGCGCGGCTGCGGATCGTGACGCCATACTCGCCCATGCCGTCGTCGAGTTGCGCGTCGATGGCGGCGAACCATTGCGGCGTGTTGCGATAGATCAGCGGCGCCTTGGAGCGCCAGCTATGGGGGTAGCTGTGTTTCAGGCGGCCCCGGGCGATCAGGGCACCCGCCGCGACGAGGGCGTCGATGACGCGGCGGTTGGCGTCGCCCTCCTTGCCGTTGGGCTTGGTGATGACGGCGCCGCCGAAGAGCGGCAGGTCGGCGCGGTAGGAGCCGTCTTCCATGACGTTATAGGTCATCGGCAGGCCGTATTTCAGGCCGATCTGGTAGTCGTCGTCGCCATGGCTGGGCGCGGTGTGGACGAAACCGGTGCCGGCCTCGTCGGTGACGTGATCGCCGGGCAGGAGCGGCACGTCGAAGTCCCATTCGCCATTGCCGTTCTCGACGCCGCGCAGGGGATGGGCACAGGTCACGCCGTTGAGTTCATCGGCCGAGACGTCGCGCAGGCGGGTATACATCGAGGGTTCGAGGCGCGCGTTGCGCATCACGTCCTCGGCCAGCGCATCGGCCAAGAGGTACGTGTCGCCCACCTTGGCCCAGCTTTCCTCGGGCGTGCCGGTGACCTGGTAGAGGCCATAGGCGATGGAGGGGCCAAAGCAGACCGCGCGGTTTTGCGGGATGGTCCAGGGGGTGGTGGTCCAGATCACGACCTGCGCAGATTTCAGTTCCTCGATCTTCGTTTTCGCGCCTTGCGGCCCGGAAAGGGTAGCGCCATCCCCGACGACACCCGTCGATTCAACATCGACCACTCGGAATTTCACCCAGATCGTGTGGCTTTGGTGGTCGTGGTATTCGACCTCGGCCTCGGCCAGCGCGGTCTTTTCCACGGGCGACCACATTACCGGCTTCGACCCCTGGTAAAGCGTGCCGTTCATCAGGAATTTCATGAATTCCTGCGCGATCACGGCTTCCGCGTGGTAGTCCATCGTCAGGTAGGGATCGGCCCAGTTGCCGGTGATGCCGAGGCGCTTGAACTCGTCGCGTTGGATGTCGATCCAGCCCTCGGCGAAGCGGCGGCATTCCTGGCGGAAATCGACGATTTCGACCTTGTCCTTGTCGAGGCCCTTGGCGCGGTACTGCTCCTCGATCTTCCACTCGATCGGCAACCCGTGGCAGTCCCAGCCGGGCACATAGCGCGCGTCGCGGCCCATCATCTGCTGGCTGCGCACGATGAAATCCTTGAGGATCTTGTTCAGCGCGTGGCCGATATGCAGGTGGCCGTTGGCATAGGGCGGGCCGTCATGGAGGATGAAGGGCGGGCGGCCCTCCTTCTCGCGCAGGCGGTCGTAGACGCCGAGCTCTTCCCAGCGCTCCAGCCAGCCGGGCTCGCGCTTCGGCAGCCCCGCGCGCATCGGAAACTCGGTCTCGGGCAGGAACAGGGTGTCTTTGTAGTCGGGCGTGTCGGCACACATGGGACGGGGTCCTCGGGCAAACGGGTTCGGACTGTGTGTGAAAGCGGCGGCGCGACGGGTCAAGCGCCTTGTCCCGGCGGCTCTGGTTCAGAGCGCCGGGCCGGTAATTCGGATGATCTGCCGGGGCGTGGCGGTCATGGCGCCTCTATAGTCAGGGGCGCCCGCAAGGTAAACCCGGCTCAGCGCGGACGGCGACGCAACGCCGCGAGGGCGCCCAGGCCGGCCAGCAGCAGCACCCCGCCGGCGGGCAGCGGCACCACGGTGGAATTGATCGCGCCGACCGCGTCGATGTCGATGCCGGCGTGAGGGCCCTGGTCGAAGGCCTCGGCCTCGGGGTCGTCCCAAAGCATGACGTAGCGGAAGCGGCGGTCGGTCGCGCCGCCGGTCGCCCAGTCGATGTCGAGATAGCCGGCGAACGCGTCCCAGTTATCCTCGTCGGAGCCCGGTTGCCGGCCGACGAAGGTCCAGTCCGACATGTTCAGCGGGTCGGACGGATCGAAGGTTTCCGCGATCCAGACCCAGTAGGCTTCGGGGATGTGCCCGCCCTCGAACACCGCGAGGTCGGGCGAGGAGATGTCGCCGTCCCCGACCAGGCGGTTGTCGGTGAATTCCAGCACCGCGACGCCGTCTTCCCCGATCGAGGCGTAGCCGTTGCAATCGCCGCCCGCGGCGTCGGGCGGGCCGAGCATGTCGTTGAGCGACACGCAGGGCGCGCCGGAGCCCGAGAAGGTGTCGTAATCGATCCAGGTGTAGGCGACGCGGTCGGCGAAGGACGAGGCCCCGCCGGGGAAGTCGTCCTGCCACTGCCATGTGGTGGCCGATGCGGTGGCGCCGCCCAGCGCGAGCGCCGCGCCGGTCAAGAGCCCGAATACCGTCCGCGTCATGGTGCCTCTCCTCGAAAACTCGTCAACGTTTCGGCGGATTTCTGCCACTTTTCGGACTCGCGCTAAAGACGATCCGGTGGAAACTGACTGTTTCCCCGCGACTGATGCGGCGCGGCCACAGCCGCCGGGCGCTCAGCTCTCGGGCTTGGAGAACACGCCGGTCAGGGCCCGCTTGACCAGCGCGCTGACCGAGGGGCGGCGGCCCTCGCGGAAGGGCAGCGGGCGGCAGACCTCCATCGCGGCGACGCCGACGCGCGCGGTGAGCGCGCCGTTCACGATGCCCTCGCCGAAGCGGCGCGAGACGCGGGCCAGCATGCCGCCCCCGGCGATGGAGCCGATCATGTCGTCGCCGACCGCGACCGCCCCGGTCGCGACGAGATGGGTGAGCACCGCGCGCGCCAGCCGGATGCTGCCCAGAAGCCCGCCGCGCCCGCCATAAATCTCGGCCACGCGGCGGATCATCCGCAGGTTCGCGGTCAGCGCGCCGACGAGATCGGCCAGGGTGATCGGCACGATGGCGGTCACCGCGGCGACGGTGCGGGCGGCGGTCTCGATCTCGCGGGTGGCGGCGGCGTCGAGCGGGCGCAGCAGCTCGCGCTCGAACAGGCCCAGCAGCGCGTCCGCGTCGAGCACCTCGTCGCGCCGTTCGGCCAGCCGCTCGCGCGCCCAGGCGGTGTCGTCGCGATGCGCGTAGAAGCCCATGAGATGGTCGAACACCGCCCGCGCCTGGGCCAGGTCGTGCGAGGCGATGGCGGCGTTCGCCTCCTGGTGCAGCGCGTCGAGCCGGCGCAGGCGCGCGAAGGCCGCGAGTTCGCGGATCATCACCAGCAGCAGCGCCAGCAGCACCAGCCCGACCAGGGTCAGCGCGATGCCGCCGAGGATCGTGTTGCGCTGCAGCAGGCCGGTGACGAAGTCCCACGCGGCCACCGAGACCATGAAGCCCACGAGCGCCAGCAGCGACGACCAGAACAGCCGGGCGAGCCGCGAGGGGCGGCGCGCGCCGAGCGCGGCAAGGGTCTGCATCGCCCGGCCCTCGGGCGGCGGCGCGCCGTCGGCCTCCAGGTCGGGCACGGGCGGCGCGGTGGCCGGGCTGGGCTGCGCCCGGGCGCCGTCCTCGGTGTCGAAGACGCGCGGCGATTTCGCCTTGCCGGCGGCGGCCGCGTGCCCGGCGCGCGCCGCGCGGTCCTGCTCTGCCCTGTCGCGTTCCATGCTGTCGCGCTCTGCCCTCTCGCGCTCTGCCGCCTGCGCGGCCTGGCGCTCGGCCTTCTCCCGTTCGACCGCTTCGCGTTCTGCCATTTCGCGGGCCAGCCTATCGCGTTCGGCCGCGTCGCGCGCGGCCTTTTCCCGTTCGGCCTTTTCCCGTTCGGCCCGCGCGCGTTCGGCCTGCGCGCGTTCGGCCGCCGCGCGGGCCGCTTCACGTTCGGCCTGCGCCTTGCGCGCCCGGTCCGCCCGTTCGCGTTCGGCGCGCGCCCGCCCGGCTTTTTCGCGCTCGGCCTTTTCCCGCGCCGCAGCCTCTCGGGCGGCCTTTTCCGCCTCCGCCTTCTCGCGCGCAGCCCGGGCCTTTTCCGCCGCCCGGCGCTCGGCCTCGCGCGCCTCTGCCGCCTTGCGCGCGCTGTCGTCCTTGCCGCCCTCCGGCGTCTTCCCGTCCTCGCCGCCGAGATCGAAGATGACGGGCCGCCGGGTCATGTCAGGCGATCCCCGATCAGGAATTCCGCCGCCTTGTCGAGCCGGATATGCGGCGGCCCCTCGCCGGGCTTGAGCGTCAGCCGCGCCGGGGCGAAGCGCATCACCTCGTATTCCGCGTCGAGCCAGGCCTCCGCCCCGTCCCGCGCGGGCTCCAGCAACAGCGCCGGGTCCTCGGGCAGGTCGCCGGGGTAAAGCGCGGCCTCGCGGCCCGTGCCCAACAACGTGCCGCGCACGCAGTCATAGCTTTCGCCGCCCTGGCTGCGCGTTTCCTCGACCGTGGCGCGGAGCGCGGCGATCGCCATCGCCGAGGTCTCCGCCCCGGCGAAATCGGCCCGCCGCCGGGCGTCCTTCATCAGCGCCTGCATGATCGCGGTCAGCCGCGGATGCTGGGTGTGGTGGACGTGGTCGGCCTTGGTCGCGGCGAAGAGAATCTTCTCCACCCGCCTGCCCAGCAGCAGCGAGGTGAGCCAGGCATTGCGCCCCGGCCGGAACGCGCCGAGGATCTCGGTCATCGCGCGGCGCAGATCCTCGACCGCGCGGGGGCCGGCATGGATCGCGCCCAGCGCGTCCACCAGCACCACCTGCCGGTCGATCCGCGCGAAATGCTCGCGGAAGAACGGCTTGACCACCTCGGCCTTGTAGGCCTCGTAGCGCCGGTCCATCTCGCGCCAGAGACTGCCGCGGGGCGTGGACCCGGAGGGGTCGGGCAGCGGCGCGAAGGTCAGCGCGGGCGAGCCCGCGAGGTCGCCGGGCAACAGGAACCGCCCCGGCGTGCAGTCCGAGAACCCCGCCTCGCGCGCGGTCCTGAGATAGGCGGTGAAGGCCGCCGCAAGCCGCTGCGCCTGCGGCTCGTCCAGCGGCACCGCCGGGTCGACGCCCTCCAGCGCGGCGCGGAACGCCGCGCTGCCGGGGCGTTCCTCCATCCGCGCGAGGGTCTCGCGCGACCAGGCGGTGTAGGATTTCTCGAGCAGCGCGAGGTCCAGAAGCCACTCGCCGGGATAGTCGACGATGTCGAGATGCACGGTGCGGGGCCCGGTCACCGCGCCGAGCAGGCCCCCGAAACCGCCCGGCCGCACCCGCATCGACAGCCGCAGTTCCGACACCGCGCGGGTCGAGTCGGGCCAGTGCGGGCTGCTGCCGACCATCGCCGCGAGATGCGATTCGTAGTCGAATCGCGGCACGGTGTTGTCGGGCTGGGGCCTGAGATAGGCCGACTGGATCGCGCCCGAGGCCGCGGCGCGCAGTTGCGGCATCCGCCCCCGCTCCATCAGGTTGGCCACCAGAGAGGTGATGAAGACCGTCTTGCCGGCCCGCGACAGGCCGGTCACGCCGAGCCGGACCACCGGCTCCATGAAGGTCTCCGAGACCGAGGCGGCGAAGCCCTCGACCCCGCGCGTCATCCCGTCGGCAATGTCGCCAATGCGCACCATCGTTCCTCACTCGGCTCGGGCACAGTTAAGCACGGCGCGGGGCCCGTGCCAGCCCCCAAGACGCGCGATTGCCAAGGAAGGATTGTCGCGGTAGGCCCCGCCCCATGTCCCGTTACGCGCTGAAGATCGAGTATGACGGCACGCCGTTTTCCGGCTGGCAACGCCAGGCCGACCGCCCCTCGGTGCAGGGGGCGGTCGAGGCGGCGCTGGCCCGGCTGGAGCGCGACATCCCCTCGATCGCGGCCGCCGGCCGGACGGATGCGGGCGTGCATGCGCTGGGCCAGGTCGCCCATTGCGACATGGCCCGCGACTGGGACCCGTTCCGCCTGTCGGAGGCGCTGAACCACCACCTGAAGCCCGCCCCGGTGGCGGTGGTGGCCTGCGCGCGGGTCGCGGACGACTTCCACGCTCGGTTCTCGGCCACCGACCGGCGCTACCTGTTCCGCCTCGTCAGCCGCCGCGCGCCGATGACGCTGGAGCGGGGCCGCGTCTGGCGCGTGCCCCACCCGCTGGAGCTGGCCCCGATGCAGGCGGCGGCGCGGCACCTCCTGGGCCGGCACGACTTCACCACCTTCCGGGCGTCGATCTGCCAGGCCGACTCGCCGGTCAGGACGCTGGACGCGCTGGAGATCGAGGAGACGGGCTTCCCCGGCGGGCGCGAATTCCGCTTCCACGTCCGCGCCCGCAGCTTCCTGCACAACCAGGTGCGCAGCTTCGTGGGCACGCTGGAACGGGTCGGCGCGGGCGCCTGGGCGCCCGACGACGTGAAATCCGCGCTGGAGGCCCGCGACCGCGCCGCCTGCGGGCCGGTCTGCCCGCCCGGGGGGCTCTACCTCGCGGGAGCGGGATACGACCCCGACCCGTTCGCCGGGCCCTGATCGCGGACTTTTCGGGCATCCGGACCAGGAGGCCGCCGGCGGGCCTTCTTCTGGCCCGAAATATCCCCGCCGGAGGCGCGCCCGGCGCAGCCGGGCGCCCCCCCCCCCAATGCCGGACAAGCGCGGCGCAGCCGCGCGCGGGCCGGGGGCGGGAGGGCTAGGTCTTCACGTCGGGCGCGCGGCGGCCGGTGCGCGCTGCGATCCCGGCGATCTCGCCGGCGGCCGCGATCACGTCGGCCAGCACCTCGGCCACCGGCGCCTCCAGCCGGTCCGGGGCGTCGACATGGTCCTCGAGATAGACCCGCAGGGTCGCCCCCTCGGTGCCGGTCCCGGACAGGCGGTAGACCGCCCGCGCGCCGCCCTCGAAATGGACGCGCAGCCCCTGGCGCTCGGCCCGGCTGCCATCCACCGGGTCGACATAGGCGAACTCGTCGGCGGAGGTGACGCGCCGCCCGGCGAAGCTCTGCCCCGCCAGCGCGGGCAGCCGCGCGCGCAGGTCGTCCAGCATTTCCTCGGCCAGCGCCTTGTCCAGCGCCTCGTAATCGTGGCGGGTGTAGAAATCGCGCCCGAAGGCCCGCCAGTGGGCGCGCATCGTGTCGGCGACCGACAGCCCGGTCTCGCCGAGGATGTTGAGCCACAGGAGCACCGCCCAGAGCCCGTCCTTCTCGCGCACGTGGTCCGAGCCGGTGCCCGCGCTTTCCTCGCCGCAGAGCGTCACCCGGCCGGCGTCCAGCAGATTGCCGAAGAACTTCCATCCCGTGGGCGTCTCGTAGGCGTCCATGCCGCGGGCGGCCGCCACCCGGTCGACCGCGCGCGAGGTCGGCATCGACCGCGCGACGCCGGCCAGCCCGCCCTTGTAGCCCGGCGCGAGATGCGCGTTGGCGGCCAGCACCGCCAGGCTGTCGGACGGCGTGACCACGATGCCGCGGCCGAGGATCATGTTGCGGTCGCCGTCGCCATCCGAGGCGGCGGCGAAATCGGGGGCGTCCGGTCCCATCACCAGGTCCACCAGAGGTTTCGCACGGATCGGGTTCGGGTCGGGATGGCCGCCGCCGAAATCGGGCTGCGGCTCGGCGTTGATCACGCTGCCCGGCGCGGCGCCCAGCGTGTCTTCGAGGATCGCCTTCGCGTAAGGCCCCGTGACCGCGTGCATCGCGTCGTAGCGGAGCGTGAAGCCGCCCGAAAACAGCCGCCGGATCGCGTCGAAATCGAACAGCCGCGCCATCAGGGCGGCGTAATCGGCGACCGGATCGACGATCTCGATCACCGTCCGGCCCAGCCGCGTGGCGCCGAGGCGCGAGAGGTCGATGTCCCGGGTCTCCAGGATCGAATAGGACGTGACCCGTTGCGTCTCCTGATGGATGCGGGCGGTCACCTCCTCGGGGGCCGGGCCGCCATTGGGGGTGTTGAACTTCACCCCGAAATCCGCGTCCGGGCCGCCGGGATTGTGGCTGGCCGAGAGGATGATCCCGCCATCGGTCTTGCGCTGGCGAATGAGGTTCGAGGCCGCGGGCGTCGACAGGAGCGCGTTCTGCCCCACGATCACCTTGGCCGCGCCGCCGGCGGCGGCCATGCGCAGGATCACCTGCGCCGCGCGGTCGTTGAAATAGCGCCCGTCGCCGCCCAGGACCAGCGTCTTGCCCGCGACCCCGCCGATCGCCGCCCAGAGCGCCTGGATGAAATTCTCCAGGTAATGCGGGGACATGAACTCCCGCGTCTTCTTGCGCAGCCCGGAGGTGCCCGGCTTCTGACCCGCGATCGGGTGGGTCTGGATCGTCAGTTTCTCCATCGCTGCCTGGCCCCGCACTCCGTTGATCTGCCTGCGCGATCCGAGCATAGCGACGCCGCCCCCGACCACAACCGCGGTGACGCCCCGCGCCCGGTTGTCGCCGCAAAGGCGCCCCGCGGCGCGATCAGACCCCACGGAACGGGGTGATTGACGACGTCATGGAACTAGTATGGCACACAGGAACCCGGCAGCCGGAGGGGCAAGGCAGATGAGGCTCACCGTGAACGGAGTCGCCCATGACGTCGATGTGGAGCCCGCGATGCCGCTGTTGTGGGTGCTGCGCGACGTGCTGGGCCTGACGGGCACGAAATACGGTTGCGGCATCGCGCAATGCGGCGCCTGCACCGTCCATGTGGACGGGGTGGCCGAACGGTCCTGCCAGATCGCGGTGGGCGATCTATGGGGGCCGGTGACCACCATCGAGGGGCTGGGCACCCCCGCGTCGCCGCACCCGGTGCAGGCGGCCTGGATCGAGACCCAGGTCGCGCAATGCGGCTATTGCCAGTCGGGCCAGGTCATGGCGGCCGCGGCACTTCTGGCCGGGACCCCCGCGCCCTCGGACGCCGAGATCGACGCGGCACTTCAGGGCAATCTCTGCCGCTGCGGCACCTATCCGCGGATCCGGGCCGCAGTGGCGCGGGCCGCTTCCCGGATGCGGGAGGGCTGAGACGATGGCACGCTGGGGCCGGATCGCGCGGCGGGACTTCCTGATCGGCACGGCCGCGGTCGCGGGCGGCTTCGCGGTGGGCTATGTCCACATGCGCCGCCCCCATCCGAACCCGCTCGGCGCCGGCGCGGCGTCGGGGGGCGCCGCGCTCACCCCCTACGTGCTGATCGACGGGGCGGGCGTGACGCTCATCACCCCGCGGGCCGAGATGGGCCAGGGCGCGACCTCGGTCCAGGCGGCGCTGATCGCAGAGGAACTGGATGTCGCCTGGGACGACATCCGCACCGACCCCGGCCCCCCGGCCCCGGCCTATTACAACCGGTACGTCGTGGCCCAGGGCATGGCGGCGGCCACCGACGCAAGCTGGCAGGCCGACGCGACGCGCGCCTTCGGCCGGACGCTGAGCAAGGTGATGGGCCTGCAGATCACCGGGGGCTCGTCCAGCGTGCCCGACGCCTATGACCGGCTGCGCCGGGCGGGCGCGACGGCGCGGGCGATGCTGGTCGGCGCGGCGGCGGCGCGGCTGGGGGTGCCGGCCGAGCGCCTGTCGACGGAGGACGGCGCGGTGATCGCGCCGGACGGCACGCGCCTGGCCTATACCGAGCTTGCCGGGGAGGCGGCGGAGATCGACCCGCCGCGCGACGTGGCGCTGAAGGACCCCTCGGACTGGCGCTATCTGGGGAAACCGATGCGCCGGCTGGATATCGTGGCGAAATCGACCGGCACGGAACGCTATGGCATCGACCAGACCGCGCCGGGGATGCTGTATGCCGCGGTGCGCACCAACCCGCGCCGGGGCGGCGGCGTCCGGGGCTTCGACGCGCGGGCGGCCGAGGCGATGCGGGGCGTCGTCAAGGTGGTGCCGGTGACGGGCGGCGCAGGCGTGCTGGCCGACAACACCTGGCGCGCCTTCGAGGCGGTCCGCGCGATTTCCTTCGACTGGGGTCCGGCGCCCTACCCGCCCGACAGCGCGGGCCTGTTCGAGGCCATCGCCGGGGCCTTTGCCGAGGACGCCCGCGACAGCCGGCTGAAGGACGCGAGCGACGTGGAGGCGACGCTGGCGGGCGGCGCGGATGTGGCGGCGGAGTACCGCGTGCCCTTCCTGGCGCATGCGCCGCTGGAGCCGATGAGCGCCTTCGTCTGGCTGCGCGACGGGGAAATGGAGATCCGCGCGGGCACCCAGATCCCGCGCTTCGCGGTCAAGACCGCGGCCCGGGTCAGCGGGCTGCCGGAGGACGCGATCACGCTGAACGCGCTGCCCATCGGGGGCAGCTTCGGGCGGCGGCTGGAGGACGATTTTCTCGCCCAGGCGGTGGAACTCGCGATGGCGGCCGAGGGGCGGCCGGTGAAGCTGACCTGGTCGCGCGAGGAAGACATGACGCACGACTTCCCGCGCCCCGCGGCCATCGCGCGGGGGCGGGGCCGGGTCGAAGGCGGGCGGGTGACGGCGTTCGACCTGTCCATCGCCTGCCCCTCGGTCGCGGCCTCGCAGATGGGGCGGCTGGGGCTGGGCGTGCCGGGGCCGGATTTGTCCATCGTCGACGGCGCCTGGGACCAGCCCTTCGCGATTCCCGCCTACCGGGTGACGGGCTATCGCGCGCCCGAGACGGTGCCGGTCAGTTCCTGGCGCTCGGTGGGCGCGTCGGGCAACGGGTTCTTCCACGAATGCCTGCTGGACGAGCTGATCCGCGCCGCCGGGGCCGACCCGCTGGACGAGCGGCTCAGGCTCTGCACCCACGCGCCCTCGGCCCGCGTGCTGGAGGCGGTAGGCGAGATGGCGGGCTGGGGCAGCGATACGGGCCCCGGGCGCGGCCGGGGGCTGGCCTTCACGCTGTCCTTCGGGGTGCCGTGCGCCGAGGTGGTGGAGGTGACGGCGACCGGCCGGGGCATCCGCATCGACCGGGTCTTCGCGGCGGCGGAGGTGGGCCGGGTGCTCGACCCCGTCAACATCGAGAACCAGATGCAGGGCGGCGTGGTCTGGGGGCTGGGCCACGCCATCGGCGCGGAACTGACCTATGCGGACGGCCGGCCCGCGCAGGAGAATTTCGACAGCTATGCCGCGATGCGCATCGACCGGTGCCCCGAGATCACCGTGCGCGCGCTGGAAACCGGGGAGGCGATCCGCGGGATCGGCGAGCCCACCGTGCCGCCCGCCGCGCCCGCGCTGGCCAACGCGATTTTCGCGGCGACCGGCCGGCGCGTCCGCGAGATGCCGCTGAACCGGTCGGTCGATTTCGCCTGAGCGGGCGGCGCAGGCGGCCCGGCGCGGCCCTGCGTCCTCTTGTCTTGCCCCGGCCCCGGGGGCTAGATGCGCGCACCCGACGGATTTGCCCCAAAGGACATACGATGCCCGACGCCCACCCCACCGATTTCAACGACCGCATGCTGTCGCTGGGCCTTGCCCGCGTCTCGGAAAAGGCCGCGCTGGCCTCGGCCAAGCTGATCGGCCATGGCGACGAGAAGGCCGCCGACCAGGCCGCCGTCGACGGCATGCGCAGCGAGCTCAACAAGCTGGACATCTCGGGCGTGATCGTGATCGGCGAGGGCGAGCGCGACGAGGCGCCGATGCTCTTTATCGGCGAGGAGGTGGGGCTGGGCACCGGGCCCGCGGTGGACATCGCGCTCGACCCGCTGGAGGGCACGACGCTGACCGCCAAGGACATGCCGAACGCGCTGGCGGTGATCGCCATGGGGCCGCGCGGCACGATGCTGCACGCCCCTGACGTCTACATGGAAAAGCTGGCCATCGGGCCGGGCTACCCGGAGGGCATCGTGACGCTGGACATGCCCGCGGCGGAGCGCGTGCGCAAGCTGGCCGAGGCCAAGGGCGGCGACCCCGACGACATCACCGTCTGCATCCTGGAACGTCCCCGGCACGAGAAGATCATCGCCGAGGTGCGGTCCACCGGCGCGGCGATCCGGCTGATCACCGATGGCGACGTGGCCGGGATCATGCATTGCGCCGAGGCCGAGCGGACGGGGATCGACATGTACATGGGCGCGGGCGGCGCGCCCGAGGGGGTGCTGGCGGCGGCCGCGCTGAAATGCATGGGCGGGCAGATGTTCGGCCGGCTTCTGTTCCGCAACGACGACGAACGCGCCCGCGCCGACCGCGCCGGGATCGAGGACCGCGACCGGGTTTACGGCCGCGACGACCTGGTGCGCGCCGACGTGATCTTCGCCGCGACGGGTGTCACCGACGGCTCGCTGTTGCCGGGGATCAAGCGCGAGGTGGGCTGGCTGACCGCCGAGACGCTGCTGATGCGGTCAAAGACCGGCTCGGTCCGGCGAATGGTCTACCGCACCCCTGAAAACAGGGTATGACGCGGGCGTTTCTCGACGTCGACTGTTCGGCGACGGGCCGCCGCTGGGTGGGCCCCGATGCCGAGACGGCCAGGCAGGCCGAGGCGCTGACCCAGGCCGCGCGGCTGCCCGCGCCGGTGGCCGCGATCCTCGCCCGCCGCGGGATCGCCCCCGAGGGCGTGCCGGCCTTCCTGGACCCGACGCTGAAGGACCTGCTGCCCGACCCGCTGTCCCTGCGCGACATGGGAGCGGCGGCCGAACGGTTCCTCGCCGCGGTCACCGGGCGCGAGCGGATCGCGGTCTTTGCCGATTACGACGTGGACGGGGGCGCCTCGGCGGCGCTGCTGCTGACCTGGCTGCGCGAGATGGGGCATGCGGCCACGCTCTACATCCCCGACCGGATCGACGAGGGCTACGGGCCGAACGAACCCGCCATGGCCGCGCTCGCCCGCGACCACGACCTGATCGTCTGCGTCGATTGCGGGACGCTGTCGCATGACGCGATCGCCGCCGCCGAGGGCGCCGACGTGATCGTGCTGGACCACCACCTGGGGGCCGAGACCCTGCCGCCCGCGCGCGCGGTCGTGAACCCCAACCGGCAGGACGAGACCGGCGAGCTGGCCCATCTCTGCGCCGCGGGCGTGGTGTTCCTGATGCTGGTGGAGGTCAACCGCCAGATGCGCGTGGCGGGGCGCGCGGGGCCGAACCTGCTGGGCTTCCTCGACCTCGTCGCGCTGGCCACCGTGGCCGATGTGGCGCCGCTGACGGGCGTGAACCGCGCGCTGGTGCGCCAGGGGCTGAAGGTGATGGCGGGGCGCAAGCGGCCCGGGCTGGTGGCGCTGGGCGACGTGGCGCGGATGAACAGCGCGCCGACGCCCTATCACCTGGGGTTCCTTCTGGGCCCGCGGGTCAACGCGGGCGGGCGCATCGGGCAGGCCGACCTGGGCGCGCGGCTGCTGGCCACCGGCGACCCGGACGAGGCCGCCGCGCTGGCCGAGAAGCTGGACCAGCTGAACACCGAGCGGCGCGAGATCGAGGCCGCGGTGCGCGCCGCCGCGCTGGAGCAGGCCGAGGCGCGGGGGCTGGACGGGCCGCTGGTCTGGGCCGCGGGCGAGGGCTGGCACCCGGGCGTGGTGGGCATCGTCGCGAGCCGGCTGAAGGAGGCGACGAACCGCCCCGCCATCGTGATCGGATTCGATGGCGACGAGGGCAAGGGCTCGGGCCGGTCGGTGTCGGGCGTGGACCTGGGCGCCGCGGTGCAAAGGCTGGCCGCCGAGGGCCTGCTGGTGAAGGGCGGCGGGCACCGGATGGCGGCGGGGCTGACCGTGGCGCGCGACCGGCTGGAGGCGGCGATGGAACGGCTCGGCGCGCTGCTGGCGAAACAGGGCGCGGGCGACCGCGGCCCGGCGGACCTGCCGCTCGACGGGGTCTTGATGCCGGGCGCGGCCACGGTGGAGCTGGTCGAGCAGATCGACGCCGCGGGGCCGTTCGGCGCGGGCGCCCCTGCCCCGCGCTTCGCCTTCCCCGGGATGGCCATAGGATTCGCCCGGCGGGTGGGCGAGAGCCACCTCAAGATCGGATTCGGCGACGGAATCGGGCCGCGGCTGGACGCCATCGCCTTCGGCGCGTTCGACGGACCGCTCGGCCCCCTGCTGGAGAGCCATGGCGACGCGCGGTTCCACCTGGCCGGCCGGCTGGAGGTCAACGACTGGGGCGGCCGGCGGCAGGTGCAACTGCGGCTCGAGGACGCCGCGCGGGCGGTCTGAGCGGGACGCGAAAAAACCGGCAAGAATCCTCTTGCGCAGGGCGCCGGTTTTTTCTAGGTAACGCCGCACGCACCGGCATGGCCCGTTCGTCTATCGGTTAGGACGCCAGGTTTTCAACCTGGAAAGAGGGGTTCGATTCCCCTACGGGCTGCCACTTCCCATCAGGCACGAGTTTATCCGAGGCACCCCGGCGGGTGCTCCTCAGCCATGCACGGCCCTGAAAGCCGCGGTGAACGCGCGGGCGGGTATGGCCGATGCGCGCGCCCTGCCCGGTCCGCGGGCGCCGCCTGCGTTCCGCGATCCGGCGCGAGATCGTGGCGCGCCCGCAGCATCCGGCGGTCTCAGCCTATTCCCCGAGACGGTCGCCCCGCAAAGGGCCGCAGGCGGCGGGCACTGGCCCCGGATCGCCGGGCTTGCCGCGGGGCGATTCACGCGTCCCGGTTGCTCCGCATCGTGTGAATGACCCGGCGCATGAGGTCGAGGAAGATGGCTTTCTCCTCCTCCGAAAGGGCCGCGAGGGCCGCGTCGTTCTGGTCCTTGGCCGACGTCGTCGCCGGGGCGCGGAGCGCGAGGGCGGCCGGGGTGAGCCAGGCCTGTTGCGACCGCGCGTCGTCGGGATGCGGGCGGCGTTCGACAAGGCCGTCGCGCTCCATGCGCCGCAGCGTGTTCGCCATCGTGGCCTGCTCGACATCGAGGCGGTCGACGAGTTGGCGCTGCGTGAGCCCGTCCTCCTGCCAAAGCTCCAGGAGCGTCATGAACTGCGCCGGCGCCAGGCCCATGGGATGAATGCGCCGGTGAAGCCCGTGAAAGAACAGCCGTGCCATGTGGTTGGCGAGATATCCGGCCGAGGCGTCCTTCCGGAACCGCGCGGTCGCGCCGGGGCCTGTTGCGGCGGCCTTGCCGTCATCGCTTTTGGAAGTCCCGGTCTCTGTCATCCGTGAAAGCCCTCGTTGCGCATCGGCGACCCGGCGGGGATGCGGGACTCCTCCGCGCCGCACGCTTTTTGAATAGCCCGCTATCCTGCCAGGCACAACCGAAACGGGCGCCGACGCGTCCTGCCGGGCCTCCTGGCCCCAGGCGCGCGCAGGCGTCCCTCCCGGGCGCGCCCCGATCGCCGTATTGCATAGCGCGCTATCTTTATGCTATATAGCCCGCTATGGAATCACCGAACGAGGCACCCCATGATCGCGAAAACCCTCCACCCCGTTGCCGGAACACTTGCACTGGCGACGATCACAACCTTCTGGATCTCCACCGCCGTCACGGAAACGGTCGGCTCGGCGGAGGCCGTCGTGGCGGTCAAGACCGCAATCCCCTGGGGCTTTCTGTTGCTGGTTCCGGCCCTGATCGCGGCTGGCGGCAGCGGGGTCGCGCTGTCGCACGGCGCCAAGGCCGGGCTGGCCCGGGTGAAGCGCAACCGGATGCCGACGGTGGCGTTCAACGGCGTCGTCGTCCTGATTCCGGCTGCTCTGTTCCTGGCCCAGAAGGCGCGGGCCGGCGCGTTCGACAGCGCGTTCTACACCGTCCAGGCGCTCGAACTCCTGGTGGGCGGGATCAACATCGTCCTGCTGGGCCTGAACATGCGCGACGGCCTTCGCATGACGGGGCGGCTTCGGGCCGGAAAGCCCGCGCGGCGATAAACACCGACAGCGAAAGGACCCGACCGAATGTTCCCCTTCAAACCTGGCGGTCTCGCCGTCCTGCTCGGCGCGGGGGTCCTGGCCAGTTGCGGGCCCGAGCAGATGAAGACCCTCCGGCAGGCCGAGACCGCCCTCATCGGCGAAGACGCCTCCGTGCTCGCGGCATGCATCGGCGCACCCGTTGCCGTCCGCGACGCCCCGGACGGCGTGGGGAAGGTCCATGCCTTTTCCTCGGCCCAGGCACGTGGCGCGGACGGGACATTGCGCGCGGCGCCAAGGCCAAAGGCCGAAAGCCGCGCAACGGCCTGCGTGATCGAATTCGCCGTCGCGGACGGGCGCATCCGCGCCATGGATGTCGAGAACCGCGGCGGCTGGGGCGGCGGACGCATCAAGCGCTGCGCCGCCATCGTCCGACGCTGTGGGCCCCAATGACGCCGGCGGCCGGCCGGGGCCGCGGCGGGCGGCCCGCCGCGTCGGCGCAGGGGCGCGACACGCGTCGCGCACTCACGCCGCGGGCGGACTGCCCGAAAGACCGCAGCGCCGCCGGCGTTCAGAAGTCCTGCCAGCCATCGCCGTTGACCACGGCCTTTCGCGGCGCGGGCGCAGCGGCCTGCGGCCGGGGGACCACGCCCGGCGCCGCGGTCGACCGACCGCCACCGCCCCGGAGCGTGAAACGCTCGACCTGCCGTTCAAGCGCCGTCGCCTCCTGCTGCAGGTTCACCGCGGCGGCGGAGGTTTCCTCGACCATCGCCGCGTTCTGCTGGGTGACCTTGTCGAGTTCCGTCGCGCCCACGTTGATCTCGCCGAGGCCGACGGATTGTTCGTTCGCACCGGTGGCGATCGCCGACATCTGGTCGGCCACCTTCGCGACCCGCTCGACGATGCCGGTGAGGGATTCGCCGCCGCGGTTGACCAGCCCGACCCCCTTCTCGACCTGAACGGAACTCGAATCGATCAGCTGCTTGATGTCCTTCGCCGCCTCGGAGGAGCGTTGCGCCAGCGCCCGGACCTCGGACGCCACGACGGCAAAGCCGCGGCCGGCCTCGCCCGCGCGCGCGGCCTCGACCCCCGCGTTCAGGGCCAGCAGGTTGGTCTGGAAGGCGATGTCGTCGATCACCCCGATGATCTGCGTGATCTCGTCGGAGGACTTCTCGATTTCCGACATCGCGCCGATCGCATCGCGCACGATCGCCCCGGAGCTCTGCGCATCCTGCCGGGTGTCGGCCATCGACCGCTCGACATTCGCCGCGGCCTCCGCGGCCGACCGCACGGAGGTGGTCAACTCATCGAGGGCCGCGACCGTTTCCTCGAGGGTTGCGGCCTGGCTTTCGGTGCGCCGCGCAAGCTCGTCGGAGCCGGCGCTGATCTCGTCCGACCGCGCCCGAATCTCGCGGATGCTTTCGGACAGGGTGGCCATCATGTCGTTCAGCGTGTTGATGGTGGCGTTGAAGTCCTCGCGCAGCGCCTCGTACGATCCCGAGAACCTGTCGTCGATGGTCCGCGACAGATCGCCCGCGGCCAGGGCCCGGAGGCTGGAGGCCAGTGTCTCGACCACCCGGGCCTGTTCTTCCTGCTGCCGCTCCTGGTCTTTCTCAAGCTCCTCTTTCTGGAGCAGACCCTCCCGCAACGCTTCGACGGAGGCCGCCATCGTGCCGACGTCGTCGGTTCTTTCGGTGCCGCGCACCTGCTCGCCGTACTGCCCGGAGGCGAGCTTGTTGACCGAGGCGAGCATGTCGCTGAGCGGGCGCCCGACCAGAGAGCGCGCGGTCAGGTAGATCGTGGCAAGCGCCATGAGAAGAATGAGCACGCCGCTGAAAACCGCTTCGACGACGGCGCTTCGGACCGGCGCGGTGAAGACCGCCGCGGGCACGTCCAGCAGCGTCGCCCAGGTGGTGTTCATGCCCGGCGCCGTGAACGGGTAGACCAGGCGCGTCGCGCCGCCCGGCAGGCCCTCGATCACCCGCGGCTCGCCATCGGACAGCGCCGCCATGATGAGGTCCGCGCCGGCCTCGTCGTAAGGTTGCGTGAGATCGGTCTCGTCCGGGTTGGCCAGCCACTTGCCGCCGCTGTCGACCAGCGTGACGCGCCCGCCCTCGAACGTCTTGAGACCGCCGAGCATCGTGGTCAGGTCGGTCAGCACGATGTCGACGCCGGCGACACCGGCGATGCGGCCCTCGACCCGCACGGGAACCGCGACCGAGGTCAGCAGGCGATTCTCGGTCGACAGGTAGGGCTCGGTGATGATGCTCTTGCCGCCCCTGACGGGCAGCGCGAACCACTGGGCGTCGGTTTCGATCGGGAAGGTCTGGAACTCCAGCCCGCCCGCTGTCGACTTGGTCCAGTAGGGGGTAAACACCCCGTTGTCGTTCCGGCCTTCGCCGCCCGCGATGAAGTCGTCCGTCGCGCCATCGGGCAGCCCGGCCATCCAGGCCGAAAAGACCGTGTCGTACTGCGTCGGAACGCCCTTGAGAATCTCGATGACGTCCGATGCCGTTGCGTCGCCGGTGGCCATGTAGCCGGCCAACCCGCCGCTCAGCGCCGCGCCCGCCGATGTCGCCTCGGTCACCTGAGCCGCGATCGTCTGCGCGATCGCGCCCGCCTTTTCGGTGGCAAGCTCCATCACCTGGTGGTCGGCCCGATGCGACGCGCGCCAGCCGCTGTATCCGATATAGCCCGAAACGATCAACGTGATCGCGATTCCGGCTGCGAGGACGAGTTTCCCCGTCACGGTCCTCAGAAGTTCCTGCATGGCCGATGCGCCCTGTGTGCTGGTTGACTTGGGCACATGTGTCGTCGCAAGGCGTCAACGCCGGTTTAACATACCCCCGCAAGATATCGACAATGCCCGTAGAATGCGCGCCATCGCCCGGCCGCCGGGACCCCGCGGGGGCGGGCTCTCGCCCCCGCGGGTCGCCGACAGGCCCTGCGTCACGGGCGGGGCGGCCTCAGAAGGTGCGCGCCAGGGTGAGCTTGATCGTCCGCCCCGGGGCGCGCCGCGTGGCCAGATGCGGCGTGTAGTCCAGGTCGAAGGCGTTCTCCATGCCGAGCCGGATTTCGGTGCCCTCGAAGGGGCCCGTCCCGGGCCGCCAGGTGGCGCGGAGGTTGTGCACGGTGCTGGACGGCGTCGGGGTCGCCGACCGGTCCATCCGGGCGTCGTGCACCACCTCCCAACTCAGGTCGAGGCGGTCGCCCCACTTGCGCCCCAGCGTCACGCGCAGCTGGTCGGCCGGCGTGCCCTCCCAGTCGTCCCCGAGGCCCGGCGTGCGGTTCTCGCCGCGCGCGATATTGGCGTTCACGTCGACGTAGTGGCCCGTAGACAGGCTGTAGGCGGCTTCCAGTTCCAGCCCCTCCATCCGCGCCTCGGTGATCGGGGTCATCATGGACGTCGTGTAGGAGGTGATGTCCCAGATATCGGTGTGATAAAGATTGGCCTTGAGGGCGAAATCGTCGCCGTCGCGGACCACCCCCGCGCGGTCGTAGGACAGCCCGATCTCGTAGCTGCGGGCCTTTTCGCTCCGGGTCATGTAGGCGGGCGTGCCGAGATCGTCGAGGATCGGCAGGTTCTCGGTATAGGCCGCGCTGCCGAACACGGCCCAGCCATTGCCGAAGGCGTAGCGCGCCGAAATCCCGCCCATCAGCGCGTCGTTGTCGTAGTCGCCATAGGCCGACCCGCCGATCTCCTGCGTCTCGAACCGCAGGGCGGGCGTCAGGGTCAGCCCGCCCATCGTCATGTCGTCCACCACGAAAAGGGCCAGCCGTTCGTCGGTGCCGCCGGGCGCCGAGTTCGCGTCGAGCCGGTCCTTGCGGACCAGTTCGATGCCGGTGCGCAGGTCGTGGCCGACCGCGCCCAGGTCGAACAGCGCCTGGTTCTTCACCGTCAGCTTGGCCGTCTCGTAGCGGTGGTCGGCATTGGTCGTCGGAAAGCCGCCCGGCGGGAAGGGAAAGCCGCAGCCCCCGCCCTCGCAGGACGAACTGCCGGGCACGTATTGCTGGTCGATCTTCTGGTCGGCATAGGACAGCGTCGCGGTAAGGTTCACCAGCGGGTTGTCGGCCGGATCGAAGCGGTATTCCAGCACCGCGGTGCGCGACCGGGTCTCGCGGTCGACATTGCCGAACGAGCCGGGGGCCGTGCCGAAGGTGTCGTAGGGCACGTCGGTCTCGTCGGAACTGGTGTCCGAGAAGCTCAGGCTGACGGAATGCGCGTCGCCCGCGCCGAAGGTGTATTTCCCCTTCACCAGCCAGGACGGCAGGTCGAACCCGTCTGCGCCGATATCGTCGCCCGATCCGTCCTGCTGCACGTCCTGGCTGCGCCAGGTGTAATTGCCCAGGAACTCCAGCCGCTCGGTCGGTTGCCAGGCCAGGATCGTCGAGGACGCCCACGCATCGCCGTTGGTCCCGTATTGCAGGGTCTGGCGCAACTTGAAGCCGGGCTCGCCCCCGGTGAAATCCGAGGCGTCCTTGCTGTCCAGCCGCACCAGCCCGCCGACGATGCCAGAGCCGTATTCGAAGGTGCCCGCGATGCCGCGGATCACCGTCACCTCCTCGTAGAGCTCGGGGTCGGTGAACAGCTGGGTGCCGATCCGGTAGAGCTCCTCCGAGCCCACGCTGGCGCCGTCCACCTGGATCGCCACCTTCTGGTCGGACCCGTAGGTGGCATTCGCGCCGAAACCGCGGATGTTGATGCCCGAGCCCTGCGGCGTGGTGCCGTTGATCAGCGTCACGCCGGGCACCGAATCGACCAGCTCGGCCACGGTCGAGGCCTGACGGTCCTCGATTTCCTCCTGGTCGACGACGGTCTCGGCGGTGGCGGTATCGGTCAGGACCTCGCGCTTGCTCTTGGCGAGGAAGACCGGATCGAGGGTGAAGCTGTCCTGCGCCGCGGCCGGCAGGGCAAGCGTAAGGGCCGTGCCGCCCAGCAGCAGGCACATGATCTTGGATCGCGCGTTCATACCTATCCCCTTGTCAGAACACGAATTTGACGTGGCTGGCGGAAGGCTGGCGCGTGATGTTCTCGATGATCGCCCCGTTCGGCCGAACGGGGCTGTTGCATCGGCTAGTTAATCTGATAGTTTCTGTCAACATTGAAGGCCGCGCGAACGGCCCAGCGATCCAGCAAGGCCGGGGCCGCGCCCCGGACAGCCAGGCCGCATTCCACGACAACCGATGTGAAGGGAGCCTCCCATGGGAGAGGGCACTGCACTGTCGCCGGAGCGGATCAGGGCCGTCCGGCAGGAAAAGTCCACCATGCGCAGCCGCGACCTGGCCGACAGTCTCGGGATCGCCGAGGCCGACGTGCTGGCCGCGCAGACGGGCCGGGGCGTCACGCGGATCGCGGCGCACCCGGACGCGCTGATGCGGGCGATGCCGGGGTTCGGCACGGCGATGGCGCTGACGCGGAACGAAAGCGCGGTGATCGAGAAGACCGGGGATTACGGCGACTACACCCCCGGCGCCCATGCGGCGATGGTCCTCGGCCCCGCGATCGACCTGCGGATTTTCCCGAAACACTGGGTGCATGCCTTCGCCGTCGAGGAGGAGAAGGGCGGCCGGCTCCGCCGCTCGATCCAGGTGTTCGACGCGGCGGGGGATGCGGTGCACAAGGTGTTCCCGCAGGCAGACGGGATCGCGGCGAAATGGGACGACCTGGTGGCCGGGCTCCGGCTCGGGGACCAGTCCCAAACCCTTGCGCTGGCGCCGCGCGCCCCGGCCGAGCCCGCGAAATCCGGCCCGGCCAAGGCCGACCGGCTGCGCTCGGAGTGGGACAGGCTGAGCGACACCCACCAGTTCCTGCAGATGGTGCGCAAGCTGCGCATGAACCGGCTGGGCGCCTACCGCATCGCCGGGGCGCCCTACGTGCGCGCGCTCGATCCCGGCTGCATGGGCGGGCTGCTGGAGGCGCTCGCCGCCGACGCGCTGCCCTTCATGCTGTTCGTGGGCAACCGGGGCTGCATCGAGATCCATGGCGGCCCGATCCGCACGGTCAAGCCGACCGGCCCCTGGCTGAACATCCTCGACCCCGATTTCAACCTGCACCTGCGCGGCGATCACGTCGCCGAGGTCTGGGCGGTCGCGAAACCGACGAAACGCGGCCCGGCGATCTCGGTCGAGGCGTTCGACGCGACGGGCGGGCTGATCCTGCAAGCCTTCGGCCAGCGCGTGGGCGAGGTGGACCACACGCCGGCGTGGAACGCCTTGGTGGCCGCCCTGCCGAGCCTTGCGCAGGAGGTGACGGCATGATCCGGCCCCTCGTTGCCGCACTCGCCCTGGCGACCGCCCTGCCGGCCCATGCGGCCGAGCGGGTGGTCTCGGTCGGCGGGTCGATCACCGAAATCGTCGTCGCGTTGGGCGAGGCGGACCGCCTGGTGGCCCGCGACACCACCTCGACCTGGCCCGGCTCCGTGCGCGACCTGCCCGACGTCGGCTATGTGCGCCGGCTCTCTCCCGAGGGCGTGCTGTCGGTGGACCCCGACCTGATCCTCGCCGAAGAGGGCGCGGGCCCGCCCGAGACGGTCGACCTGTTGCAGGACGCCGCGATCCCCTTCGTCGAGATCCCCGACGGCTACGACCGCGCCGCGGTGCTGGCCAAGATCGCCGCCGTGGCCGAGGCGCTGGAGGTGCCCGGCAAGGGCGCGGCCCTGGCCGAAGAGGTCGGCGCGGCACTGGATGCGGCCGCCGCCGAGGCCGCCGGGGGACCCGGACGCCGGGTGATGTTCGTCATGTCGGTGCAGGGCGGGCGTATCCTGGCCGCCGGGCGGGACACCGCCGCGGACGGAATCATCCGGCTTGCGGGCGGCGAGAACGCCGTGACCGCCTTCGAGGGCTACAAGCCGCTGACCGACGAGGCCGTGACGCAAGCCGCGCCCGAGGTGATCCTGATGATGGCGCGCGAGGGCGCGGACGACACCGCCGACCAGGTTCTGGCCCACCCCGCGATCCGCACCACGCCCGCGGCGAAGGCGGAGGCCGTCGTCCGGATGGACGGGCTGTATCTGCTGGGCTTCGGCCCGCGGACGGCCCAGGCGGTGCGCGACCTGTCGGACGCGCTGGCGCGGGCGGGGAGCTGAGCCGATGGTCGCGCTCGATCCCGAGATCGCCGCGCCAGACTGGGACCGCCGGCCGCGCGCCCGCCGCACCACGCTGGCGCTGGCCGTCGCGCTGGCCGCGATCGCGCTGCTCGGCCTGACCGTGGGCGCGGCGGGCACCTCGCCCTGGGCGGTTCTGGCCGACCTTCTGGCGGGCCGCGAGGTGGCGCTGGCCGACCGGATCGTTCTTCTGGACATCCGCCTGCCGCGGCTGGCGATGGGGGCGTTGGTGGGCGCCTCGCTGGCGGTTTCCGGGGCGGTGATGCAGGGGCTGTTCCGCAACCCGCTGGCCGATCCGGGGCTGGTGGGCGTCAGCGCGGGGGCCGGGCTGGGCGCGATCGCCGCGATCGTGCTGGGCGGGCTGCTGCCGGCGGGGCTCGCCGCAGCGCTGGGCTATTACGCCGTGCCGGTGGCGGCCTTCTTCGGCGGCTGGGCCTCGACCCTGGTGCTCTACGGGATCGCCACGCGGCGCGGGCGCACCTCGGTCGCCACGATGCTTCTGGGCGGGATCGCGCTCGGGGCGCTGGCGGGGGCCTTGTCCGGGATCCTCGTCTACATGGCCGACGACGCGCAACTGCGCGACCTGACCTTCTGGGGGCTCGGCTCGCTGGCGGGCGCGACCTGGGCGAAACTCGCCGCCGCCGCGCCGCTGATGGTGCTGGCGCTGGCCTGTGCGCCGATGCTGGCGCGGGGGCTGAACGGGCTGGCGCTCGGCGAAACCGCGGCGTTTCATATCGGCATCCCCGTCCAGCGCCTGAAGACCGTCGCGATCCTGACCGTGGCGGGCGCCACCGGGGCCGCGGTGGCGGTCTCGGGCGGGATCGGCTTCGTCGGCATCGTGGTGCCCCACCTGTTGCGGCTGGCCACCGGGCCCGACCACCGGTCGCTCCTGGTCAACGCCGGCCTTCTGGGCGCGGCGCTGCTGATCCTTGCCGATATCGTCGCGCGCGTCGTGATCGCGCCCGCCGAACTGCCCATCGGCATCGTCACCGCCGTCCTGGGCGGGCCGTTCTTCCTGTGGATCCTGCTGCGCAAGCGCGGCGTGCTGGACCTCTGACCGATGCTCGACGCCACCCATATCCACGTCCGCCTCGGCCGGCGCGCAATCCTTCACGGGGTCGATTTCCGCGCCCGGCCGGGCGAACTCACCGCCATCGTCGGCCCGAACGGATCGGGCAAGACGACGCTTCTGCGGGCGCTCACGGGCGATCTCTCCCGGGGGGGGCGGGTCCGGCTGAACGGCCAGGACCTCGCCACCCTTCGCCCCTGGGTGCTCGCGGGCCTTCGGGCGGTGCTGCCGCAGGCGACCCCGCTGGCCTTTCCGTTCACCGCCGCCGAGGTCGTGCGGCTGGGCCTGATGGGCGGGACCGAGGCGGCCGAGACCGACCTCGTGCCCAAGGCGCTGGCCCGCGTCGGGCTGGCGGGCTTCGAGGGACGCTACTACCAGGAGCTTTCCGGCGGCGAGCAGCAGCGCGTGCAACTGGCGCGCGCATTGGCGCAGGTATGGCACCCGACGCCCCACGGGCAACCGCGCTGGCTGTTTCTCGACGAACCGGTGTCCAGCCTCGACATCGGCCACCAGCTGCAGGTGATGCAGGTCGCCCGCGACTATGCCGACCAGGGCGGCGGAGTGGTCGCGGTGATGCACGACCTGAACCTCACCGCGATGTTCGCCGACCGCGTCACGCTTCTGGCCGAGGGGCGCGTGCTGGGCCGGGGCGCACCGGCCGAGGTGCTGTGCGACGACCTGCTGAGCCGCGCCTACCGCTGCCCGATCCGGGTCAACACCCCACCCGCGGGCGGCACCTTCCTCTTGCCCCACGCGGCGGGGCGCATCGCCGCGGAATGAAGGAGACAGGGATGGATTTCGCAACCCGAACCGACGAGATCGCCGCCTTTCTGGACAAGGGCGGCCCGGCCATCTGGGCCATCGCCGCGCTGTCGGTCGCCACGCTGGCGCTGATCCTGTGGAAATGCTGGCGGCTGGCCGTCGCGGGCGCCTGGTCGCGGCGCCGGCCGGCCCGCGCGGTGGAGTTGTGGCTGGCGGGGGACGTGCCAGGGGCGCGCAGCACGCTGGAAGGCGCAGGCGGGCTGCGCGCGCGCGCCGTGGCCGCCGCGATCGAGGCCCGGCTCGATCCCGAACTTGACGGCGCGACCGCCCGCGAAGAGGTGGCGCGGGTCGCGACCGGCGACCTGGCGCGGGCGCGCTCGGGCCTGCGGGCGCTGGAACTGATCGCGACCATCGCGCCGCTGCTGGGCCTTCTGGGTACCGTCCTGGGCATGATCGCCGCGTTCCAGACGCTCCAGGCGACCGGGGCGCGCGCTGATCCGGCGGCGCTGGCGGGCGGCATATGGGAGGCGCTTCTGACCACCGCCGCCGGCATGGCCGTGGCGATCCCGGCCTCGGTGGCGCTGTCCTGGTTCGAAAGCGTGACCGAGGGCGTGCGGCTGGACATCGAGGATGCCGCGACGCGCATCCTGACCCGCGGCGGGCCGTCCCGCGCGGCGTTCCGGGCAGCCGCGGAATGAGCCTCGGCCTCGCCCCCGCCCTGCCCCGGCGCCGGCCCAGCCTGACGCCGATGATCGACGTGGTGTTCCTGCTCCTGGTGTTCTTCATGCTGGCCGCGCGCTTCGGCCAGGACACGGCGATCCCGCTGGCGGCGGGCGGCGGCGCGGGCGAGCCATGGTCCGGCCCGCCCAGGCTGGTCGACATCGGCCCGGAGGCGGTGGCCCTGAACGGGGTGGAGACACCGCTGGCGGAACTTGCGGACGCGGTGCGGCCGCTGACCGGGGCGCCCGACGACCCGGTGGTGCTGCGCGCGCGCGACGGGGCGGCGTTGCAACGGGTGATCGCGGTGTCGGACGCCCTGGCCGCGGCGGGGTTCCAGCGCCTTGTTCTGGTGGAGTGAGCCATGCGCCTGTCCGCACCGCCCCCGAGACCGCAACGCGAAAGCGTGGTCCCCATGATCAACGTGGTGTTCCTGCTGCTGGTGTTCTTCCTGATCAGCGCCCAGCTGACCCCGCCCGAGCCGTTCGAGATCGCCCTGCCCGAGGCAACGACGGCCGAGCGCGCGGCGGAGGGGCGCGACGTGCTCTATGTCGGGGCCGACGGCGGCCTGGCCTATCGCGCGGCGCGGGGCGCGGACGCGGTCGCCCTTGTGGCGGCGGAAGCGCGCGACGGGCCGCTTCTGGTCCGGGCCGACCGGGCGGTGCCGGGGGCCGAGATCGCGCGGCTCCTGGCACGGCTGGCCGCGGCGGGCATCGCGCGGGTCGACCTGGTCGCGACGGGGGGCTGAGACGATGCGGGCCATGGCCGAAACCCTGATCTTCGGCGGCGCGGCGCTGGCGCTGCACCTCGTGGCCTGGCCGGCCGACACGCCCCGTGGGGCGGAGTCGGCCGGCGGTGGCGGGGCGGACCTGGTGACGATGTCGGCCGCCTCCGCCGCCGTGGCGCGCGCGGTCGCCGAATGGGAGCGCCCCCCTGCCCCCGCGATGGACGCGCCCGCCGCCCCGGCGCCCCCCGCCCTGCCCCACAGCGCCGCGCCATCGCCCATCGCCGACACGGCCCCGCCCCGGCACGCGGCGTTGCCCCGGTCCCCGACGCGGCCTGCGGCGCTTTCCCCCCCGCCGGCCATACCGAAACCGCCGGACCGGGCGCCGACTGCGCGCCGAGTGGAGGCGAAACCGGCCACACCGGACACGCCCCGGCCGCCGCCGCGCCCGGCACGAACGCCGACGAAGCGGAACACGGACACGCCGCCCCCGCAGGCGGAGCCGTCCCCGGCCCCCTCCCGGGCCTCGGCGGCGCAGGTCGCCCGCCGGGCCGCTGGCGACGGCGGGACCGCCCGCGGCCGGGCGGCCCCGGCGCAAAGCGCGACATTGTCGCCGGCCAGGGCGCGCAACCTGATGGCGGAATGGGGCGGGCAGATCCGGACCCGGATCGCGCGGGGTGTGCCGCGGGGTGCGGGGTCGGGAACGGCGGTCGTGCGGCTGACGGTGTCGGCCGATGGCGGCCTGGTGGCCGTGGGGCTTGCGAAATCGTCGGGCAACCCGCGGATCGACGCGCTTGCGCTTCAGGCCGTGCGCCGCGCGGGCCGGTTTCCCGCCGCCCCCGCGCAACTCGGCCTCAGCCAGCAGAGCTTCACGCTGCCGGTGCAGTCGCGCTGAGGCCGGAAGACCGGCGCGCCAAAGACGGTGCGCCGTCGCGGCATGGCCGCCGCGCAGGTGTCAGTGCAGCCCCGAAACCCGCGCGTCGTCCTGTCGGGCGCGGACGAGGCCGAGAAGCGCCAGGCCCAGATCCTCGGCCAGCTGCACGGCGTGGAAGGCCCCCTGCGGCCCCAGAAGCGCCAGCGCAAAGACCAGCGCGTCGTCGCGTTCGCCGCCGATGGCGGCCGCGACCATTTCGGCAAAGGCGTTTTCGTCGCCGCTGACCTCGCGATGCTCCGGCGGGTTGCGGACGATCGGCCGGCGCCCCTGCGTGAGCGCCAGTTCCATCAGGGCGTCGAGCACCTCCTCCCGTGCCTCGGCGCCGGGGCCGAAGACATGGGCGAAGTTGCGGCGCATCCGCGCGCGCGCCGCCGGTCCGGCGGTCCAGCCGCGCAGGCAGCGGATCGCCGCACGCTCGACCGGCGCGAGCGCATCGAGATACGCGACGGGCGCGGCGCCCCGGCTGCGCAGCGCAGCGCTCATTTCGTCAGGATCAGCTTGCCCGCGCGGGTGATGCGCAGGGTGTAGGCCATGCCGTCCAGAACGATCACCGCGGTCGTGCCCCCGACCGTCAGGACGCGCGCGTCGTGGACCGGCAGGGCCTCGGGTTCGCGCATGGTCTCGGGCCGGCTCATTCCGCGACCGCCCGCCGCGCCACCCGGTCCAGCAGGGGTTCCAGCGCCGCCGCATCCGCCGCCGGACCGGTTCCCGCGGCCGACAGCGCCTCCTGCCAGATGTCCCACCGGTCCGCCGCCGGCCCGCCTGCCGTTGCCGCGTCCGCCTGTGCCGTGTTGTGCCGTTTCATGGTCTCCCTCCTGTCTTCCTCGTTTCCCGCACCCGGGCCGCTGACGCGGTCCCTCGTCCGGCCAGGCCCGTTGTTCCCGGTCACATCGCATCGGCCAGTTCCCTTTCTCCGGTCTCCTCGGCAAGGATCGCGGCCAGTCCCTCGCGATAGCTCGGATAACGCAGCGCGAAACCCGGCAGCGCCGTCAGCCGGTCATTGCGCAGCCTGCGGTTTTCCGCCCAGAAGGCGGCGGCCATCGGGGGCAGGTCGGCCCGGTCGACGGGCACGCGCGGCGGCGCCGGCTGCCCCAGAAGCACCGCGGCATGGTCCAGCACATCGGCGCTGGCCGCGGGCAGGTCGTCGGCCAGATTCAGAATCCGGGTCCCGTCGGGCCGGGCCATCGCGGCGACGATGGCCGCGGCGATATCGTCGACATGGATGCGGTTGAAGACCTGTCCGGGCTTGTCGACCGCCCGCGCCCGGCCCGCGCGGACCTGCGCCAGCGCGTTGCGCCGGCCGGGGCCGTAGATCCCGGCGATACGCAGGATGTCGAGCGCCGCCCCGGTCCGCCCGGCCAACGCGCGCCAGCCGATCTCGGCCCCGATGCGGGCGCGGGCGTCCGGCGTGGCCGGGGCGGGCGCGCGGGTCTCGTCGATCCACGCCCCGCCGCAATCGCCGTAGACCCCGGTCGAGGACAGGTAGCCGATCCAGCGCAGCGTCGGCAGGTCGACGCTGGCCGCCTGCAGCGCGGCCAGCGCCGGACAGGCGGCCTCGGGCGCGGCGCGGCTGTCGGGCGGGATCGAGACCAGCAGGTCGGTCGCGCCGCCGAGCCAGTCGCGCAGCGTGGCCGCGGCGGGCGGCCGCCCGGCGTCGAAGAGATGCGCCCGCACGCCCGACCCGGCCAGATCGGCGGCACGGACCGGATCGCGCGTCGTGACCGACACGCACGCGCCCGCAGCATGGGCGAGCGCGGCGGCGCGGGCGCCCGCATAGCCTGCCCCGAAGACGAAGAGATGCCGCCCGTGCAGCCCCCCGGTCATGCCGCCACCCCGTCGGCCAGCCGGTCGCGCAGCGCCTCGAACGCGGCGACCTGGGCGGGGATCAGGGCGCGCGTCTCATCCCGGCCGAGATAGACCTTGAACAGGCACCCGCCTTGCGCGTCGAGGAACTGCACCGAGCGGGTTTCCATCCCGAACAGCGGCCGCGCCACGAAGGCCATCTGCGCGCAGGCACCCGCCCGGATATGCCCGCCGATCGGTTTGCCGTGCAGGTTGAAGAAGCCCTGCGCCACCTGCCCCTCGGGCAATTGCCCCTTCGCCTCGAAGATCACGTCGCCGGTGTTCACGACCAGCGTGATCTCGCCCCAGCGGGCGATCTCGGCCATCGCGTCCTCGAAGGCCGCGCCGGGCACGAGCGTGGCTTCGCCGTCCGGCAGGCAGGCCAGAACCGCGGCGACGCTGGCCCCCGCCTTTTGGGCGACGTCCTCCAGCGCGGCGCCGGGATGATCGGCGAGAACGGCGCCGATCGCGGCGGCGGTGTCGGGTGTCGGGGTCATCATGCGGTCTCCTTTTGATTGGCGTCGGCCAGGCAGGCATCGGTCCAGGCGATCAGGCGCGCGGTCATCGCGACCTGCCAGAACCGGCCGGCCAGCGTGAGGTCGCACGCCGCGGGCCGCGCCGTCAGCAGCCCGGCGCGCTGCCATTGCGCCACCAGCGGCGCGGCGAGGTTTTCGAACCCGGCGGGCCGGCCGCAGGCGGTCAGCGCGCGGTCGACCGGGGCGAACGCCAGGCGCCCGCGCTCCATGCCCGCCTTGATCGCGGCATGCACCGGGGCCAGCGGCGCGGGGCGCATCATGCCGGCGATCAGCCGCGCGCCGCCCTGCCCCGCCCCGGCAAGATAGGCGTCCAGATCGGGCGTGATCCGGTAGCCGTGGCCGTGCAGGGTGCCGCCCGCGCCCGCGCCGAAGGCCAGGCACTGCGCCCCGGCCTTGACCTCGAAATTGTAGATGCTGCGCTCGCGGGTGCCGCGCCGCCAGTGGGTCGTGGAAATCGCCGCCCAGCCGGCGCGGTCCATCTCTTCGGCCCCGTCGGCGTAATAGTGGCCCAGTTCCGTGGGCGCGGCCGGGGTCAGCTTGCCCTTGTCCTGCGCGATCAGGAGCGGCGTGCCGGGGATCGCCTTCAGCGAATAGAGGTCGAGCCCGTCGAGCCCCAGCGCCGCGGCCTGTCGCACATCCGCGCGGAAGGTCGCGCGGTCCTGTCCGGGCAGCCCGTAGATCAGGTCGATCACCACCGCGCCGCGATCGAGCGCCACCAGCCCCTCGAGAAAGCGCCGCGTCTCGGCCCGGGTCGACTTGCGCCCCATGCGCCGGCGCACGCCGTCATCGAAGGTCTGCACCCCCAGCGATACGCGGTTCACGCCCGCGTCGAAGGCCGCGCGCGCCTTTTCCAGGCCGAAGCTGACGATCCGGCCCTCCAGCGTGATCTCGCAATCGGGGGCCAGCGGCAGGTGGCGGCGCAGCCCCTCGACCAGGCGGGCGAGATCGCGCGCGGCCAGCGCCGTGGGCGTGCCGCCGCCCAGGTAGACCGCGCGGAGCGGATGGCCCCGCTGCACCGCCGTCTCCGCCCCGGCCGCAAGCTGGGCCAGCACCGCGTCGACATAGGGTGCCCCGAGTTCGCGCCGCCAGGGATTCTGGTAGAAGCCGCAGAACAGGCAATGGTTCTCGCAAAAGGGCACATGCACATAGGCGACCGAGGCGCCGGCGCGCGGGGTGCCCGCCAACCGATCCCACAGGCCGGCGACCTCCTGCGCCCCGACCGGCGCCCCGCCGCCCTGCGCATGCGCGCCCGCGCGGCCGGAAAACGCGTCGGCAAGGGGATCGGTCGAAAGGCGGGCGAAATGGGCGTCGGGCTCGCACAGGCGGTCCCCCGCGTCTGATCTCTGAACGTTCATTCACACCTCTGGCGAGCAATGAGCGCAGGGGACCGGGCGGAAAGCTGGGGCCTGACATGCCGTTTCGATACCGACCCGACCGGCGCGGCGGCCGGGTCTATTTCCGACGATTTTTATCAGGTTAAATCGGACTTGAAAAGCCTCGATTTCATCCCGCGACGCGACGTTCACGCCGCCGCGGCCCGCGCCCGGGCGAGGCGGCAGCGGCGCTCGATGGCAGCCGCGTGAGTATTTGGGCCAAGAAGAAGACGGGACCGCGCGTGTTTGGCGCGAAGGTCCGCACCGGCGGCGCGTCTCAGGCGCCCTCTGCCAGCGCGAGGGTGGCGGCCGAGAGCGCCAGCCGCCCATCGGTTTCCCGAAGCTGCCAGGCCCTGGGCGGCGCCATCCGGGCGCGGCGGCGTTCGAGGTGCCATGCACTGAGACCGGGGGTGTGGCGCGGCGCCATGTGCCAGCGGGTCTCGACCCCGGCCGCGCCCCCCGGCCCCGGCGTCAGGATCAGCCCCAGCGGCGCCCCATGCCCCGCGGCGGCCCCGGCCTCGGCGGCGAGGTGCAGCCGGCGGACCGGGGTGAGCGGCGGCGGCGCGGGCAGCTCGGCGACCACCACCGGCACCACGCCCGAGCGCAGCGCCTCTTCCATCGACCAGAGCAGGTCCTCGGCCCGTTTCGGCGCCGCCAGGATCAGCCGGCCGGGCGCGAGGCGTTCGGCCACCGTATCGGGATAAAGCCGCGCCGGGGCCCAGCCCGGCACGATCCACATCACCGGCCCCTCGGCGGCGGCCGCCAGCACCAGCGCCAGCATGTGCCGCGCCGGCCCGCAAAGCTCGTGCACGCGGGCGAGCGGCAAGGCGAGTTCGCCCAGGGCGGTCAGGGCCGGGCGGGCGCGCTGGGGCACGCGGGTGAGCGGCGGTGCAGCCATGCCGCAAAAGATACAATGTTCGCTTAACGTTCTCAACGCCTTTCGAAACGCGAAGGGTTGTCCTCGCCGCCGCGGCAGACCACTCTGCGCCCGACCGCAAGAACGGGGGACCAAGATGAGGAAAGTCGCGCTGGGCCGGACGGGCCTGAACGTGTCCTGCCTGTGCCTCGGCACGATGACCTGGGGCAGCCAGAACTCGCAGGAAGAAGGCCATGCCCAGATCGACATGGCCATCGACCAGGGCGTGAACTTCATGGACACCGCCGAGATGTACCCCGTCGCCCCGGTTCGGGAAGAGACCGTGGGGCGCACCGAGCGGATCATCGGCAATTGGTTCCAGCACAGCGGGCGCCGGCACGAGTGGATCGTGGCGACCAAGATCACCGGCCCCAATGGCGGCTTCGCCCGCGAGGGCGCAGGCATCTCGCCCGAGACGATCCGCGCCGCGGTGGAGGCCTCGCTGCGGCGCCTGCGCACCGACTATATCGACCTCTACCAGTTCCACTGGCCGAACCGCGGCTCCTACCATTTCCGCCAGCAGTGGGGCTACGACCCGTCCGGACAGGACCGGGCGGCCACGCTCGCCCACATGCAAGAGTGCCTCGAAACGCTGGACGCGCTGGTGACCGAGGGCAAGATCCGCCATTTCGGCCTGTCGAACGAAACCGCCTGGGGCACCTGCCAATGGCTGCGGCTTGCCGAGGAAAAGGGCCTGCCGCGAGTGCAGTCGATCCAGAACGAATACTCGCTGCTCTGCCGGCTCTACGACACCGACCTTGCCGAACTCGGCGTGAACGAGGATGTCACGCTGCTGGCCTGGGCGCCGTTGGCCGCGGGGTTGCTGACGGGCAAGTATGCCGGCGACGTGACCCCCGAAGGCACGCGGCGCGAACGCCAGCCCGATCTCAACGGCCGGATCACGCCGCAGGTCTGGGAGGCCGTCTCGGCCTATCTGGGCGTGGCGAACGCGCACGGGCTCGACCCGGTGCAGATGGCGATCGCCTTCGTGCTGCAACGGCCGTTCCCGGTCATCCCGATCGTGGGGGCGACCTCCACCGACCAGCTCAGGAGCGTGCTGCGCGCCGCCGACCTGCAGCTGCCCGACGACGTGCTGGCGGAGATCGCGCTGGCCCACCGGGCGCACCCGATGCCGTTCTGACGGCGGGGTGCAGTCCGGCAGCCCAGGCGTTGCATCTCTGGCACGCCGCGGGCCGGGCATGCCGGCCGCCGGCGGCCGGGGCTTGCGGTGCTCCCCTTCCGGGACATTATGGACCCGGGGACATGGGGATGTTCATGCTGCGCGAGACGAACCGAGAGGTTTGCGCGACCTTCGACGGGCCGGTTGCCGACCCGTCCCGTTCGCCTGTCCGGCCCGCCGCATGAGCGCGGTGGCGGCGATCCTCGGGGCGGGCGCGACCGGCGCGGGCTGGGCCGCGCGCTTTGCCCTGATGGGCTGGGAGGTGCGCGTCTTCGACCCCGATCCGGCGGTGGCCGAGCGCGTGGAGGCGGTGCTCGCGCGGGGGCGCCGCGCGCTGCCGGGGCTGCTCGACACGGGCCTGCCGCCCGAGGGCGAGGTGATCTTTGCCGCGCGGATATCGGAGGCGGTGCGGGCGGCGGACTGGATCCAGGAAAGCGTGCCCGACCGGCTCGACCTCAAGCGCACCCTCTACCAGAAGGTCCAGGAGCATTGCGCCGACGAGGCGATCCTCGCCTCCTCGACCTCCGGTTTCACGCCCTCCGCGCTGCAGGGGCAGGCCGCCCGGCGCTGCCCGATCCTGGTCGCGCATCCGGTCCGGCCGGTCTACCTGCTGCCGCTGGTCGAACTCGTCGGCGCACCCGATGCGCCGAAGGCCACGCTGGAGCGGGCGGGCGAGATGCTGCGCGGGATCGGCATGGTGCCCCTGCAGATGCGCCACGAGAGCGACGGCCACATCGCGGGGCGGCTGATGGAATCGCTCTGGCGCGAGGCGCTGTGGCTGGTGAACGACGGCATCGCCACCACCGCGCAGATCGACGCGGCGCTCCGGCTGGGTGCGGGCCTGGTCTGGGCACAGATGGGGCCGTTCGAGACGGCGCGGATCGCGGCCGGCGAGGCGGGCATGGCGGATGTCCTGGCCAAGGCCGCGCCCGACCTCGCGGCGCCGCGCAGCCACCTGACCGATGTGCCCGACCTGACCGACAGCCTCGTGCGCCGGATCGCCGACCAGTCGGACGCGCAGAGCGGCGACAGGTCCGCCGCCGACCTCGAGCGGCAGCGCGACACCAACCTCGTCGGCCTTCTGCGGGCCCTGAAATGGACGGGCGGCGGCGCCGGGGCGCATCTGCGCACGCTCGACGCGGCGCGGCAACCGGACCTCGACGACATCACCCGCCCCGTCGTCACGCAGGACCGGGCGGTGCCGCTCGACTGGACCGACTACAACGGCCACATGACCGAGTCGCGCTACCTATTCGCCTTTGCCGATGCGACCGACCGGTTCATGGAGATGATCGGGTGCGATGCCGACTATATCGCACAGGGCAGCAGCTTCTTCACCGCCGAGACCCATATCCGGCACCTCGCCGAGGCCCATGCCGGTCAGCGCTTCCGCGTCGAGACCACGGTGATCGAGGGCGCCGGCAAGAAGATGCACCTGTTCCACCGGATGCTGTCGGGCGAGACGCTTCTGGCCACCGGCGAGCACCTGCTGCTGCATGTCAGCCTGGACACCCGCCGAACGACGCCGCCGGGCCCCGAGGTCGCCCGCCGGCTGGCCGAGATCGCCCATGCCCATGCGGCGCTGCCGCGCCCCGAGGGCATCGGCCGCGCGGTGGGGCAAAAGCCGGGCTAGGCATCGAGCGCCCGGCGGGGGCACCGGGCGCGTCCGTCCGGCCGCCCCCTAGTCGATGCCGTCGGCAAGACGGTCCAGATAGTCCGCCACCTCGCGATCGGACACCGTGGCCTCACGCACGAGCGCGTCGAAATGCCGGGTGAAGGCCTCGATTCGTTCGGAGTCGCGGAAGGCGAGGTAGTTGTGCCCCAGGTAAAGCACCGCCAGCAGCGGCCCGAACACCGTGATCGGGGCGGAATAGACCCGCCGCGCGTCGTAGATATGCAGCCGCAGCGTGGGATAAAGCTGGCGGTGGATGCCTGCCAGCCGGGCCATCTGCGCACGCCGCAGGTCCTGTGGCAGGTCGCGGTAATAGCCCTCGGCCCGCGCGAAGCTCTCGACCTCGTGAAGCGGCAGGGCGATCTCGTAATCGGATTTGAGCCCGCGCATCCAGTCCAGCCGGTCGCGCGCCGCGCCGATCGCCTGGGCGGCCGTCCGGCCGAGATGGGGGGCGTATTCCCAGTCCAACATCTCCGGCGTCTTGAGCATGTCCGGCAAGCCCGCCGGCACGTGGCGGATCTTGTAGCCCGCCGCCTCGCGGTGCCACGCGAAGATCTGTTCGTCCACCGGCGCGCGGGCGGCCTCGGGCATGCTGAGGCTTGCCGCCATCAGGTCGGCCGCACGCTCGGGCCGGTCGCTGAGCCCCAGAAGCCAGTCCGCCGACACGCCCAGCGCCTGGGCGCAGGCCGCGGCGACATGGGCGTTCGGCAGCCGGGCCCCGGCATCGGTGAGGATCTGCGACACCGTCGAACGGTCCACGCCCGCCGCCCGCGCGAGCGCGCTCTGGCTCTGGCCGGTGCGGTCCATCGCTTCCGCCAGCCGCGCCCGGAACCGTTCGGCGCGCAAACGTTTGTCCGAAACAGGCATCATATGTGACGTATATCACCATACGCTCTTTACGTTAACAACATTCCGAATGGTCAAGGCCGACGGGGCGCGCTAAAGCGGTCGCGTTCAACCCATCGGAGGCACCATGGAGACGCAGCAACGCACTGTTGTCAAAGCGATTTTATGGAACGTGCTCGGGCTTCTGACGATGTCGCTCGTCGGGCTCGCGCTGACCGGCTCGGCCGCGCTCGGCGGCGTGATGGCGATCGCGAACACGGCGGTGGGGCTCGTCTGCTACATCCTCTACGAACGCGTCTGGTCGCGTATCCGCTGGGGGCGGCGCTGGGGCTGAGCGCGAACCGCTCGACAGACCGCAGGCAAGGTGGCTAGTGACCCCATGGCCGCCTGGATTCCGATCACGCTCTTCGCCGCGCTCGTGCAGAACCTGCGCTTCATGCTGCAGCGGCACCTGAAGGCGACGCGCCTTTCCACGGCCGGGACCACCTTCGCCCGCTTCGTCTTTTCCGCGCCGCTGGTCGGGCTGCTCGTCGGCGCCTACCTGGCCGCCACCGGGCAGGTGCTGCCCGCGTTCACGGGGGCGTTCTGGGCCTTCGCCCTGGTGGGCGGGCTGGCGCAGATCCTCGCCACCATGTGCGTGGTCGCGCTGTTTTCACACCGCAACTTCGCCGTCGGCATCACCTTCAAGAAGACCGAGGTCCTGCAGACCGCGCTGGTGAGCTTTCTGGTCCTCGGCGAGGGGGTCTCGCCGGGCGGGCTCGCCGCGATCCTCGTGGGATTCGCGGGGGTGGTGCTGTTGTCGGACACGCCCTTGGCGCGGGGCGGCCGGTGGCACCGGCGCCTGGTCAACCGCGCGGCGGGGCTGGGGCTTGCCTCGGGCGTGCTCTTCGCGATCTCGGCCACCGGCTACCGGGGCGCGACGCTGGCGCTTGGCCTCGACGACCCGGTGCTGCGCGCGGCACTCACGCTGGCGGTGGTCACCGCCGCGCAAAGCCTCGCCATGGCCGCCTGGCTGGCCTGGCGCGAACCGGGCGAACTCGGGCGGGTGCTGCGCCACTGGCGCGTGGCGGGGCTGGTGGGCGTGACCTCGATGCTGGGCTCGGGCGCCTGGTTTCTCGCCTTCACGCTGCAGAAGGCCGCCTATGTCAAGGCGCTGGGCCAGGTGGAACTGATCTTCAGCTTCCTCGCGGCGACCTTCGTCTTCCGCGAAAAGACGACACCGCGGGAGCTGATCGCCATGGGGCTGCTGACGGCGTCGGTCCTCATCCTGATCCTCACGCTGTAGGATCGTGCGCGGCGTTTTCTGCCGCTGTTTCCTGCGTTAGGGTCCGGGTGCGCGACCCGTCCGGAAAGGCCCGCCATGATCCACGTCACCACGACCTGCCCCGACATCGAAACCGCCCGCCTGCTGGCGGGAGCCGCCATTTCCCGGCGCCTGGCCGCCTGCGCCAATATCACGCCAGGGCTTCTGAGCGTGTTCCACTGGCAGGGCAAGGTCGAAGACGAGCCCGAAGTGCAGATCACCTTCAAGGCCAGCGCGGCCACGCGCGCCGACCTCGTCGCGCTGATCGAGGCCGAGCACCCCTACGACCTGCCCGTCATCACCTGGGAAGCGGTCGAGACCACCGCCGAGGCCGCCGCCTGGCTAGCCGAAGAGACCGGACCGAAGTGAGCGGCCCGGCCCCGGCGTTCAGGCGAATTCCTTCAGCGATTCAAGACGCAACTTGAGCGGACACCAGTCCGGCACGGTCTCCGCGCCCGCCCCCTGCCGGCCGAGCCACGGGATGCAGCGGTCGGTCCGGTCGCAATGGCAGCAGGTGGCGACCAGTTCGGCGAACTCGCCCCGGCCGAGCTGCCCCGCCTTGAGGGCGCCGTTGACGTTCACCCCGATGGTGCGCGCCATGCCCTGGGTCAGCCAGAAATGCTTGGAGAGACTGCCTTGGTCCTGCATCGTTTCTCAGGCGGACACGAGGCGCACCCGCATCGCCTCCAGAAGATCCTTGTTGCGGCAATAGGCGGGGGTTTCGCCCGTGCCGGACACATGCTCGCCGATCCAGCCCTTGCACTGGCCCGGATCGGTGCAGCCCAGGCAGCGCGACACGGTCGCCTGCATGTCCTCGGGCGTCCAGCGGCCGGCCATCATTTCCTCGGTGAGGTCGATGCCGAGCACCTCGGCCATCTTCTCGACCAGTTCGGCATGCTCGTCGTATTTGCTTTCGCCGGACATCGCCGTCTCCCGTTGCCTTCGGATGGGCCCACTAAACCGCAAGGCGCGGATTAACACCTTGATACGTGTCAAATCGGCACGGAGGGCTTTTTCGAGCGCAGGGCCGCCCTATGTGCCTCGTCCATGGCCGAGGTGGAAGTCATATACAACGGCAGTTGCCCGATCTGCGCGCGCGAGATCGCGGGCTATCAGCGGATGAGCGAGAAGGCGGGCCGCCCGGTGACCTTCACCGATCTCTCCGCGTCCGATCTGTCCGGGCGCGGGCTGGATGGCGACACTGCCGCGCGCCGGCTGCACGTGGTGCGCGACGGGCGCGTGATCGCCGGCTTTCCGGCTTTTCTCGCCCTCTGGTCGGAATTGCCCCGCCTGCGCTGGCTCGCCCGTGTGCTGGGGCTGCCCGGGCTGCGGACCCTGGCCGGCGTCGCCTATGACCGCGGCGCCGCCCCGCTGCTTTACGCCCTTCACCGCCGCCGGCAGGCCCGGACGCTTCACAAGGCGGATCGGGCGGGCTAGCGTGGCATCATGTTCACCATCGAGCACGAATTCGACGCGACCGTTGTGACCCTCGTCGACGAGGGACGCGGTGCCTTGCAGGAAGACGTCACGATCACCGCCTTCGAGGATTGCGTGACCGTCGAGCAACTGGACCCGCGCACCGACCGCGTGCAGAAGATCACCCTGTCGCTCGCCCAACTCCACGAACTCGGCGCCGCGCTGGACCTGCCCGAAGGCGTCTACCGGATCGGCCCGCCGCGCTGAAACCGCACGCGGGGGGCCTGACACGCCTATTGGGCGCAGACGTTGTCGAGCCAGAACTCCTGCCCGCCGATCCTGATTCGTTCTATCGTGCCGGTCAGTGTCACCGTACCACGCTTGCCGCCGGGCACGGCGGTCGAGGTCACCTGAACGACGACCCCGCCGATCGGCGACGGCGCGCCGGTGAGGTCGCCGGCATAGACCGGCACCGGCTGGCCGTTGACGCTCAGGTCCTCAGAGCCGCCCATGTCCAGGAAATCGAACGTCACGCGGGACACCGGGAAATCGAGGCCGGTGAAGTCGAACTCGAAATTCAGGTTGTTGGACCGCAGGGCCTGGCCCGACCCGAACGCCACCGGCGGCACTTCGACCCGACCGCGGTTGAAGGTCGTCCCGCCATTCGTCCAGCGGAACGTCTCCACCGACATCTCGATGCCGTCGGACGTGGCCAGCACAACCGTGCCTGGCCCCTGCCCCGCGGGCGTGCCGTACTGGGTGCCCGCCGCCGGGGGCGGCCCGAACCCGATACAGCTTCCGCCGGCGCCGGCCGCCGCCGACTTGGTATTGTTCCCTTCATTGGATTCTTCGACCGTGTTCTTGGGGTCCGCGGTCACGGTGATCCGGTAGACATTGCCAAGATAGCCGTTGTCGGGATGCGCAAGCGGGGCGAAGTCACCGCTCAGGATCACCGTCTCGCCACCGTCCAGCCCCGGCACCGAGAACCGCAGCTGCGGCCTGTGGTTCGGTGAGATCGGGTCCTCATCCGCATCGAAATAAACCAGAAACGGCCCCGCCGCCCGCGTGCCCTGGTTGGCGACCTCCGCCGTTGCCTGCTTTTCCGCGGCGTTCCAGGTGACGTCGACCTCCCTCACGACGAGGTCCGTGCACCCTGCCAGAACCGCAAGCGGCAAGCCAAAACCGAAGATGTTGAGATATGTCCGCGTCATGTCCCCCTCCTGACACATGCGCCGAAAACAGATATATTATATCATGAAATCAGTCTTTCACAAAGATACCGCCGCTGCGGCCAAAAGGTCCGGGACCATCGTTCCGGCCACGGTTGCGAACGGGCGCCGGGCCCCGCCCCTCAGTCGGACAGGCGAAACAGCTTGTCCCGCGCGGTCTGGCCGCGCACAAGTTCCAGCCGGGATTTCGCCACGCCCAGCGCCTTGGCCAGCAGTTTCGTGACCGCCGCGTTCGCCTTGCCGTTCTCGGGCGGCTGGGTCACGTAGATCCGGAGCACGCCGGCCTCCTCCACGATCCGCGCCCGCGATGCCTTGGGCGTCACGCGAACCGCGATCTCGGTGCCGGGGGCGGAGAGGTGCGACAGATCCATGGCCGCCGCTGTCCCACCGGCCGGGGCGCGCGTCAAGCCGGGCTTGATCCGGACGTGCCGATGGCCGACATGGGATAGAACGGAACGGAGATGCCGATGCCCGACCCGCGCCCCGAGGTGCTCGACTTCCTGCTGACCCGGCGCTCGCGCCCTGCCAAGACGCTGGCCGCGCCCGCACCGGCGCGCGAGGACCTGATACCGCTGCTGACCGCGGCGGCCCGCAGCCCCGATCACGGCAAGCTCGAACCCTGGCGCTTCGTCGTGCTGGAACGCCTTGCGCTCGACCGGCTGGCCGGGCTGGTGCGCGCGCGGGGGGCGGCCCTGGGCGAGGCGGAGGAAACCATAGCCAAGGCCGCCGCGGCCTATGCCGACAGCCCGCTTGCCGTCGCGGTGATCGCCTCGCCGAAGCCGTCGGAGAAAATCCCCGAGAGCGAGCAGTTACTGTCGGCCGGCGCGGTGTGCCTGGCGCTGCTGAACGCGGCCCTGGCCGCAGGCTGGGGGGCCAACTGGCTGACCGGCTGGCCGGTCTACGACCGCGGGTTCCTGGAGGACGGGCTCGAGCTTGCGCCCCATGAGCAAGTCGCCGGTGTCATCCATATCGGCACCGAGACCGTCACGCCGCCCGACCGCCCCCGCCCGGACGTGGACGCCATCACCACATGGGTGCGCGCATGATCCTGACCGCCTTTCTCAAGACCCTCGGCCAGATCGGCGACCGCGCGTTCCGGCGGGTGCTGTTGCTCGGGGTCGGCCTCTCGATCCTGCTGCTCGCGCTGCTTTACGCCGCGATCTTCGTGCTGATCGGCTGGCTGCTGCCCGAAACCTTCACCCTGCCCTGGATCGGCGAGGTCAACTGGGTGGACGAGCTGATCTCGGGCACCTCGCTGATCCTGATGCTGGTGCTCTCTGTCTTCTTGATGGTGCCGGTCGCCTCGGCCTTCATCGGGCTGTTTCTCGACGACGTGGCCGAGGCGGTGGAGCGCAAGCACTACCCCGACCTGCCGAAGGTCGCGCCGATTCCCGTCCTCGACCAGGTCCGCGACGCGCTGGGGTTCTTCGCGGTGGTGGTCGGGGTGAACCTGGTTGCGCTGGTCCTCTATTTCTTCGTCGGCCCCTTCGCGCCGCTTCTGTTCTGGGCGGTGAACGGGTTTCTGCTGGGGCGGGAATTCTTCCAGATGGCGGCGATGCGGCGGCTGGGGCGCAAGGGCGCCGTGGCGCTGCGCAAGCGCCACGGGCTGACGGTGTTCGTGGCCGGGCTGTTGATGGCGGTCCCGCTGAGCGTGCCGCTGGTCAACCTGATGATCCCGATCCTCGGCGCGGCCGTGTTCACCCACCTGGTGAACCGCCTCGCCCGGCCCCCGGCTGTCTGATCGTCGCTCAGACCTGTTCCAGCTCGATCAGCGTCCCGTTGAAATCCTTGGGGTGCAGGAAGAGCACCGGCTTGCCATGGGCGCCGATCTTGGGTTCGCCGGCGCCCAGCACCCGCGCGCCGCCCTCTTTCAGCCGGTCGCGCGCGGCCAGGATGTCGTCCACCTCATAGCAGATGTGATGGATGCCGCCCGCCGGGTTCTTGTCGAGGAACCCCTTGATCGGGCTGTCCTCGCCCAGCGGGTAGAGCAGCTCCACCTTGGTATTGGGCAACTCGATGAACACCACCCGCACGCCGTGATCGGGCTCGTCCTGGGGCGCGCCCACCTTGGCGCCGAGCGTGTCGGCATATTGCGCCGCGGCGGCGTCGAGGTCCGGGACGGCGATGGCGACATGGTTCAGGCGGCCGATCATCTTGCACTCCTCGCTGAGACTGGGTCTTGCGGTTATCGGGCCTCGAACGGCGCGGCGCAAGGCCCCCGGGCCGGCGCGCGCCGGGAAGGCGATGCCGCCGCGTGGCGCGGCCCACATGCGCCCGCCATGGCTGCGGCGGACAGACCGCAGCCCGGCCGGAGAAAGAGTTTGTCAACGTGCGCATGTTCTCTTATTGTTCCCATTGGAGCTTCGGGGGAATTCCGCCAAGATGTTGGATATGACGCGTTCGGCAGCACAAGACCTGCAGGATTTCCTGGACGGCGACCGGTTCGGAACCGTGTTGGCGGACCCGCCGTGGCGTTTCATCAACCGCACCGGCAAGGTCGCGCCCGAACACAAGCGCCTGTCACGCTATCCGACGCTCACGGTGGACGAGATTTGCGCGCTTCCCGTCGCCGCGCATCTCGAAGACCGGGCGCATTGCTATTTGTGGGTGCCGAACGCCCTTCTGCCGGAGGGGTTGCAGGTGCTCTCGGCCTGGGGGTTCGAGTACAAGTCGAACATCGTCTGGCACAAGGTGCGCAAGGATGGCGGGTCGGACGGGCGCGGGGTGGGGTTCTATTTCCGCAACGTGACCGAATTGCTGTTGTTCGGCACGCGGGGCAAGAACGCCCGCACGCTGGCGCCGGGGCGGCGGCAGGTGAACATGCTGCAGACCCGCAAGCGCGAACATTCGCGCAAGCCCGACGAGCAATACGAGCTGATCGAGGGCTGTTCCTGGGGGCCCTACCTGGAGTTGTTCGGCCGCGGCGTGCGCGAGGGCTGGACGGTCTGGGGCAACCAGGCGGATGCGGATTACAAGCCCAGCTGGAAGACCTACGCCTACAATTCGGGAATGGCGGCGGAGTAGTCAGTCGACCAGAACGCGGTCGGGCAGCCCAAGCAGCAACAGCGGGCACGGATTGCCGACGCCCCGGTCCAGCCGCGCCACCAGCTTGTCCCAATGGGTGGTGGCCTGGCCGAACTTGCTGGATACGAAATTGCGGGTGAAGGCCTCGGCGAAGGGCAGGCCCTGGTCGACCAGCCGCGCGACAGCCTTGCGCTGGGCACCGGTGCGTTCGGCGATGCCGTAGCGGGCCAGATCGGCCTCGGAGGCCACGCCATCGGCGGCCAGCCGCGCGGCGATCCGGGCGCGGAACGCCGCCTGCATCGTGGCGCCGCGGGTGACGATCACGCCCACGCTGACCGCCGACTGGGCATGCAGCCGCTGGAAATTCTCAAGGTCGCGGTCGTAGAACGGATCCTTGTTGTTCCACTCGATTTCAAGGGCGAGCGTGCCGGACGGGGCGCGGCGGACATGGTCGATCTCGTGGCTGATGCCTTCGCGTTCGACGCCGTCGACGATGGTCTGGACGTGGAACACGTGCTTCGGCCAGCCCGTTTCGGCCAGGGATTTGCGCAGGCGCTGGGTAAAGCGCGCCTCGCCGCCGCCGCCGCCGATGATCTCGGGGATGGCGATGCGGAACTCCGCCAGAACGGAGACGAGTTCGCCGAGTTCCGCGGGAAAATCCTGGGTCAGTATGGCCAGCGCGTGGTTCTTCGCCAGCACATCGTAGCCCAGCTCCTCCAGCGGGCGGAGCATCACTCCTCCTCGGGAATGACCCTCAGCCGCAATTCGCGCAGTTGCTCGTTGCTGGGCAGCGTGGGGGCGCCCATCATCAGGTCTTCGGCGCGCTGGTTCATCGGGAACATGATGACCTCGCGGATGTTCGCCTGATCGGCCAGCAGCATCACGATACGGTCGATGCCCGCCGCACAGCCGCCGTGGGGCGGCGCGCCGAAGCGGAAGGCGTTGACCAGGCTGGGGAAACGGGCGCGCACCTCGTCCTCGGTGTAACCGGCCAGGCTGAACGCCTTGAACATGGTATCCAGCCGGTGGTTGCGGATCGCGCCCGAGACCAGTTCGTAGCCGTTGCAGGCGAGGTCATACTGGTAGCCCAGCACCTGAAGGGGATCGCCTTCCAGCGCCGCCATGCCGCCCTGGGGCATCGAGAACGGGTTGTGGGAAAAGTCGATGACGCCGGTTTCGTCGTCCTTTTCATACATCGGGAAGTCGACGACCCAGCAGAAGGCGAAGCGATTCTTGTCGGTAAGGTTCAACTCCTCGCCGATCACATTGCGCGCCCGGCCTGCGACGGCCTCGAAGCTCGCGGGCTTGCCGCCGAGGAAGAAGGCGGCGTCGCCCTTGCCAAGGCCCAGTTGCAGGCGGATCGCCTCTGTGCGTTCGGGGCCGATGTTTTTCGCCAGGGGGCCGGCGGCCTCCATCCCGTTTTCGCCGTCGCGCCAGAAGATATAGCCCATCCCCGGCAGGCCCTCGTTCTGGGCGTAGCTGTTCATCCGGTCACAGAACTTGCGCGAGCCACCGCCGGGCGCGGGGATCGCGCGGATCTCGGTGCCGTCCTGTTCCAGCAGCTTGGCGAAGATCGCGAAGCCCGAGCCGCGGAAATGATCGGACACGTCCTGCATCTTGATCGGGTTGCGCAGGTCGGGCTTGTCGGTGCCGTACCAGCGCATCGCGTCGGCGAATGCGATCTGCGGCCAGTGCTTGTCGACCGTGTGGCCGCCGCCGAATTCCTCGAACACGCCTTCGATCACCGGCTGGATCGTGTCGAACACGTCCGCTTGCGTGGCAAAGCTCATTTCCATGTCGAGCTGGTAGAAATCGGTGGGCGAGCGGTCGGCGCGGGGGTCCTCGTCGCGGAAACAGGGCGCGATCTGGAAATAGCGGTCGAAGCCCGAGACCATGATCAGCTGCTTGAAGATCTGGGGCGCCTGGGGCAGCGCGTAGAACCGGCCCGGATGCAGGCGCGAGGGCACGAGGAAGTCGCGCGCGCCTTCGGGGGAACTGGCCGTGATGATCGGGGTCTGGAACTCGCGGAAGCCCGTGTCCCACATCCGGCGGCGGATCGAGGCCACGACGTCGGAACGCAGCTTCATGTTGTCCTGCATCGCCTCGCGCCGCAGGTCGAGATAGCGATAGCGCAGGCGCGTTTCCTCGGGGTAGTCCTGGTCGCCGAAAACCATCAGCGGCAGTTCCTCGGCCGATCCAAGCACCTCGATGTCGCGGATATAGACCTCGATCTCGCCGGTGGGGAGTTTCGGATTGATGAGGGATTCGTCGCGCGCCTTCACCGCGCCGTCGATGCGGACGCACCACTCGCTGCGGACCTTCTCCACCTCGGCGAACACCGGGCTGTCGGGGTCGGCCAGCACCTGGGTCATGCCGTAATGGTCGCGCAAGTCGATGAACAGAACACCCCCGTGGTCGCGCACGCGGTGCACCCAGCCCGACAGGCGAACGGTTTCGCCCACGTTGGCTTTGGTGAGGTCTGCGCAGGTGTGGCTGCGGAAGGGATGCATGGGGCGGGTCCTTACGGCTGACGGCAGGTCCGCGCCGATACACCCTTGATGCGGCGCGAAGTCAAGGGAGGGGGCGGGAGCAAATTTGGGGGATGGTGCGTTTTAAGGTATATTAACGGCCGGGAACGCCACGGGCTTTGCAAACAGGGTGGGACTTGCGATGTGGCAGAAACTCATCGACGGCATGCTCTCGCGCTTCGTTCGCGAGGGGGAACTTGGCATCGACTACCCCGACGGCACGCATCGCCGCTACGGGCCCGGGGACGGGCTGGCCGCGCGCGTCGCGATCGCCGACGAGGCGACGCTGAAGGCGATCTGCCTCGATCCGGAAATGGGCCTGGGCGAAGGCTACATGGACGGCCGGATCACGGTCGAGGGCGACCGGCTGCACGAGTTCATGACGCTTCTGCTGCGCAACAGGCGGCGGGACGGGTTGCCGCGCTGGGCACGGGCGGCGGATGGCGCGCGCTTTGCGCTGAGGGACTGGATCCAGCGCAACACGCCCAACAAGGCGCGGGCCAACGTCGCGCATCACTACGACATCTCGAACGACTTCTACCGGCTGTTCCTCGATTCCGACATGCAGTACAGCTGCGCCTATTTCGCGCGCGAAGGCATGACCCTGGAAGAGGCACAGGCGGCGAAGAAGGCACATATCGCGGCAAAGCTGCTGATCGAGCCGGACATGCATGTGCTCGACATCGGCTGCGGCTGGGGCGGGATGGCGATCACGATGGCGCGCGACTGGGGCGCGCGGGTGACCGGCGTGACGCTGTCGCAGAACCAGCTGGAGCTCGGGCGCGCGCGGGTGGCCGCGGCGGGGCTGTCCGACCGGATCGACCTGCGCCTGCAGGACTACCGCACGCTCGACGGCCCCTTCGACCGGATCGTGAGCGTAGGGATGTTCGAGCATGTGGGCGTGCCGCAATACGACGCGTATTTCGGCCAGGTCGAACGCCTGCTGACGCCCGAGGGTGTGGCGCTGATCCATACCATCGGCCGCGTGGACGGGCCGATCAACCCGTCGGGCTGGCTGGGCAAGTACATCTTTCCGGGCGGTTACGTGCCATCGGTGTCCGAGGTGGCCGCGCCGATCGAAAAGACCGGCATGTGGCTGACCGATCTGGAGATTTGGCGGCACCACTATGCGCGGACGCTGGAAGAATGGCGGATGCGCTTCGAGGATCGGCTGGACGCGGTGCGCGCGATGTACGACGACCGCTTCATCCGGATGTGGCGCTATTACCTCGTGGCCTGCCAAGCGACCTTCGAGGTGACGCGGCAGGGCGTGTTACAGATGCAGTTCGCGCGCGACGCCCAGACCGTGCCGCTGACCCGCGACTACATCGCGCCGGCCGAGGAACGCGCGCTGATCGCGGCGCAGTAGCCTAGCGGCGGGCGATCTCGAAGCGGCACACCGCGCAGCCGCTCGCGCTGCACTTCGTCTCGCGCGTGCTCAGCCGCGAATCGACCAGCGTCTGGAACAGCCGGTCGAACACCGCCTCGTGCCAGCCGCAGATCGGGTGCGGCGCGCTCTCGCCCCGGATCAGCGGGTTGTCCGCCAGTTCGAAGACCAGCGGCCGGGTCGAGACGACGCGGAATGCGCCCGATCCAGCGAAGGTCCAGCTGTGCTTGGCGATGGCCTTGGCCAGCATCGGGCCCGACAGCGCGGGCGGCAGGGCCTTCAGCACCTTCTGCGCGAGCGGCGGGATTCGGTGGGCCAGGATATAGTCCCCGGTGCGCGCGCCCGCCTCCCGCAGGAGGTCGGGCGCGCGTCCGGGCAGGCGGCGGCGCAGCGCGCGATGCATGGCGGCGGCCGGTCCCTCGTCCATAAGGCCGGTGTCCGACGGGACTTCATTCAGGCCCGCCGCCTCGAGCATCTCGTCGCGGAGCGCCGCCCCGCCCGCCGTCTCCAGCACAGGGAGAAGCTGGAGCACGGCATTCGGTCCGATCCGGCCGGTGTGGCCGGACAGGGTGTCTTTCATCAGGCGTCTTCCATCTGCTGGTCGCCGCCGCCGCAGACCTTGGCCTCGGCCGCCTGTTTCGCCGCCGCGCCTTCAGCCGGCATCTTGAAGCTGGCATCCTTGGACTTGCGCTTGGCCGCGGCCTGCGCCGCCTTGTCGGCATTCGACACCCAGTCGTCGATCTGCGCCTGGGCGGGCTGGCGGGTCATGTCGAAGTCGAACTTGACCTTGTCCTTGGACTGCGGACCCCAGTAGTTGTTCTTGCCGAGGTCGTAGAACGAGCGCTGCACGCCGGCCTTGAGGAACGCCTTGAGGCAGCCCAGCAAGTAACGACGGCGGAACCCGGTGCCGCGCCACGGGTAGTGGAACAGCGCCTTGCGCATGTAGAACCGGCGGTAGTTGTTCATCACCCGGTCCAGAAGCTCGGCACGGTCCATCGCCTCGGGCTTCATGATCGGGTTCACGAAGTTGTAGCGCGAGTAGTCGAACACCTCGACCTTGTTGTGCAACTCCTGGAAGAGCGGCGTGAACGGCCAGGGCGTATACATCGCCCAGTTCGCCAGATCAGGCTGCCAGTCCCAGCACAGCTTGAAGGTTTCTTCCAGCGTCTCGGGGGTTTCGTTGTCGAGCCCCACGATGAACTGCGCCTCGGTCAGGATGTCGGCCTCGCGCAGCAACTGGATCGCGCGCTTGTTGTCATCGACGCGGGTTTCCTTGTTGAACTGGTCGAGTTTCAGCTGCGCCGCGGCCTCGGTGCCCAGCGAGATGTGGACGAGACCGGCCTTGCGGTAGAAGGACAGGTATTCCTCGTCGCGCAGGATGTCGGTCACGCGGGTGTTTATGCCCCACTTGACCTTGTCGGGCAGGCCGCGGTCGATCAGCTCCTGGCAGAAGGCGATGAACTTCTTGCGGTTGATGGTCGGTTCCTCGTCCGCGAGGATGAAGAAGCCGACGCCATGCCGCTCGACCAGCTCCTCGATCTCGTCGACCACCAGTTTCGGGTCGCGGATGCGGTAGTCGCGCCAGAATTTCCACTGCGAGCAGAACGAGCAGGTGAACGGGCAGCCACGCGCCATGTTCGGGATGGCCACCTTGCAGTTCAGCGGGATGTAGATGTATTTTTCCCAGTCGAGAATGTCCCAGTCGGGCTTCAGCGAGTCGATGTTCTTGATCGTCGGCGCGGCGGGGGTGGCGACGATTTCATCGCCGTCGAGGAAGGCCAGCCCCTTGATCTCGCGGCGGCATTCCGGCCAGCGCTTGTCGCGGATCGCGTTCATCAGCTCGACGATGATCTCTTCGCCCTCGCCGCGGCAGATCACATCGACCCAGGGCGCCTCGGACAGCACCTGCTTGAACATGAAGGTGGCGTGGATACCGCCCAGGACGCGCACCGCGTTCGGCACCTCTTCCTTGGAGATTTCCAAGAGCCGTTCGGCGGCGTAGATCGACGGCGTGATCGAGGTGGTGGCGACCACGTCGGGTTTCAGTTCCTTCAGCTGGGCGCGGACGTCATCCTCGGACAGGTTGTTCGTCATCGCGTCGATGAAGGTGATGTCGTCATATCCTGCAATCCGCAGCGAGCCCGTCAGATAGGCCACCCAGGCCGGCGGCCAGTTGCCCGCGATCTCGGCGCCACCGGACTTGTAGTTGGGATGCAAAAAGACAATTCGCATGGATCGACTCCCCGTGTTTCGCGAGGCAACATGACACATCTTCTGTCAACTCAACTTGACACAAGTCAAATCGGTGTCAGCTTTGTTTGCCGCGCGTTAACGGGTCAGAACGGGCGCTCTATATTGCCGGAATAAAAGAATATTCCAAGCCCAGCGGCAAACACGATCCAGCCCGCAACGCTGTGCAGCACGACCGCCATGGGGAAATTCCTCCGCGCCTCATAGGCCCAGGCGAAGGCGATTCCACCCGAAAAGGTCATCGCCGCCACGATCCAGTTCCAGAACATCAGATGCGCCAGCGAGAACAGCGCGGCGTTGAGCAGGATCGCCGGCCAGAGCCCGGGCAGGAGCGCCCCGTAGCGGCGGAAGAAGAGCGGGCGGAACACGATTTCCTGCGGCAGCGCCGAAAGCGGCGGATAGAGCAGCGCGATCATCGCGAGAAGCGCCGGATGCTCGCGCACCAGGATCAGCGCCTGGTCGGGCGCGGTCAGCGTCACCACTGTGCCGGCGACCGCGACGGTGGCGGCCGCGAACAGCGCAACCGCCCCCCACGCGATCCGGCCGGCGCCGCGCGTCAGGTCGTGCCAATGGAACCCCTCGGTGACGTGCAGCAGCCCCAGGCCCAGCACGGTAAAGCCGAAAAGCACCGGAAACAGCGCCGATGGCGGCAGCAGAACGGCCATGGCAAGCGGCGCGCCGAGATAGAACAGCGCGAATTCTAGCCACAGCCGCAGGCGGGGCGGCGGGCGCGTCTCGAGGGCAAAGCTCTCCTGCATGGGTCTTTCGTCCGTGGCGAGGCAGATCGCGTCCCCCATTCATCTAGACACCGCGCGCACCCTTGCCATGGCCGCACGGTCCCTTTCGGACCGTGCCGCATCGATGCGCCAGACCGCCGGGCCGGTACGGGATCTGGCGCGTTCCCGGAATCCGCCTCGCGGCCCTTGCACCGCCATCCCGCTTGTCTATAACCCCCAGCAATTTGCCAGCCTCGAAGGAACGGCCCATGCCGAAGAGAACCGATATCAGCTCCATCATGATCATCGGCGCCGGCCCCATCGTGATCGGGCAGGCCTGCGAGTTCGACTATTCCGGCGCCCAGGCCTGCAAGGCGCTGCGCGAGGAGGGCTACCGGGTGATCCTGGTCAACTCCAACCCCGCCACGATCATGACCGATCCGGGGCTGGCAGACGCCACCTATATCGAGCCGATCACGCCCGAGGTTGTCGCCAAGATCATCGAGAAGGAACGCCCCGACGCGCTGTTGCCGACGATGGGCGGGCAGACCGGGCTCAACACCTCGCTGAAGCTGGCCGACATGGGCGTGCTGCACAAGTTCGGGGTGGAGTTGATCGGCGCCAACCGCGCGGCCATCGAGATGGCCGAGGACCGCAAGCTGTTCCGCGAGGCGATGGACCGGATCGGGCTGGAAAACCCCAAGGCCACCATCGCCAACAGCATGGACGAGTGCCTGGCCGCGCTGGAACATGTCGGCCTGCCCGCGATCATCCGCCCCGCCTACACGCTGGGCGGCACCGGCGGCGGCGTGGCCTATAACCGCGAGGAATTCGTCCATTACTGCAAGACGGGGCTCGATGCCTCGCCCGTGGGGCAGATCCTGATCGACGAGAGCCTGCTCGGCTGGAAGGAATTCGAGATGGAGGTGGTCCGCGACAAGGCGGACAACGCGATCATCGTCTGTTCCATCGAGAACGTGGACCCCATGGGGGTGCATACGGGCGATTCCATCACCGTGGCCCCTGCGCTGACGCTGACCGACAAGGAATACCAGATCATGCGCAACGGCAGCATTGCCGTCCTGCGCGAGATCGGGGTCGAGACCGGCGGGTCCAACGTGCAATGGGCGGTCAACCCCGAGGACGGCCGCATGGTGGTGATCGAGATGAACCCGCGGGTGTCGCGGTCCTCGGCGCTGGCGTCCAAGGCCACGGGATTCCCCATCGCCAAGATCGCCGCGAAGCTGGCCGTGGGCTACACGCTGGACGAGCTGGACAACGACATCACCAAGGTGACGCCGGCCAGCTTCGAGCCGACCATCGACTATGTCGTGACCAAGATCCCGCGCTTTGCTTTCGAGAAATTCCCCGGCGCGAAACCCGAACTGACCACCGCGATGAAGTCCGTGGGCGAGGCGATGGCGATCGGGCGGACGATCCATGAAAGCCTGCAAAAGGCGCTCGCCTCGCTGGAAACCGGGCTGACCGGGTTCGACGAGGTCGAGATCGACGGCGCACCGGACCGCGCGGCCATCGTCGCCGCCCTGTCGAGGCAGACGCCGGACCGGCTTCGGATCATTGCGCAAGCCATGCGGCTGGGGCTGGAGGACGACGAGATTCGGGCCGTCACCAGCTTCGATCCCTGGTTCCTCGCCCGCATCCGCGAAATCGTCGAGGCAGAGGACCGCATCCGCCGCTATGGCCTACCCGTGACCGAGGACGCGTTGCGGCGGCTCAAGATGATGGGCTTCACCGATGCCCGGCTCGCCACGCTGACCGGCCGGGACGAGGCGCAGGTGCGCCGCGCGCGGCAGAACCTGGGCGTCACCGCCGTGTTCAAGCGGATCGACACCTGCGCCGCCGAGTTCGAGGCGCAGACGCCCTACATGTATTCGACCTACGAGACCCCGGTGATGGGCGAGGTCGAATGCGAGGCGCGCCCCTCGACCCGGAAGAAGGTGGTGATCCTGGGCGGGGGCCCCAACCGGATCGGCCAGGGCATCGAGTTCGACTATTGCTGTTGTCACGCCTGTTTCGCGCTGACCGATGCGGGCTACGAGACGATCATGATCAACTGCAACCCGGAGACCGTCTCGACCGACTACGACACCTCGGACCGCCTCTATTTCGAGCCGCTGAGCCTGGAACACGTCATGGAGATCCTGCGCGTCGAGCAGTCGAACGGCACGCTGCACGGGGTGATCGTGCAGTTCGGCGGCCAGACGCCGCTGAAGCTGGCCAACGACCTGGAGGCCGAGGGCATCCCGATCCTCGGCACCACGCCCGACGCCATCGACCTGGCCGAGGATCGCGAACGGTTCCAGGCGCTGGTCAACAAGCTGGGGCTGAAGCAGCCGAAGAACGCCATCGCCGCCTCGGCCGAGGCAGCGCTGCGGCTGGCCGAGGAGATCGGCTATCCGCTGGTGATCCGCCCCTCCTACGTGCTGGGCGGCCGCGCGATGGAGATCGTCCGCGACACCGCCCATCTGGAACGCTACATCTCCGAGGCGGTGGTGGTCTCGGGCCGCTCGCCGGTGCTGCTCGACAGCTATCTCGCGGGCGCGACCGAGGTGGATGTGGACGCGCTGTGCGACGGGGAGCAGGTCCATGTCGCCGGCATCATGCAGCATATCGAGGAGGCGGGCGTCCATTCCGGCGACAGCGCCTGTTCGCTGCCGCCCTACTCGCTGCCGGCCGACATCGTCGAGGAGCTGAAGCGCCAGACCGAGGCGCTGGCGCTGGGGCTGGGTGTCGTTGGGCTGATGAACGTGCAGTTCGCGGTCAAGGACGGCAAGGTCTACCTGATCGAAGTGAACCCGCGCGCCAGCCGCACCGTGCCCTTCGTCGCCAAGGCGACCGACAGCGCCATCGCCTCGATCGCGGCGCGGCTGATGGCGGGCGAGAAGCTGTCGGCCTTCCCGATGCGCCCGCCCTACCCCGCCGACGCGGCGCCCGGCACGCCGCTGCCGCTGGCCGATCCGCTGTCGCTGGCGGACCCGGCGATGCCCTGGTTCTCGGTCAAGGAGGCGGTGATGCCGTTTGCCCGCTTCCCCGGGGTCGACACGCTGCTCGGCCCCGAGATGCGCTCGACCGGCGAGGTGATGGGCTGGGACCGGTCGTTCCCGCGGGCGTTTCTCAAGGCGCAGATGGGCGCGGGCACCGACCTGCCGCACGAGGGCCGGGTGTTCTTCTCGATCAAGGATGCCGACAAGACCCCGGAGCTGGTGGAAACCGCGCGCATCCTGACCGACCTGGGCTTCACCCTGCTGGCGACGCGCGGCACGGCCAAGTTCCTCGCCGAGAACGGGATCGAGGCGGAGGTGGTGAACAAGGCCTATGAGGGCGGCCGGACCATCGTCGACGTGATGAAGGACGGGCTGGTGCATCTGGTGATGAACACCACCGAGGGCGCGCAGGCGGTGGAGGACAGCCGCTCGATGCGGGCGGTGGCGCTGTGGGACCGGATCCCCTATTTCACCACCGCCGCCGCCGCCCATGCCGCCGCCCTCGCGATGAAATCGCGGGAGGAGGGCGAGCTCACGGTCGCCAGCCTGCAGGCGTGACGGCACGCCCCCCTTGCGGGGCGGCTTACCCCAGCGTCACGTCGAGCACCATCATCAGGATCAGCCCCGCGGTCAGCCCCGTGGTCGCGCGGTTCTGGTGGCCGTGGCGATGGGTCTCGGGGATGATCTCGTGGCTGATGATGTAGATCATCGCCCCCGCCGCGAAGGCCAGCCCCCAGGGCAGCAGATGCGCCGAGACCGACACCGCGGCCGCACCCAGCACCCCGCCAACGGGTTCGATCAGCCCCGTCGCCAGCGCGATCAGGAAGGCGCTCAGCCGCCGGTAGCCCTGCCCCCTCAGCGCCACGGCCACCGCCAGCCCCTCGGGCGCGTTCTGCAGCCCGATGCCGGTGGCCAGCGAAATCCCGTTCGTCACGTTCCCGCCGCCGAAGCCGACGCCCACGGCCATGCCCTCGGGGAAGTTGTGGATCGTGATCGCGAACACGAAGAGCCAGATCTTGGCCAGCGCCGCCGCCTCTGCCCCCTCGCGGCCCTCGACGAAATGTTCGTGCGGCAGCGCCTCATTCAGGCCCGCGACCGCCAGCGCCCCCAGCGCCAGCCCCGCCGCCGAGATCAGCGCCGCGATCAGGACGCTGCCATACATCCCCTCGGCCGCGTCGATTCCCGGCAGGATCAGCGAGAAGAACGAGGCCGACAGCATCACCCCCGCCGCGAAGCCCAGCATCGTGTCGTTCGCCCGGCGCGACACCGTGCGCCCCGCCAGCACCGGCAGCGCGCCGACCCCGGTCATCAGACCGGCGGCCAGCGACGCCAGGAGGCCGAGAAGTACGATGCTCATGGCTCTTGCATGGCCGAATGACGCGGCCCGGGCAAGTGGCAAGGCCGTTGCGGCGAACCGGCCCGATTGGTAAAGGAACCTGACCAGATTGAGGGAGCCGCCCGATGCCCGTCATCACCACCGTCGAGGATCTGCGCCGCATCTATGCGCGCCGCGTGCCCCGGATGTTCCGCGACTACTGCGAGTCGGGCAGCTGGACCGAGCAGACGCTGCGCGAGAACGTCAGCGACTTCAGCAAGCTCTACCTGCGCCAGCGCGTGGCGGTCGACATGGCGGGCCGCTCGACCGCGACACGGATGATCGGCCAGGACGTGGCGATGCCGGTGGGGCTCGCCCCGGTGGGACTGACCGGCATGCAGGCCGCCGATGGCGAGATCAAGGCGGCGCGGGCGGCCGAAGATTTCGGCGTGCCCTTCACGCTGTCGACCATGTCGATCTGTTCGATCGAGGACGTGGCCGCGCATACCACCAAGCCGTTCTGGTTTCAGGTCTACACGCTCAAGGACGACGACTTCATGAAGCGGCTGTTCCAGCGGGCCAAGGCGGCGGCCTGCTCGGCGCTGGTGATCACTGTCGATCTGCAGATCATGGGCCAGCGCCACCGCGACCTGAAGAACGGGCTGTCGGCGCCGCCGAAATTCACCGCCGCCTCGCTGCTCGACCTCTCGACCAAATGGGGCTGGGGGCTCGAGATGCTGGGCACCAAGCGCCGATTCTTCGGCAACATCGTGGGCCATGCCGAGGGCGTGACCGATCCCGGCTCGCTGGCGACCTGGACGGCCGAGGCCTTCGACCCCTCGCTCGACTGGGACAGGATCCGCGAATTCCGCCGCTGGTGGGACGGACCGCTGATCCTGAAGGGCATCCTCGACGTGGAAGATGCGCGCAAGGCGGCCGAGGTCGGCTGCGACGCCATCGTGGTGTCGAATCACGGCGGGCGGCAGCTCGACGGCGCGATCTCGTCGATCCGCGCCCTGCCCGCCATCGCCGACGCTGTGGGCGACACGGTGGAAATCCATCTCGACGGCGGCATCCGCACCGGGCAGGATGTGCTCAAGGCGCTCGCGCTGGGCGCGAACGGCACCTATATCGGCCGCGCCTTCGCCTATGGGCTGGGCGCGATGGGCGAGGCCGGGGTGACCCGGGTGCTGGAGATCATCCACAAGGAGCTCGATACCTCGATGGCGCTGTGCGGACGGCGACGGATCGAGGAGATCGACCGCGACATCCTGCTGGTGCCGAAGGATTTCGAGGGCGACTGGGCCTGAGCGCCGTTTTTTCCCTTCCCAATCGGCCCGCTCTCGGCTATGGGCACGGCTTCACGCGGGCATACACCCTTGGAGGATGCCCATAACCTGAGGAGAATTACCCATGGCTGGCGAGATCCCTGATCTTCACGCCACGGTACGGACGGGGACAGGCAAGGGGGCCGCCCGTCAGTCGCGCCGCGACCATCTCGTACCGGGCATCGTCTATGGCGGCGGCATCGACCCGCAGCCGATCGACATCAAGTATAACGAACTCTTCAAGCGCCTGAAGGACGGCCGCTTCCTGTCCACCCTGTTCAACCTCAAGGTCGAGGGGCAGGACGACGTGCGGGTCATCTGCCGCGGCGTGCAGCGCGACGTGGTCAAGGACCTGCCGATCCATGTCGACCTGATGCGGCTGAAGCGGACCTCGCGGATCAACCTGTTCATCCCGGTGGAGTTCATCAACGAGGACACGGCCCCCGGGATCAAGCGTGGCGGCGTGCTGACCGTCGTGCGCCCCGAGGTTGAATTGGTGGTTACCGCGGGCGACATCCCCGAGAAGATCACCGTGGACCTGTCGGGCCTCGATATCGGCGACATCGTGCACATCTCGGACGTGACGCTGCCCGCAGGCGCGCGGCCGACGATCACCGACCGCGACTTCGTGATCGCCAACATCTCGGCGCCGTCCGGCCTGCGTTCGGCCGAAGACGAAGGCGAGGAAGGCGAAGACGTCACTGAAGAGAACGGCGAGGACTGACTCGCGCCGCCATCGGCGATACGAGCGGGGCCCTGCGGGGCCCCGTTTTCGTATGAAACGTCCCCGCGCAGCGGCGCGCGGCGAGTTTCCGCCGCCGGCACATGCGCGTTCGTGTCCTTGATGCGCGCGTTCGGTGCCGGCCGAGGCCAGCCCGGGTGGCTAGAGCCCCAACGGCCCGTCGGGATCGACCGTGCCCAGAAGCCCGGGCAAGCGAAGGCAGAAACGGTGCATCTCGGCCGCCGCCGCGCTTCCGGCCTCTGTCGAAATGCCCTCGGGCCACCAGACCCGCAACAGGGCGCGCTGGCTGTCTTCGTCGATCACCGGGCGCAACTGGCGGCGCTCGAACGCATCGACCCAGCCCACCTGCTGCCACAACAGTTGACGGGCATGCGACCAGGTCGCCGGCCCTTCCAGCGCGTCCAGTACGCGCCAGTGCTGACCGATCATGTCCCGTGCCCAGGCAACGCAAAGCAGCCCCGCCTTGAGCCGGAGCGTCTCGGCGCCCGGCCCGTCCGCGCCGGCCCGCGCGGGCCAGGTGACATCGGAAAGTTCGTTGAGCACCGGCGCGGGCTCGAACCCCGCCTCGGACCCGGCGGCCGGCGCGGCAAGGCAGAGGCCCAGCGCGGCGGCGCGGGTCATGCGAACAAGAGCGGTCAGGATCGTGTGCATCGGCTTTGCCTCACTTTCGGCTCAGCCTAGACCCCACAAGGTTTCTAAATCGTTCTTGCAACGTTCCATCACGCCGCAGCGCAGCGTAAGATGCCCGCGAACCGGGCGTCGCCGCACGCCACTGCCGCATCCTCGGACAGAAAGCCGACCGCGCCGTTCAGCTCAGTTCCTGCACCGACTCGAAAATCTCCAGCTCCGGCGGCTCGAGATACAGCTCCGACGGCCCCTTGGCCCCCTTGTGAGCGGCCCGGAACGCCTCGGATTTCGTCCAGGCGGTGAAGGCGTCCTCGCTTTCCCAGAACGTGTGCGAGGCGTAGAGGCGATACCCATCCCTCTCGGGGCCCTTCAGCAGATGAAAGGCGACGAACCCCGGCACGGATTTCAGATGGCTGTCGCGGTTCTTCCACACCGCCTCGAACGCGTCCTCGGCTCCGGGCTTCACCTTGAACCGGTTCATCGTCAGATACATCGTGTCTTCCTCCGTTCGCCGCGCACAACACTGGAATCTGCGGGCAGTTCACGGCATCAAGGGGACAGGTTCAAGCGGCGCGAGGCAAGGCATGCGGCTTTTCGTGGGGCTCGGCAATCCGGGTCCGAAATACACGGGCAACCGGCACAATATCGGGTTCATGGCGGTGGACCGGATCGCCGCCGATCACGGCTTCGCCCCCTGGCGCGCGAAGTTCCAGGGCCAGGTCGCGGACGGGCGGCTCGGCACCGAAAAGGTGATCCTGCTCAAGCCCGAGACCTACATGAACCGCTCCGGCGATTCGGTGCAGGCGGCGGTGCAGTTCTACAAGCTCGCCACCGGGGACGTGACCGTGTTCCATGACGAGCTGGACCTCGCGCCCGGTAAGTGCCGGGTCAAGCAGGGGGGCGGGCATGCCGGGCATAACGGGCTGCGCTCGATCCAGACGCATCTCGGTCCCGACTTTCAGCGGGTGCGCCTGGGCATTGGCCACCCGGGGCACAAGGACCGCGTTTCCCCCTACGTCCTCAGCGATTTCGCCAAGGCCGACAGCGACTGGCTCGACGACCTGATGCGCGGCATCTCGGACGGCGCGCCGGAGCTTGCGCGCGGCGACAGCGCGCGGTTCCTGAACGCGGTCGCCCTGCGGGTGGCGCCGCCGCGCAGTTCGGGGGGCCCGCGCGCAGAGGCCGATCCCGCCAAGGCCGCCCGCGCTGAACCGCCCGCCCCGCAGGAGGACCCCCGCTCGCCCCTGCAGAAACTCGTCCACCGATTCCGATAGAGGGTGAACCATGCCGATCCCGAAGGCCCCTTCCGTGAACGTCCTGGGCGGCAAGCTCACCCCGTGCTCGTCGGCGCCGCTGACCGGCTTTTACCGCAACGGCTGCTGCGACACCGGGCCGGACGACGCGGGGAGCCACACCGTCTGCGCGGTTATGACCGCCGAGTTTCTCGCCTACTCGAAGTATGTCGGCAACGACCTGTCGACCCCGCGCCCGGAATTCGGCTTTCCGGGGCTGCAGCCCGGCGACCGCTGGTGCCTCTGCGCAAGCCGCTTCCTGCAGGCGCATGACGAAGGCTGCGCGCCGCGCGTGGACATGTCCGCCACCCACAAGGCGGCAACCGACATCGTGCCGCTGGAAGTGTTGCGGCAATACGCGATGACCTGAACGCGAACGCGGCCCCGCGATGACGGCGATCATTGCGGGCCTCCCGGTCTCTGTCAGGCTTCCGTCACGGATTTCTCGGAAGGAACAGTGACATGCCTACGGACAGATTCGGCGATATGCACCTGTCGATGGATGCCGAACGCATCCTGGACATCCTGCGCAATCCCTGTCGCAGGGCGCGCGACCGCGCCTATCGGGATTGCATCGCGGAGGGCCGCAGCGAAGCGGGATGCCGTGCGGCCGCGGATCGGGAATACCTTCTTTGCACCGTTCTGGATGTCGAATCGAGCCTCGACGAGGCGCGCGACCCCTGCGAACGCGCGCGCCGCAATGCGATCCAACGCTGCCTCGACGAAGGCGGCAGCGGCGCGGACTGCCAGGCCGCCGGCCATCGGGCGCGGCGCGCCTGCCACGCGATGCGCGTGTTGGCAGAACGCCGCCTTCATGCGGCCGCGCTGCAGGAAACGCTGGAGCCCATGTTGCCCCCCGAACTCGAAGAGAGCGCAAGGCTCTGGAACGACCTCTTCGCGAAACCCGGGCACGCCATGACGATCAGCCAGACCATCGCGCAGGTGCTTGCCGACGCGGGCATCGAACTCCGCGAGGACGAAACCTTCACCTGCCTGATCGCGGTGGCCAGGAAACCGGCCTACGTCTCCGCCGTCGTCCCGCCACCGCCGCCTGCGGGAGAGGCTGCCAGCAGGCTTGTCCAGATCCTCGAGCCCAGGCTGATGCAGGCAGTCTTGGACGCGGTCGAAAAGGACAAGGTGCCCGCGGGCTGAGCCGGCTCAGGCCCCGCCCATGTCGTGGCCGAGATGCCGGGCCACGGTGAAGATGTCCTTGTCGCCCCGGCCGCACATGTTCATGCAGATGACGTGATCGGCGGGCAGGTCGGGCGCGATCTTGGCGACATGGGCGAGCGCGTGGCTGGGCTCCAAGGCGGGGATGATGCCCTCGGTCTCGCAAGAAAGCTGGAACGCCTCCAGCGCCTCGGTGTCGGTGATCGAGACGTATTCCGCGCGGCCGATGTCGTGCAGCCAGGAATGCTCCGGACCGATGCCCGGATAGTCGAGTCCGGCCGAGATCGAGTGCCCTTCGAGGATCTGGCCGTCGTCGTCCTGCAACAGGTAGGTGCGGTTGCCGTGCAGCACGCCGGGCCGCCCGCCGGTCAGGCTGGCGCAATGTTCCACCTTCTCGTCGACGCCGTGGCCGCCAGCCTCGACCCCGATGATCCGCACGTCCTTATCGTCGAGGAACGGGTAGAACAGGCCCATCGCGTTCGACCCGCCGCCGATCGCGGCGATGATCGTGTCGGGCAGCCGGCCCTCGGCATCGAGCATCTGTTCCTTGGCTTCCTTGCCGATGATCGCCTGGAAATCGCGCACCATCGCCGGGTAGGGATGCGGGCCCGCCACCGTGCCGATGCAGTAGAACGTGTCGCGCACGTTCGTCACCCAGTCGCGCAGCGCGTCGTTCATCGCGTCCTTGAGCGTGCCGCGGCCTGAGGTCACCGGCACCACCTCGGCGCCCAGAAGGCGCATGCGGAACACGTTCGGCTTCTGCCGCTCGACATCCGTCGCGCCCATGTAGACCACACATTTCAGCCCGAACTTGGCGCAGACGGTGGCGGTGGCCACGCCGTGCTGGCCCGCGCCCGTCTCGGCGATGATCCGCGTCTTGCCCATGCGGCGGGCCAGGATGATCTGGCCCAGCACGTTGTTGATCTTGTGCGCGCCGGTGTGGTTCAACTCGTCGCGCTTCATGTAGACCTTGGCCCCGCCCAGCCGTTCAGTCAGGCGTTCGGCGAAATAGAGCGGCGAGGGCCGACCGACATAGTGCTTCCACAGGAAGTCCATCTCGTCCCAGAAACTCTGGTCGGTCTTGGCGTGTTCATACTGCGCCTCGAGTTCGAGGATCAGCGGCATCAGCGTTTCCGACACGAAGCGCCCGCCGAAATCGCCGAAGCGGCCCTTGTCGTCGGGTCCCGTCATGAAGGAATTGATCAGGTCTTCGGCCATGGCTCCCTCCCCGGCTGGCTGACGCCCTGTCTACAGCCCGCGCCGGGCGCGGTAAAGCGGCGCGCGCGGCCTCAGAACTCGCTGCAAAAGATGCGGGTCAGAACGCCGGTGCAGCTGGCGCCCGCCTCCTCGCCCAGCGAGACGCGGGCGCGCGAGTAGAGCACCCGATCCTCATAGTCGAGCGAGATCAGCGAGCGGATGATCCGGGCGCATTCCTCGCGGCCCATCTTGCAGGTCGCGGTCAGGAGCGCCTCCACCGGGTCCGCGGTCGCCTCGGGGTCGGCCGCGTCGATCCGTTCCAGAAGCTGCGCCTCGAGCGCGGCCTCGAAATCAGCCTCGGTCGGCTTGGTGAACGCAAGCGCAAGCCCCAGCATGGCCAGCACCGCGACGATCCCGACGATCCCTTTCATTCGACCTCCTCCAGCCGCGTCGCGGCGATGAACCGCGCGATCTTCGCCGCATCCTTGATGCCGGGCGCCGTTTCCATGCCAGAGGACACGTCGACCTGCCGCGCCCCGGTCAGGCGAATGGCCTCGGCAACGTTGCCGGGCGTCAGCCCGCCCGCCAGCATCCAGGGCACGGGCCAGCGCCGGTTCGCGATGAGACGCCAGTCGAAGGCGAGCCCGTTGCCCCCCGGAAGCGCGGCGCCTTTCGGCGGCTTTGCGTCCACCAGCAACTGGTCTGCGACGCGCGCATGCTCGGCCAGGGCCGGAAGGTCCGCCTCGCCGGCGACGCCCACGGCCTTCATCACCGGCAGGCCGAAGCGCGCGCGGATGGCGGCCACCCGTTCGGGGGGTTCGCGCCCGTGAAGCTGGAGGATGTCGACCGGCACGCGATCGACCAGCGCCTCCAGCGCCGTGTCGTCCGCATCGACGGTCAGCGCCACCTTGGCAAGCCCGGGCGGCACGTCGGCCGCCAGCGCCGCAGCGGTCTCCAGATCAAGGTTGCGCGGCGATTTCGGGAAAAACACGAAGCCGAGATAGGCCGCTCCCAGGCGCGCGGCCGCAGCCACCGCGCCCGCATCGGTCAGCCCGCAGATCTTGACCCGGATGCCCCCGGTCATCGCGACGCTCAGCCGGCCTTGCCGCCATTGTCGAGCAAGGCGAGGATCTCGTCGCGGCCTTCGCCCTTGTGCTTGTCGGCCTTCACCCGGTCGAGTTCACGCTTGAGCTTGGCCGCCTCGCGCCGCTTCTGATTGGCGGTGGCGCGATGCTTGCTCTCGCGCAGCCACTCCCAGAAGAACCCGATCAGCAGGCCGACGAGGATACCCCCGAAGCCCACGACATAAAGCGGCACCTCCGCCGATTGCACCAGGCCCGTGAAGGTGGCGAGTTCCTGGGGCAGGAGGTGGACGGTGACCACCTGCCCGTTCGCCATGGCGACGACGACGAGAACGATGGCCAGAAGGACGAGAAGAAGGTAGCGGATGGCACGCATGTTCTGTTCGCTCGGTTATTTTCCGTTCAGTCGGTCCCGCAGCAGCTTGCCGGTCTTGAAGAAGGGCACGTATTTCTCCTCGACCTGGACCGACTCGCCGGTGCGGGGGTTGCGGCCGGTGCGGGCGTCCCGCTTCTTGACGGAGAACGCGCCGAAGCCGCGCAGTTCCACCCGGTCGCCCCGCGCCATGGCCGCAATGACCTCTTCGAAGATGGTGTTCACGATCCGCTCGACATCGCGCTGGTAGAGATGGGGATTCTCTTCGGCAATCTTCTGGATCAATTCCGATCGGATCATCGTTCTGTGTCCCTGTTCTTTGCCCTTCTGGCTCGCGCTGCGGGGGCTTGCGGACTATAGGCATGTTTTGCCCGCCGGAGAAACAGAAAGCCTTTGAAAAAGCGGGCTCGGGCGTCGGAAAGCCGCGTTGAGGCCACCCTTTGGGGAACGTTTCCCATCGTGCAACCGGATAGCAGCGCCCCACCGACCCCGCCTCGGGGTCGCTCGCATTTTCGTGATTCGCCCCGCGTAGGACGGCCCCGCGTGCGGGGCCGTCCGGGGCCGGTCTAGTCCGGCAGGGTCTACTTGTCCTCGCCCTTGAGCGCGGCACCGAGGATGTCGCCCAGCGAGGCGCCCGAGTCCGAGCTGCCATACTGTTCGACCGCCTCTTTCTCCTCGGCAATCTCGCGGGCCTTGATCGACAGGCCGAGACGGCGCGACTTGGGGTCGATATTGGTGACGCGCACGTCCACCTTATCGCCCACCTGGAAGCGTTCGGGCCGCTGTTCGGACCGGTCACGCGACAGGTCGGACCGGCGGATGAAGGACTTCATGCCCTCGTATTCCACCTCGATCCCGCCATCCTCGATCGCGGTGACGGCCACGGTGATGACCGAGCCGCGCTTGACGCCGCCCACGGCCTCCTGGAAGGGGTCGCCCTCCAGCGCCTTGACCGAAAGCGAGATACGCTCCTTGTCGACATCCACCTCGGTGACCACGGCCTTGACGACGTCGCCCTTGCGGTAGTTCTGGATCGCCTCCTCGCCGCGCTGGTCCCAGCTGAGATCGGAAAGGTGCACCATGCCGTCGATGTCGTGTTCCAGGCCGATGAACAGACCGAACTCGGTGATGTTCTTGACTTCGCCCTCGACCTCGGTGCCCACGGGATGCGTTTCCGCGAAGACTTCCCACGGGTTGCGCATGGTCTGCTTGAGGCCCAGCGACACACGGCGCTTGGCGGTGTCGATCTCCAGCACCATGACTTCGACTTCCTGAGAGGTCGAGACGATCTTTCCGGGATGGACGTTCTTCTTGGTCCAGGACATTTCCGAGACGTGGACCAGACCTTCGACACCGGGCTCCAGTTCGACGAAGGCGCCGTAGTCGGTTATGTTGGTCACGCGGCCCTTGTGCACCGTGCCGATCGGGAACTTGGCCTGCACCGTATCCCACGGATCTTCCTGAAGCTGCTTCATGCCCAGGCTGATGCGGTGGGTTTCCTTGTTGATCTTGATGACCTGCACCTTGATGGTCTCGCCGATCGACACGATTTCCGACGGGTGACTGACCCGGCGCCAGGCCATGTCGGTGACGTGCAGCAGGCCGTCGACACCGCCGAGATCGACGAAGGCGCCGTATTCGGTGATGTTCTTGACCACGCCGTCGACCACGTCGCCCTCGGAGAGCTTGGAGATGATCTCGGCGCGCTGCTCGGCGCGGGACTCTTCCAGGATGGCGCGGCGCGAGACCACGATGTTGCCGCGGCGGCGGTCCATCTTGAGGATCTGGAAGGGCTGTTTCAGCCCCATCAGCGGACCAGCGTCACGCACCGGGCGCACGTCCACCTGGGAGCCCGGCAGGAACGCCACGGCGCCGCCCAGATCGACGGTGAAGCCGCCCTTGACCCGGCCGAAGATCGCGCCCTCGACGCGTGCGTCGTCGGCATAGGCCTTTTCCAGACGGTCCCACGCCTCTTCGCGGCGGGCCTTGTCGCGGCTGATGACGGCCTCGCCGCGGGCGTTCTCGACCCGGTCGAGATAAACCTCGACCTCGTCGCCGACGGCGATTTCCGGGGCCTCGCCCGGGTTGGCGAATTCTTTCAGATCGACGCGGCCTTCCATCTTGTAGCCGACATCGACGATGGCCTGGCCCGCCTCGACGGCGATGACCTTGCCCCTGACGACGCTGCCCTCGGCAGGCGTGTCGATTTCGAAGCTTTCGTTCAGGAGGGCTTCGAATTCCTCCATGGATGCGTTCTGAGCCATGCGGTCTCTGGTTTCCTTTACTTACGCTTTTTCCGGCCGCGCGGTTGTCTCCGCCGGTCTGTGGGGTTGGTCAGGTGCCGCCCGCCGTGCTGCAGGGGATGCAAAACAAGAAGGGCCGGTGAAGTGCCGACCCTGCCCGATCACGTCCGTTCTGCGGCGTTCGTCGCCTTGTTGACGCGCGTGTCATAAAGGGGTGCGGGCCGGGAATCAAGAGGGCGCTGCCGCCAGCGGGTCCGGCGCGGCCCGCCCGCTCAGGACCGCCGCGCCTCGATGGCGGCGACCGCCTCGGCCACGGCCTCGTCGATCGACATCTGCGAGGTGTCGAGGATCACCGCATCCTCCGCCGGCTTGAGGGGCGCGGCCGCACGGTCGCTGTCACGCGCGTCGCGCTCGCGCATTTCGGCCAGCACAGCGTCGAAGGTCGTCTCCACGCCCTTCGCCGCCAGTTCCCGGTAGCGGCGTTCCGCGCGAATGGTGTCGGAGGCGGTCACGAACAGCTTGGCGGGCGCCTCCGGGCAGATCACCGTGCCGATGTCGCGCCCGTCCAGAACCGCCCCGCCCGCGCGCGCCGCGAAGGCGCGCTGGAAGTCCACGAGCGCTGCCCGCACCTCGGGAATGGCGGCGACCCGGCTGGCGGCCTGGGCCACCTCGGGGCGGCGCAGGTCTCCGCGTTCCAGATCGGCGGGGTCGAGGCGTTCTGCCGCCTCGACCGGGTCGAGCCCGTCCAGCATCCGCCCCCCCACCGCGCGGTAGAGCAGACCGGTATCGAGATGGGCGAAGCCGAAATGGGCCGCGACGGCCCGGCTGATCGTGCCCTTGCCCGAGGCGGCGGGCCCGTCGATAGCGACCGTGAAGCTCATGCCTGCGCCCTCGCGAACAAGGCGCCGAGCCGCTCCATCAGCGGCTCGAAGACCGGGAACGAGGTGGCGACGGGCCCGGCGTCGTCGATGGTGACGAAATCGCGCGCGGCCATCCCGGCACAGAGGAACGACATCGCGATCCGGTGGTCCAGATGGGTGGCGCAGGTGGCGCCCCCCGGCAGCCCGTCCGGCCCCGTCCCGTGGACCGCCATCCAGTCCTCTCCCGTCTCGACCTTCGCGCCGCAGGCGGTCAGCCCATCGGCCATCGCCGCGATCCGGTCGCTTTCCTTGACGCGCAATTCCTTGACGCCGCGCATGGTCGTCACGCCCTCGGCGAAACAGGCCACCACCGACAGGATCGGGTATTCGTCGATCATGCTGGGCGCGCGTTCGGCCGGCACCTCGATCCCCTTCATGTCCGGAGAAAACCGGGCGCGCAGGTCGGCCACCGGCTCGCCCCCCTCCTCGCGTTCGTTCTCGTACGTCAGATCGGCCCCCATCTCTCGCAGCGTGGTGAACAGCCCCGCCCGCGTCGGGTTCAGCCCGATGCCGGGCACCAGCACTTCGGACCCTTCCACGATCAGCGCCGCGCAGACCGGGAAGGCGGCGGAGCTGGGATCGCGGGGCACGGCGATGGTCTGGGGGGCCAGTTCCGGCTGGCCGGTCAGGGCGATGACGCGGCCCTCGGCGGTGTCCTCGACCCGCAGGTCCGCGCCGAAGCCCGCCAGCATCCGCTCGGTATGGTCGCGCGTCGCCTCGCGCTCGATCACCACGGTCTCGCCCGGCGCGTTGAGCCCCGCCAGAAGCACGGCCGATTTCACCTGCGCCGAGGGCACGGGCACCGCGTAGCGCACCGGCACGGGCTCCGCCGCGCCCACAACGGTCATCGGCAAGCGCCCGCCGGCGCGCCCGTAGGCCGCCGCCCCGAACAGCGCCAGGGGGTCGGTCACGCGCCCCATCGGGCGTTTTCTGAGGGACGCATCGCCCGTGAACGTCGCGCTGATCGGCGAGGTCGCCATCGCGCCCATGATCAGCCGCACGCCGGTGCCGGAATTGCCGCAATCGATCACGTCTTCGGGCTCGGCGAACCCGCCGACGCCCACGCCATGGACAGACCACTCGCCGGGGCCCAGATGCGTGACTTCAGCCCCGAAAGCCCGCATCGCCCGGCCCGTGTCGAGCACGTCCTGCCCTTCGAGCAGCCCGGAAATCCGCGTCTCGCCCACCGAAAGCGCGCCCAGGATCAGGGCGCGGTGGCTGATCGACTTGTCGCCGGGCACCTCGGCGGTGCCTCGAAGCGGCCCGGCGCGGCGCGCGGTCATCGGGATCGGGTCGCCATGGGCGGACATGAGTGCAGGCTCCTCTCGGACAGTCGCAAGCGGCTTAGCGAATGCGCGGAAGGGCGTCCAGACTCGCCCGCCGAAGGGCGCCGCGGCGGATCGCCGGAGGTCCCGCGCGACCGCAGACGGAAGTCTGAATCGACCGGACCCCGACAAGGGCGGTATCCTGCACCACCGGTGGCGTCCGCGCCCCGGGCCACGGGCGGCAGGCCCGCCGCCCGAGCGAGGGAGGGAAACGATGGCTCACAAGTATGTCGGCGGCTGCGAACATGTGCGCACCTGGTCGGACGGGGACCCGATCGACAACCACACCTGCCACTGCTCGGTCTGCAAGCGCGTGACCGGCCAGCCCACGACCCACGTGGTGTTCTTCAAGCACGGCGATCTGCACGGCGTGAACGAGCACAACATGAACCGCCAGCCGTTCAACAGCGAGAACCCGGACGGCCCGCTGGAGCTGTGCACCTGCAAGACCTGCGCCGCGCCGGTGATGCTGGACGACAAGCAGCACCGGATCCGGGTGATCGTGCCGAACCTGATGGGCTACCAGCCAACCGCGATGCCGGCGACCTATCACGCCTTCTACGACCCGGCGACGGGCGAACCCAAGCCCGATGACGGGCGCCCCGTCCACGCGGGGCTCAGGCCCGATTTCGCGTGGCCGGCCGGGGCCTGAGCGCCCCCAGAACGATCCCGCGCGGCCCTTTCGCCGACCTTGGGCCGT
>NZ_FSRS01000001.1:0-5000 GCF_900142935.1 Rhodovulum sp. ES.010 | reverse complement strand
TCCGACAAGCCTTGCGGCAGGCGGCCCCGCGCCCTATGTGTGGCTAAGGCGGGTTCTGCCCTTCCCGTGACGAGGCAACATTCCGGTGGCCTTAAGCAAATCCGAGGGAGCTGGCTCTGTCCGGGTCGTGGCCCGGTTACCTGGCGCCCACCTGTACATACAGGTCCTCGGGAATGCGTTTCCTCAACGGTCGCGGCGGTCCCGCCCCTTCTGTCCGACTCACGACTTCGGCCCGGTCAGCTCCGCGCCGTTCTCAGCAACCGCGGCCGCCCGGCGCACACGGATTTTGCATCACGGTCATCGATAATCATGGGCCCATCGGCGCACCGGGACCCGGGGGCACGCGACAGGTAGCCCCGGATACCGTAGCCTGCCGCGCCCCCGCCGGCGAAAGCCGCCACCAGCAGGCCGGCGGTGAACACCTGCGCGAAGAACAGGGCGACGCCAAGGCCGAGCGTGCCGCCGGCAATCAACCCCACCTTGAGCAGGCGCGTGCGCGAACTGCCCATCTTCTGGGTCAGCGCGGACAGCCGGGCCGCGTCTTCGCTCTTGTGTTTGGCCAGGCGCTCCTGGAACCGGGCCTTGGCGGCGGCGAGGCGTTCCGACTGGCGCGCCTCGGTCAGTCTGCGCTGGTCGCGCAACAGGGTCCCGATCCAGAGCGCCGCGATAAGCCCGGCCCCGAGCGCCGTCGCGACACCCAAAGCAATCAGCGCGGGGTCTTGGCCGGTCAGCACCAGCCAGAGCGGGCCGGCCGTGAGAGCCTGCAGGAGCCAGACACCGATCAGAATGCGCATCGCTGGGTCCCACCCGTGATCGTATCCAGAGCCATCAGTATAGCGGGCGACAAGGGTGGATACGAGTCGCCCGGGATCCGCCACGCAAGCGCCAGACCCACGTGTGCCGGAAAAAAGACGGCGGCCCGCAGGCCGCCAGTTGTGCATCCCGAATGAAGGGTAAGGTCAGCGCCGACGCGGCATTTGACGATCTTCGCGCACCGGAACCGGGATCGGCACCAGCGCCTCGACCAATCCGCGCACGCGCTCCGGCTGACGCCGGCCGCGCGAATCGTCGTCCTCGTCACGAGCCATCGACATCACAGCGATGCCGAACTGGACCCCAGAAAACACAATACCATTGAACACGAACAACAGGACCAACGCCAACCAGCCCCCGGACACATGGGTCACAAGGTGCCAGAGATTTCCGACGTTGAGATAAAGCAGGAGCGTCACGAACAGCGCCGCCAGAACGAAGCCGATCACGGAATGACGGATATAGAGGCGCACGAGGTCAGGCATCGACAATCTCCGAATGTTCACCTCAATAGGTAGCCATTGGCTGCCCGATTCCAAGAAAAAACTTCGCTTCCGCCCCGCATCGGCGCTGGCCGTAAGCCGGATTCGCTCCCACTCTGACCGCACGAAGGTTAACGGATTCTTTACCGATGCGCGCGCTCCACGTTTTCGCCCCGGCGCTGGACACGATCAGCCCAAGCCCCTTCTCCGTGAAATCCCTGCTTCTGTTGCAGATGAGCGGCCTGCCCTTCGAGCGCGCGGCCGGAGATCCGCGCAAGGCGCCCAAGGGCAAGCTGCCCGTTCTGGTGGAAGACGATCGCGCGATCCCGGACTCGCAAGCGATCCAGCATCATCTGGCGGACGAGCATGGCTTCGACCCGGACGCGCACCTGACCAAACGGCAGCGCGCCGAGGCGGCGGCGATACGCGCGCTGGTCGAGGAGCATCTCTACTGGACGCTTGTCCACGCCCGCTGGATCGAGCGACCGGACGCGGTGCGCCAGGCCTTCTTCGCCGCTCTGCCCGCGGCCCTCCGCCGCCCGGTCTTCGCCATGGTGCGCCGTCAGGTGGCGCGGGCGCTTCATGCACAGGGCACGGGCCGACATGGAGCTGCGGAAATCGATGCCATGGCCGAAGAGGGCATTGCCGCGCTCGCAACCCTTGTCGGTGACGCACCTTACGTGTTCGGCGACCGGCCCTCAGGGATCGATACGGTGGTCTTCGGCTTCCTCGAAAATGTTTTGCAGCCACCGCTGGACACGCCGCTCAAGGTCGCGGCCCGACGCCACCCGACTCTCGTCACCTATCACAAGCGCCTGCGCGCCAGCCTCGCGGCCCCGCTTTGCGACTGACCGTGGCGCCGTGTCAGGCGCCCTTGCGCGCCTGCCCCCTCGCAACGCGGAGCAGGCCCACCCCGCCCAGCAACAACGGCAGGCTCGCCGGCACCCGGATGGTCGAAACGAAGACCGGTGAGGTGTCGATACGGAAATTCGACGCCACGGTGTGCCGCTCGGCGAAGAACAGGTCGAAATCGTAGGTACTGCCGGGCGTCAGGCCCAACGTGTCCAGATCGACCGAACCCGAAGCTGCGCCATGCACCCCGCCAAGGTCCACGACGAGCGTGTCGTCGATGAAAACCCACACGTCGTCGTCCCCGGTGAAGGCGAACGTCTCGCCGCCGCGGTAGGTAAAGCTGGAATGCAGTTCATAGGTGAAGTGGTAGTTGTGCGCCCGGCCCTGGTTGCCCAGCAACGCTCCGTCGATCCGGAAGAAGCTGCTATTGGTGTAGGTATACACGTCCGGGTCGGGCGTGATCGTGTTGTCGAGCGTGATCGTGAGCTATGCCGACAGGTTCGTGCCCGGCACGTCGGTGTACCACTCGGCAAAGGACGCCGCACCGCTGATCCCGCCCGCGCCGGCGGCACCCACGAAAGCGGGCGTCTTGGCGGTCAGGGTCGGGCTGACCAGGCCGGGCGTCCCGCCGCTGATCGTTACTTCCATGTCGGGGTGAATGTCATTGAAATCGCGGCGCGCGCCGGGCACGGATCGCCATTCGCCGCGCATTTTCTTGCCGCAGGCCTGCGGGCAGGCAGGTGGGGAGGCCGCCGTTTTGCCGGGGCGGCGTCAGAAGGCTTCGGGACGGGACTCGCGCGCCATGTGGTCGAGCACGGCATTGACGAATTTCGGCTCTCGCCCCTCGGGGAAGAACGCCTTGGCCACATCCACATATTCGGTGATCACCACACGCGGCGGCGCCTCGCCGGCCACGAGTTCCGCACCCGCCGCGCGGAACAGGGCGCGCAGCGTGGGGTCGATCCGGGCGATCGGCCATTTCGCAACTAGCGCGCGATCGGTCATCTGGTCGATCTTGGCCTGCCAGTTCACCGCCCCTTCCAGCGTGGCACGAAAGAGGTCGACATCGCCCTCGGCCAGGTCCTCGCCATCCTCGTAGCCGAGGCCGAAGCGCCAATCCTCGAACTCGCGGCGCACCGCGTCGACGCCCTGGCCCGACTGCTCCATCTGGAACAGGGCCTGCACGGCATAAAGCCGCGCGGCGGATTTCATCTGGCGTTTCTCGGCGGCGGTGGTCATGCGCGGTCGGATCCCTCGGCGATCTGGAAACTGCCGGCGGGCTTGAAGCCCACGCCCTTGGTCTCACTTCCCCAGCGGCGGGCAAGCGCGATGAGGTGCAGCGCCGCGGCCGCCGCGCCGCCGCCCTTGTCCATGTCCTCGGGTTTGGCGCGGACGACGGCCTGCTCATGGTTTTCCACGGTCAGGATGCCGTTGCCGATCAGCGCACCCTGCAGGCCCAGCAGCATCAGCCCTCGCGAGCTGTCGTTGCAGACGGTTTCGTAATGCGTGGTCTCGCCCCGGATCACGCAGCCAAGCGCCACGTAACCGTCATAGTTCGACATCCGGTGCGCCAGCGCGATGGCCGCGGGCAGTTCCAACGCGCCGGGCACCTCGACAAGGTCGTGCGTGGCGCCGACGGCATCCAGTTTGGCCCCCGCGCCCGCGATCAGCATGTCGGCGATGTCGCGGTAGAACGGCGCAACCGCCACGAGCAGCTTCACCGGACGGTCGAAGTGCGGCAATTCGAGGATATGGTGGGGGTCCTGGTCGGCCATGTCTCAGCCCTTTCCGTCGATCCTGCGGGTGCCCTCGATCGAAAGCCCGTAGGCCTCGAGCCCGACCACGCGAGGCAGCGGCGAATTGGTCAGCAGCACCAGCCGGTGCAGCCCGAGGGCGGCGAGAATCTGCGCGCCAAGCCCGTATTGCCGCAAGGTCTGCGGCGACGCCTCGGCATCGACCGCGAGCTTCATCGTGGTGTCGCGCAACAGCACGACGACGCCGCGGCCTTCGCCGGCGATGATCTCCATCGCACGGGGCAGCTCGTCTGGCTCATGCGGCCCGAGGCCGAGCACGTCCTGCAACGGATCGAGCGCGTGCATCCGCACGAGCACAGGCTCCGACGAGGCAATGTCGCCCTTGCTGAGTACGACATGTTCGGCCCCCTGGGTCTCGTCGGTGAAGACGCGCATGGTCCAGTCGCCGCCGAAAGCCGAGGTCACCGATTTGACCGCCGATTCGTTCACGAGGTTGTCGTGCCGGTGGCGATAGGCGATCAGGTCGGAGATCGTGCCGATCTTGAGCCCGTGACGCTGGGCGAAGGACACGAGATCGGGCAGCCGCGCCATGGTGCCATCCTCGTTCATGATCTCGCAGATCACGCCCGACGGGTTCAGCCCGGCCAGCCGCGCCACGTCGACCGCCGCCTCGGTATGGCCAGCGCGCACAAGGACGCCGCCGTCGCGGGCGCGCAGCGGGAAGATGTGCCCCGGCGTCGCGATGTCGGAGGCGTCCTTGGACGCGTCGATGGCGACCGCGATGGTCCGCGCGCGATCATGGGCCGAGATGCCCGTGGTCACGCCTTCGCGTGCCTCGATGGAAATCGTAAAGGCCGTCTCGTGGCGCGATGAATTGTAGGAGGCCATGAGCGGCAGGCCCAGCGCGTCCACGCGTTCACCGGTCAGCGACAGACAGATCAGGCCGCGCCCGTGCATCGCCATGAAGTTCACGGCCTCGGGCGTCGCCATCTGGGCCGGTATCACCAGGTCGCCCTCGTTCTCGCGGTCCTCGTGGTCGACGAGGATGAACATGCGCCCGTTGCGCGCATCCTCGATGATCTCCTCGACCGAGGAGATC